>NZ_CP109445.1:1689285-2027142 GCF_036227245.1 Streptomyces sp. NBC_01477
AACCGGCTCCCGCCCGTGCCACGATCCGGCGGCCCCGGCGAAGCCGCTCTGCGCCCTCGCGCACCAGGGTGCGGCCGGCGCCGCCCTGGCCTCAGCGTCAGCGACCACGGCCGTCGTAATCTCCGCATGGATACTGACCTCGTCGGCGACCTTCGTCCTAGAGGTGCTCGCGGGCCGCTGGGGCACCACTCGTTTCGCGCTCGCCTGCACCCGCTACGGGATTACCCGACATGCCCGGCGGCGCATTGCCTTTCGCGCGGGCCATCCGACACCCTCGGGCGTAACTGGCGAGAGGCTCGCCGCTTGGCAGGTGCAGAACGGCTGGCGTAACGCTCGGCGTCGGGCAGCACTCGCACGGTACCCGCGGCTGCGGGACCCGGATCCGCTGATGCCCACCACCCTCGGAAACGCCCTAGTCTCGGTCCCTGCGGAGATACGCCGGCAATACGGGCTCGACCTGCGCTATTGCTGGGACCCGTTCGTCCGCGCCCTCGAGCCTTCGGTACGCGAAGAGTTGACAGCCGCCGCTACCCGGGTGCTGGCACGTGTACAGGGCGTGATCTGCGCTGTGGCCACCGCGGTGTGGTGCGTGCTACTGCCCGGCTGGTGGCCACGGCTGGTCTGGCTGGCCGGCTGTGCGGCGCTGACCTGGGGCGCTCACCGGGCGCTGCGGGCCGGAGTCAACACGTACTGCTGCCACGTCCGCGACCTCTTCACCCTGCACCGAGCCCGGCTCTACCGAGCACTGGCCTTCGCACTGCCTGCCACGACAGTGGACGAGGTACCTTGCGGAGAAACCCTGAGCATGTTTCTATCCCGTAGCGTTCCTCCCGCCTCCGCGCCGGTCACCTACAGTTGGCCGCCCGCCTGATCCGCATGGGCCAGAGCAGTGGCCGCACACGCTTCGCGATCACCCCCTGTGCAGAGGAACATCCTTCCCCGCCCCGCAGCGCAAGCCAGATCAGATGTCACCCGATCGTGCGGCAGACCCTCGGGTCAGCAACGCCTCTACGCGGGAGCTGATCGCAGTGGCCCGGGGGTCGGTGTAGGCGTTCAGGTGGGTCATGGCCTCGATCCAGTGAGCATGAGCGGTCTCAGGGTTTTCCCGGTGCACAACCCCGGCCAAGTAGAGGAGGTCAGTGCGTCGCCGTACTGAGCGGTGCTGCGCTGGATGTCGCCGAGGGTAAGGAGCCAGAAGCCTTCCCGGGTGTGGTCACGGAGGGCGAGGGCGATGTCGAGTGCCTCGTCGATGGATCGCAGTGCTGCCTCCGCGTCGCCCTCTTCGAGTCGCAGCGCAGCAGCGATCCGCAGGAGGTTGCCTTCGCCTCCTCTGTTGCCCAGTGCCCGGTGGGCGGCAAGGGCCTCGTCGATCACCGAGGCGGCCTCGGGCAGGCGGCCGGCACTCAAGCGGGTGCTGGCGATGTTGGACATTGCGGTGGCTACCCGCTGGCTGTTGCCCGAGTCTCGGAAGATGGACATCGCTTGTACGAAGTGCGTCTCCGCCAGGTCGAGTTCGCGCCGTCGTAGATGGATCAGTCCGATGAGGTTGAGGGACTGGGCCTCGTCGGTCCGGCTCCGCGAGCTGCGGGCCAAGCTGACGGCTCGCTCCAGCGCGTTCAGGCCGTCGGAGAAGTTATTAAGGGCCCTGTGTGCGATGCCGGTGTTGATCAGCAGCCGCCTCTGCGCTCTTTGATCTTCTTGTCTCGCGGCTGCCTCCAACCCGATCCGACCCAGTTCCAGCCAGTCACGCTCCGACGAGGAGGGAGGACGTGCGAACCACAGGACGGTGGCCAGCTGCCAGGCGGTCTGGTCCAACCCGTTTCGAGCGGCGTCACGCACTGCAGGAAGGAAGTTGAGCTGCTCCCGTTCCGACCAGTCGACAGCAGCGTTGTAGTCGGCGAATACGAGCGGCGTGACTCCGGGCGAGGGTTCCGGCAGCGGCAGGTGGTCCTCAGACGGATAGAGACAGGTCTGGACGGTGTCAGCGGTGTGGAGGTACCAGCTCAGGACGCGTCGTCGCGTTGCCTGCCGCTGGTCGGAGGACTCCTCCGACTGGACCAGGTTGGTGGCGTATGCGCGTAAGAGGTCGTGGAACTGGAACCGGTCCGGGGCGGTCTGCTCCAGCAGGTGTGCACCGACGAGATCGTCGAGCAACTGCCGCGTTCGGCTGGGCGGGAGTTCGCCGAGCGCGGCGGCGGCAGGGAGGCTGAACTCTCCCGTGGGGTGCAGGCCGAGGAGTCGGAAGAGGCGTGCCGAGTGTGTGGGTACCGTCCCGTACGGACAGGCCCGCCAGACGGCTGCGGCTGGTGACCATGACGAGGCTGTCTCCTCCGCCGGCGAGCAGCGGGCGGACCTGGCTGACCGTGGCCGCGTTGTCCAGGAGAATCAGGACTCGGCGGTCGGCGAGCAGTGAACGGTACATGGCTGCCGCGTCGTCGACGTCCTGGGGAACCTCGGCCGCGGCTACGCCCAGGGCTCGTAGGAAGCGTTGCAGTGCCTGTGCGGCGGTGACCGGTTCTCCGGGATCATAGCCGCGGAGGTTGACGAAGAGCTGGCCGTCGGGGAATTGGTCCTTGACCTGGTGCGCCCAGTGCAGGACCAGCGAGGTCTTGCCCGCCCCCGCCGTGCCGGCCACCACGTGGACGGAGACGACGACGTGCCCGCCGTTCCGCTCGGGGAGCACCGCGTTCAGCTGTCCCAGTTCGTCGGAGCGGTTCACGAACGTGTTGACGTCGGCTGGGAGCTGGCGCGGGACGGGCCGCGATGGTTCCGAGGCGGCAAGCCGGTGGAAGTGGATGTCACCGGTGACGCTTCCGGCCTGTACGACATCGCGGGACGACCCGGAGAGGTCGTTCTGCGAGTCTGCGGTTCGCCTGCTGTCTTCTGTCGGCACGTCGATCGATGTGCCTGTCAGGCCGCGGGTGGCGGAGGCAGGTCGGCCACGGCACGGTCGAAGTACGCCTGGATGTCCTCCGCACCTCCGTACAGCTCCCGCAGATACTTCGCCCAGTTCGTCACCGTGCTGGGATCGGTGAAGCGGATCGCCCCGTCCGGCTGGCCGGCGTCGGTGTACAGCACACGGTAGAGAACCCGACTGTCCAGAAGGTTGAGCTCCGGCAGCAGCGCATCGCCCTCCACGGCGGCGACCGCGGAAGCGGGCAGAACACGAATGGAATGCCCGCACTCAGCACTCAGCCGAAGCCAGTGCAGCTCCCACTGCACGTACGGCGTCAACGGCTCCTCGACCACACGAATGCGATGGAAGACCGCTCCCCGCGCGATCTCGTCCCGGGCCCTTCGGACCAAGGCGTCACGCTCTGCCTCGAACAGCCTCAGTACTGCCGGCCAGTCCCCTTGGCGGAGTGCCTCCCGACTGTCGTCGTTCGTCTCCTCGAAGTGCTGCAACCGCTCGAGTTTCCAGGACTCCCCGTCGCGGATCGCTGACCGCCGCTCCCGGAAGTCCCGTTTGTAGTCCTCGCGTGTGAGCGGCTCACCCAGCTCGTCAGGGAGGTCCGGGGCGACGAGATCAAGCACCGGGAATGTCCGGCTTCGCCGCACTGAACATGTTGCCCGGGATGACGACCAACCGCTCGTCCGGTCCCAGGTTCACCCCGCCCGGCAGGCGCGACCGGTAGTCGGCGGTGAGATCGCGGCCGATCACGGCGACGTCACCGTTGCTCAACTGCCAGATGTCCGGGCACTCGTCCTCGTCCTTGGAGTTGCCCAGCTCCGCCGCCGACTTGCCGAGGCGCTTGACGAATAACGCCGACGGATCGGCTTCCCACGTACGGGCCACGACTGCCTCCAGTACTCACAACATCACTGACGGTGGTCTCCAAGATACCGGCCACGCCTGGATGCGTGCATCACGAAACCCGCCAGCCCACGAAGCCGCCCCAGGACACGGGTGAGATTCGTGACCCCTCCGCTCGACATCGCTCGGGTGATCCGAGTCACCCAAGCCAGAGAGCTCAATCCCGGCGCCGACGACATCCGAACGGCGTCAACCTGGGGCAGTGGGGACAACCGGAACCGTCAGCTCTCCCGCGCGGGAGGAGCGGGAGGACTGTTGAACGTGATACCGGAGAAGTCCCGGCCCTGGATCACGGGGCCGTACTGAGTGCCGCCACTGATGGTGTTGGTCACCGAGCCCTCCCGCAACGCCGGCGCCTGGCGACGCCACGAGGCCAGCGCCGCAGCGAAATCCGGGTCGACGGCAGCCCGCGCGGCGAGTGCGCTGCTCAACGCTTCTGCCCGTGCCGGTTCGCCTGGCGACTCGCTCAGCGCCACCAACTCGGCCTCCCCGGTCGCCACGGCTCCCGCTTGGCGACTGAACGGTCTGCGCACCAGCTCACTCAAAGTGGCCCACGCCTGGCGACCCAACTCGCCCCCGGCCCCACCTGCCAAGGCCGCCAACATACCCACAGATACAGGATCCAAGGCCACCGCTCGACTGCACGCTTCCCGGTCTACTCGCTTCGACCTACCCACAGCAGAGGAGCACCCACCCCCGCGTCCCCGAATTTCTGAACGTGCCGAGACGCCGCTCAAATGAGCCCCACCAAAGCGGATGCAGGCGCTGCGCGGAGGCATGGAGCGCCCGCGATGCGGCCGATGAGTATGAGGTGCGCAGGTCTGCATACCAGCGCCCTATCAGCGGACGAGGTTCCCGTGCCTTTGCCGAAGTCGTGATGCGCCGCTCGCCCCGGTACATCCTCGACGGCTTCGACCAGCAGCCCGATGTGGCTCACCGAGGTGCTTGCGCTGTTGAACTGCCCCCACTGGTTCAGGGCAGCGGCCCTGTACGGACCGCCTGACAGAGTGACCGACGGCATCTCTTGCGGATGCGGAATCTCGCCCTGGCCGCACCCCGCCGCCACCCACTTGCCTCCAACTCACGCCTATAAGCCTTGCGTTGGCGAGCGAAGCCCTCACTAGTCGTCAGTCCCACCCTCTAGAATTCCTTCCACGGATTGACGCCTGGGGGGGCGTTCTGAGCGCGCCGACAGGGATGCGGCAGGCATATACGCACGAGCTAGGACAGACGGGAACCGCATGCTGGAAGGCCGGTGGACGACGGTCACCGAGTCCGAGTACGAGCACGAGCGCCGCGGTCTTGAGGCGATTCGCAGGCGGCTGCCGGACGAGGAGCCGTGGCGCGCCTGGTCGAACTTCACGTTCACCGCGAACAGCGGGCATGTACGGGAAATCGATCTTCTGGTGTCAGCGCCGGCCGGGGTCTTCCTGATCGAGCTGAAGGACTGGCACGGGTCGGTACACGGCGGCGGGAACGACTGGGTGCAGACCACGCCTGGCGGGACCCCTCGGCGACACGGCAACCCCCTGCACCTGGCGAACCGGAAAGCCAAAGAGCTGTCCGGTCTGATCAACGACTTCTCCGGCCGGCCTGGCGTCCGGCCGAAGGTCTGGGTGAGTGAGGCGGTCTGCTTCACCGATGACAAGCTCCGTGTGAACCTTCCGGCCGCCGATCTGAACGGCGTGTTCACGGTCAAGCAGCTCGTGGACATGCTGGCCGAGCCGCCGGGAGACGCCCGGCGCCGAATAACCGCCGAGACGTCTCGTCATGTCGACGCGGCCCTGAAGAAGCTCGGTATCGCACCGACCCGCCGCCAGTACGAGGTGGGCTCCTACCTCCTGGAGGCGAAGGCGTTCGACTCCGGACCCACCTGGGCGGACTATCTGGGCCGCCACTCCCAGCTGCACGATCTGGCGCGGGTACGGGTCTTCCTCAGTGAGCGGGGAGCCTCGGACGCCGAGCGGCGGTCGGTGGAGCGGGCCGCCGCCCGTGAGGCGCTGGTGCTCAGTCGGTTCCGGCATCCGGGCACGGTGCAGCTGAAGAGTTACCTGCCGTCGGGGCATCCGGCCGGGCCCGCGATCCTCTTCGACTACCACCCGGAGACGCTGCGGCTGGACGACTTTCTGGTGCAGCACGGGGAGCAGCTGGGCCTGAGGTGCCGACTGGCGCTTGTGCGGCAGCTTGCCGAGACGGTGCGCTCCGCGCACTCCCGCCGGATCCATCACCGCACGCTGTCCGCACACGGGGTGCACGTCATTCCACGCGACCGCGGGCCACGCGGGCGGGATCTCGGCGAGGAGCAGCGCTGGCTGCATCCATGGGCACAAATCGCGGACTGGCAGATCGCCACTGGGCAAAGCTCCAGCGGCGGTCGGCCTTTAACCCTGGCTCCATCCAACGTGTCCGGGTTCCACGTCTCGGAGCAGTCTGATCCGTATCTGGCCCCGGAGCTGAGAATTCCGAAGGCCGATCCGGTGCGCCTCGATGTGTACGGGCTCGGCGTCCTCACGTATCTGCTGATCACCGGGCAGGCGCCGGGCGCAAGCCAGAGTGAGGTCATGGCCCGCCTGGAAGCCGGCGAGAGCCTGCGTCCAAGCGCCTTGGTCGACGGACTGAATCCGGACATCGACGACTTGGTGGAGGCCTCCACCGCGTACGAGCCGGGCCGACGTCTGTCCACGGTCGATGACTTCCTGGAGATGCTGGAGTACGTCGAGCAGGCGTTCACCGAGAAGGACGCCGCCGACGGGGACGCGGCCGCAGGTGCGGGCGGGGGCGGCGGGCCGGCATCGGAGACGGACGAGGATCGGGGCGAGCCGGAAAAGGACCCGCTGGAATCGGTGGCCGGGGACGTGCTGGCCGGGCGCTGGGAGGTTGTGCGTCGCCTCGGCACGGGATCAACCTCGCGGGCCTTCCTGGTGCGGGATCTCGCGGGCGAGCCGCGGCGCAGCGGCAACCTGCCAGTGGCTGTGCTGAAGGTCGCGCTGAGCGAGGCCAAGCATGGGGTCCTGGATCGGGAGGCCGAGGTCCTGGGCCGCATCCACCGGGATTCCAGCATCATCGCGCTGTACGAGCGGGAGCCACTTACTCTCGCGGGACGTCGTGTGCTCGTTCTCGAATACGTGGGCGACAGCCGCGAGCTGAAGGAACAGGACCGTGGCGACGGGAAAGGACCGAGGCGGCGTGAAGATACCGTCGCCCGTCAACTGCGGGATGTCGGCCGCCTGGGCATGGACCAGCTCGAGGCGTACGGGAAGTACCTGTTCGGCGCGGTGGAGCACCTGGAGGCGGAAGGAATCTGGCATCGGGATCTGAAGCCGGACAACATCGCGATCCGGATCCGTCCGAACGGCACCCGGCAGCTGGTGCTGATCGACTTCTCGCTCGCCGGATACCCGGCGAAGGAGATCGATGCGGGCACCGAAGGCTACCTCGACCCGTTCCTGGGGGTCATCACGCGTGGCTCGTACGACGGTCACGCCGAGCGGTACGCCCTGGCAGTGACGTTGCACGAGATGGCGTCGAACGAGCTGCCCCGATGGGGCGACGGAGGGGTCACGGCCCGGCAGACCGACGCGAAGGAGTGGCCGTACCCGCAGCTCGCGGCGGACGCCTTCGAGCCGGCGGTGCGCGACGGCCTGGTCGCCTTCTTCCGTAAGGCTCTGGCCCGGGACGTGAAGGACCGGTTCTCTGACCTGAAGCCGATGGAGCGTGCCTGGCAGGCGCTCTTCCTCGACGCGCAGCGGACGACGGCTCCGAGCTCCGGGCACGGCACGGCGGAAGGCGCAGTGGCCGCGCGGGAAGCCGGGTCGCAGATCGGGCGGGAGGACGACGACGTCTCCGCCGAGCAGGTTCGTGACCAGCAGGCGGCGAGGGCCGACGGTACGACTCCTCTGTCCGTAGCGGGCCTGACGCTCTCCGCGCAGTCGCAGCTGTTCGCGTTGGGGCTGAACACTGTCGGGGACGTGCTGGAGTACTCCGCGAGGAAGTTCCTCACCGCGCCGGGTATGGGTTCGCGTACCCGGGAGGAGATCCAGCGCCGGCAGAAGGAGTGGAACCTCCGACTCGGCAAAGCGGCCCCCGCGCCACTGACTGCAGAGGCTCGCAAGGCCGCCGGCCAGGAGATCACCGAGCTGGAACAGGCGGTAGCGGACTCAGTCGCCGTCGGCGGGGGGGACCTCAACGACCCGCAGTTGCTGAGCGCACTGAGCCTGGACGCGCTCGCCGCCCGCCTGGTGCCGAGGCCGTCCGGCGGTAATGCCCGCTCCAACGCCAAGGAGCGGGAGGCCATACGACTGCTACTGCGGCTGCCCGATGAGGCTGGCAAGCTGCCTGGGGGCCTGGCGTGGGTCCGGCAGCGGGATGTCGCCGACGCGGTGGGTCTGACCGCGGGCCGTATCCCGCAGATCGTGAAGAAGGCTCGCGAGCGCTGGTACGAAGATCTTGCCCTCGGGCTGCTGCGCGAGCAGGTGGTGGAGTTTCTTGCCGAGCGCGGCCGGGTGGCCCCGGTGATCGAGCTCGCCGACGCACTGATCGCCCGGCGCGGCACCCAGCACGTGGAGCGGCGTGACCGGCGCGCGCTCGCCCTGTCGCTGCTGCGCGCGGTGGTGGAGCGAGAAAGCTACGACAACGAGTCCCCGCAGCTGTTCCGCTACTTCCACGCCCGGATGCCCAAGGGTGCCGATCCCGTGCTCGGCCTGCTCGCCCTGGACGTCCGGGAGGGCGTGGACGGTCCCGACACCCCGACACTCCCCGCCCTTCAGGACTACGCGCTCAGCCTGGGCGCGCGGGCTGACCGGCTCGCGGCGCTCGAATCCCTGCCCACAGCGAGCACGGTCCTCACGGAGCTGGACGCGGTGCGACGACCGCCTGGCAGCCTGGGCTGGGACGAAAGGCGCACCGCCGAGATCGCGGTCGCCGCCTCCACCCGGGCCGCCCTCACCCCGCGCCTGGAGATCTACCCACGTGACCTGCACCTGGTGCGGGCGCTGAGGATCACCCAGGCCGGTGTGGTCGCCGTACAGCCGGGTGTAGAGGAGGAGCGGCAGCCGGGCTTGACGGTTGACGCCCTGCACAAGCGGGTCGCCACCCGTTTCCCCGAGTTGGGCACCGATCCGCTGGCTCCACGCGAGCTGCCCACGGGCAGTGCCCTGGTCCGCGACCTGAAGCAGGCCGGCTTCGAGCTGAAGCTGGCCACCCGCTACGACAAGGTGCTCCGCCTCATCCCGGACCGCCCGTCCGGTGACTTCACCGCTGGGCTGACCTCGGCGAGCTGGGGCGCCTCGGCGGCGCGCCGCTCCGCTCCCACCCAGTACGACGCGGACTCGGCCATCGCCGCCGCCGTCAAGGCCGAGCAACGGCTCGATCACTCAGCACGGCAGGACGGCTTCCGGGTTCTGACTGTGCCCCAGCGACGCGCCGAGGAAGTGGTGCGGCGACTGGCCGGCGAGCCGTACGGCGCTCGGCCGGTGTCGCTGACCGGACTCTTCGTGGACGAACTGCGCCGCGTGGTGGGCGAGTCGGCCCGTCCGACCTGGGAGACCGTCGTGAAAGCGGACGCCGCCGAACCGGGCAGCCGGGCCCACCAGCAACTGCGCATCCGCACCGACAAGGCGTGGGGGCGCATCGAACCGCGACTGCGGCAGCAGCTGGCGCAGGGACACGGCCCGTTGCTCCTCACCGATACTGCGGTGCTCGCCCGGTACGACGCCCTCGACCTGCTCGGCCGGCTCGCGGAGGAAGCACGGCAGGGCGGCAGCCCGCTGTGGCTGCTCGTCGCCCAGTCCGACCCGGCACGGGCGCCGCGCCTGGCGGGGCAGAGCGTGCCCTACCAAGCAGGGTTCGACGAGTGGATCGTCGTGCCCGATGCCTGGGTTACGCGCAAACACCTCGCGCCGAATGCGTGACCCGCCTCCCCCGTCTGGCCTGACCTTCTTCCGTCCTCTCCCCTTTCTCCACAGGAGCCGTTGGTGATCGACCGCAAGAGCCTCCTTGCCGACCTGCAGAAGCAGGTCAAGGCGGCAGAGACCGACCTTGAGCAGCAGGTCAAAGCTGTTCCCGAGGTCGGGAGGCGGCTGCGAGGCGAGTACGAGCAGGCCCGGAAGCTGGGCCGTACGGCGGCGACGTGGAACGCCTGGCTCGGCGATCGGATCACCCAGGTCGCGGTGGCCTGGGTCCTCGGCACGGTCTTCGTCCGCTTCAGCGAGGACAACCGTCTGATCGCCGATCCGTACATCACCGCCCCCGACGTGGCAGGGCGGGAGACGGCCCAGGCGCGATACGAGGAGTACCTGGAGAAGGATGCCGACCCGACGTACCGAGGGTGGCTGGAGACTGCGTTCGCCGAACTGGGCGAAGGGCAGGCCGGGCGGCTGCTCTTCGACCGTGACCACAACCCGCTCTACCAGATCCCCCTCTCGCACGACGGCGCGGGCGCGTTACTCGCGTTCTGGCGGGAGCAGCGGACCGGCGAAGGTGAAGTCAACACGGTAGGCGACCATGCGGTACGCGGTCCGGTCCTCGTGCACGACTTCACTGATCCGCTGAACGAGGACGGCACCGAGGGCTGGGACACCCGGTTCCTGGGCGACCTGTACCAGGACTTGAGCGAGACGGCCCGCAAGACCTACGCGCTGCTGCAGACACCGGAGTTCGTGGAGGAGTTCATCCTCGACCGCACGATGACCCCTGCGGTGCGGGAGTTCGGCTTCGAAGAACTGAAGATGATCGACCCGACCTGCGGGTCCGGACACTTCGTACTCGGCGCGTTCCGGCGGCTGGTGCGGATGTGGTCCGACCAGCGGCCTGAGGTCGGTCCGTACGAGCGAATACGTGCGGCCCTCGACTCGGTGCACGGGGTCGACCTCAATCCGTTCGCGGTCGCGGTAGCCCGCTTCCGGCTCCTGGTCGCGGCGATAGCCACAAGCGATATGCGGACGTTTGAGGAGGCCCGGCGGTACGAGTGGCCCATCCAGCTCGCGGTCGGCGACTCGCTCATCAAGGACCGGCAGTTGGAGCTGCAGTTGGGCTCCGAGCCCGATGGGGAGGGCGGCGAGGTTAGTGACCCGCTCGCCGAGTTCTCGTACGCGACGGAGGACGTCCACGAGTTCCCCCGGATCTTGGAGCAGGGCCGGTACCACGTGGTCGTGGGCAACCCGCCATACATCACGGTCAAGGACAAGAAGCTCAACCAGCTGTACAGGGAGTTGTACAACGCGTGCGGCGGGACGTACGCGCTCTCCGTCCCCTTCGCCCAGCGGTTCTTCGAACTGGCCAAGCGGGGAGAGACCGACGGGAACGGCTACGGCATGGTCGGCCAGATCACGGCGAACTCCTTCATGAAGCGCGAGTTCGGAACCAAGCTCATCGAGGAGTACTTCGCGCACAAGGTCGAATTGACTGAGGTCATCGACACGTCGGGGGCGTACATTCCCGGTCACGGGACGCCAACGGTGATCCTTGTGGGACGCCCGAGGGACGGATCGAAGCGTCAGGCGACGATCCGGACGGTGCGGAGCGTACAAGGGGAGCCCTCAGCGCCGGAGAAGGCGGAGGAGGGGTTGGTGTGGCGGGCGATCGTCGAGCAGATCGACCACTCTGGTACCGCAAGTCGGTGGGTGTCAGTAGGCGACCTCATGCGCGACCGGTACTTCAGCCGGCAGCCATGGATCCTGACGGATGGCGGCCTCGAAATGAACGGAGCCATCAGTCGGGCAGGCACAGCCATTCTGTCGCAAATCTGTCAGAGTATCGGATTTAACGCCGTTACGCGCGAAGATGACGCATATATGTTGGGTTCGGAGGCTGCGCGCAGACTTCGGATCCCTGACGCGAATATTCGAACCTTTCATGGTGGTGGATCGGTTCGCGATTGGCAGAAGAATGACGGGGTCGGCACAGTTTTCCCCTACCGAGAGGAGAATCGTAAGGCTGAGATCCCAGAGGTGCTGGAACGACTCCTGTGGCCCATGCGTGTTCCGCTGCGGCTTCGTCGCGCACTCTCAGGTTCACAGGAAGAACAAGGACTCGAATGGTTTGAGTACTCCAGCTTCAACCCGAAGCGCTACTGGTCGAAATTCCTTATTGCATTCCCGTTTGTCGCGACGCACAGCCACTTCACCCTGCGGCGTGATCGTGATGGATTCATCCGAACCGCTCCAGTCGTCATGCTGCGAGAGGGGGCGACAGAAGCGGAATACGTGCGGCTACTTGGCCTGCTCAATAGCTCTACGGCCTGCTTCTGGATCAAGATGGTTAGCCACGACAAGGGGATTCGTGGCGAGGGTGGCGGATTCACTAGCGATGACTGGGAACGCTTCTACGAATTCACTGGAACAAAGCTCCAAGATTTCCCCATCCCTGCCGATTACCCCACGGTTATCGCCACTGAACTCGACTGCCTCGCGCAGCAGCTCTCCGCGACGACCCCCTTCGCCCTCGCCGTCAAGTCTGTCCCCGCCGCCGCCGCGCTCCGCGAAACCCAAGCCCGCTACACCGCCACCTGCGCCCGAATGATCGCCCTCCAGGAGGAGCTGGACTGGCAGGTGTACTCCCTCTACGACCTGCATTCCGAGGACCTGCGCCTCCCCGACGCCTCCGCCGTGCCTGAACTCGCCCTCGGTGAGCGGGCCTTCGAGATCGTGCTGGCGCGCCGGGTCGCCGCCGGTGAGGCCAGTGGCGAGTGGTTCAAGCGGCATGGATCCACCCCGATCACGGAAATTCCCACCCACTGGCCCGACGACTACCGGGCGCTCGTGCAGCGGCGGATCGAGGTCATCGAGTCGAACCGTGCCATCGGCATGGTGGAGCGCCCGGAGTACAAGCGGCGCTGGGCCGCCCAGGGCTGGGACGCGATGCGGCAAAAGGCGCTGAAGTCCTGGCTGCTCGACCGAGTCGAGGCCCGCACGCACTGGTTTGACGCCAGCGGCAACCCCACCGTCACTACCCTCGCCCGTCTCGCCGAAAGCCTGTCCGCTGACGAGGACTTCGCGTCCGTCGCCGAGCTGTATGCACCCCGGCAGGACTTTGGAAAGACCGTCCGGGAGTTGCTAACCGAGGAGCATGTGCCGTTCGTATCGGCGCTGCGGTACAAGCCGGCCGGGTTGAAGAAGCGTGCCGACTGGGAGCATGTGTGGGACCTCCAGCGGGAGGAGGACGCCGCGCCCGACGAGCCCGCCAAGCGGAAGGTCCGTGAGCGGACGCCTGTGCCGCAGAAGTACACCTCGGCGGACTTCCTGAAGCCGAGCTACTGGCGTGCGCGCGGCAAGCTCGATGTACCCAAGGAGCGGTTCGTGTCATACGGCACGGTCAACGCGCAGTCGCCGGAGCTGTACGGGTGGGCCGGGTGGGACCACTTGGAGCAGGCCCTCGCGCTCGCCTCGTACATCCAGCAGGCCGGGCTCAGTGAGGATGACCTCGTGCCGTACTTGGCCGGGCTGCTTGAGCTGCAGCCGTGGCTGGAGCAGTGGTACGGCGAGTACGACCCGGAGTTCGGGGCGTCGCCGGCCGCCGAGATCCTGGCGTTCCGGCAGCAGAAGCAGGGCGAGCTCGGACTGGCCGACGACGCGCTGCGCGCCTGGCGCCCGGCCGCGGCCACCCGCGGGGGCGCGAAGAAGTCAGCCGCGCCCAAGAAGCGAACGGGTGCGAAGGCCGCCGTCCAGATGTCCGTCACGGACAGCGTCACCGATGCCGCCACCGGCACAGAGTCCGACTGAGCACGGCGAGGAGTAGAAACACCATGGCGTTCATGAGCAGGAACAGCCCTCGCCCCGAGGACCGGCCGCTGCTGCGGGAGTTGATTGACATCCCGGAGTCGGTATCCACCTCCGACTTCGTACTGAAGCTGAACGAAGCGGTCACCCCTGAGGGGGCCGAGGCGGCGCTGAAGGACTACGTCGTCACCGACCGGCTGCTCGGCAACTTCGACGAGGCCCTCGACCTGATCAAGTCAGCGCTCGACAGCCGCTCGTCGAAGGCCGCATATCTTCACGGCTCTTTCGGTTCCGGTAAGTCGCACTTCATGGCGGTGCTCTACGCGCTGCTGTCGCGGAACCACGCAGCGAGGGCGCGCGCCGACCTCGACCCGGTGCGGGCCCGGCACTCCTGGCTGGACGCTGACGACCGCAAGTTCCTGCTGGTGCCGTACCACATGCTGGGCTCCAAATCCCTGGAGCAGCGTGTGCTCGGCAAGTATGTGGAGCACGTACGAAAACTGCACCCCGGCTGCCCGCTGCCGCAGGTCTACCGGACCGACGGGCTCTTCGAGGACTTCGCCGAGCAGCGCCGCCGCAACGGCGATGAGCGGGTGATCGAGCAGCTCGCTGACGCCGGTGATGGCCAGATGGACGAGTGGGGCGACTCCTTCGCCTGGACCACCGAGCTGTTGGACCAGGCGGTGGACGCGCCGGAGGAGCACGAGAACACCAAGGACCTCGACCTGGAGAACCCTTCGACGCCGCGGGAACTGCGCGCCCGTCTCGTGCAGGACCTCACCCAGACCCTGTTCCCGTCGTTCTCGCGCAACGCCTCCGAGGACGCCGACGGGTTCGTCTCCCTGGACAAGGGGCTCGGCATCATCGCCGCGCACGCCAAGTCCCTCGGCTACGACGGGCTCGTCCTCTTCATGGACGAGCTGATCCTGTGGCTGGCCTCGCGCATCCACGACCAGAGGTTCGTCTCACGCGAGTCCGACAAGATCACGAACTTCGTGGAGGGCGGCGACGAGCGGCGCGCCATCCCGGTGGTGTCGTTCATAGCCCGCCAGCGCGACCTGCGCGAGCTGGTCGGCGAGGAGATGTCGGGGGCCGCCGAGGCCGCGGTGCAGGACAGTCTGAAGCTCAGCGGCGGGCGATTCGACAAGGTCGTCCTGGAGGACCGCAACCTCCCGCAGATCGCGCAGGCCCGCTTGCTCAGGCCCGCCACCCCCGAGGCCGAGGCGAAGGTGGAGGCGGCGTTCGCCGAGGCGAAGAAGCTCGGCCCGGACGTGTGGGACACCCTGCTCGGCCACGACAAGTCCACCACTGGCGCGGACGAGGACGCCTTCCGGAGGACGTACCCGTTCCCGCCGGCGTTCATGGACACCCTGGTGCACATCTCCGCCGCGCTGCAGCGATCCCGCACCGGACTGAAGCTGATGAGCCAGTTGCTCGTCGACCACCGCGACGACTGGCGGCTCGGGCAGCTCGTGCCGCTCGGCGATCTGTACCCGGCGATCGTGGGCGGCGGCGACAAGGCATTCAGCGGGGAGACCAACGTCCACTTCGAGGCTGCCGACAAGCTGTACCGGGACAAGCTCCGCCCGTACCTGCTGAAGACCAACCAGGTCAGCGAGGACCAGGCTGAGGCATACCGACGCCGCCCTGACGGCCTCGGCGACCCGCAACTCGCCGCCCGCTGCCGTGACTTCACCGGCGACAGCCGACTACTGCAGACCCTGCTGCTCTGCGCGCTCGCGCCCAGCGTGCCCGCACTCGCCGACCTCACACTGGCGCGGCTGCACGCCCTCAACCACGGTTCCATCACCACCCGCATCGCGGGCACCGAGGTCGGCCGGCTGGAGCAGAAGGCGAAGGAATGGGCGGCGACCTTCCCCGAGATCAAGGTCATCGGCACCGGACCTGGTGCGGTGGTCCGCCTGGAGCTCACCGGCGTCGACCTGGACGCTGTCCTCGCCAACGCCCAAGTCCACAACAACCTGGGCAACCGGCGCACCAAGATGCGCAGCCTACTCAAGGACGCGCTCGGAGTCGGTGACGGGCCCGGCGGCTTCGACGCGTACGACGTGCTCGACCTGGTGTGGAAGGGCACAGAACGGCAGGTCGAGGTGGTGTTCGGCGACGTGGCCGACGTCGACTCGCTGCCTGAGGCGACCTTGCGGCCCAGCCAGGACGACGCCTGGCGACTCGTCGTCGATTTCCCTTACGACGAGGGCGAGTTCGGTCCGATGGACGACCTGCAGCGGCTGCGCGCCCTGCGGGAGAAGCCCGGCGGCGACTCGCGCACTCTGGCCTGGCTACCCACCCACCTGACCGACGCGTCCCGGAGTGACTTCGAGCGTCTCGTCGTCATCGACAAGGCCCTCGCCGACGACGCCCGGTTCGACTCCGACTTCGCACGCAGCCTCAACGCCGACGACAAGGCGCGCGCCAAGAGCATGCTGCAGTCGCAGCGCGACATCCTCACCGAGCGCGTCACGCAAGCGCTGCGGCAGGCGTATGGGCTCGCGCAGAAGCAGGAAGGTGTCGTCGACCTCGGCTTCGACACGCACCTGGTCGCCCAGCAGGACGTGCCCGAGCTTCGGCTTCCGCTCGGCGCGCCGCTGGACGCCGCCGCCCGCGACCTGGCCGGCAAGCTGTTCGCCCACCAGTACCCCGCACACCCCGACCTGGACCCCGATGGAACAGGCAGGCCCGTGAAGCCCGCGGAGATCAGGATCGTCTTCGAGTACGTGCGCAAGGCCGCCGAGGACCGCGACGGACAGGTCGAGGTCGACGGCAAGGACCGCAAGACCATGGCGCGGATCGCGGGCGGCCTGGGACTGGGCACCATGCGGGAGGCGTACTACCGGCAGTCCACCGCCTGGCCCGACCACTTCACCAGCCAGGCCCGCCGGGACGGCACCGCAGAACCGAGCCTGGTCAAGCTCTCCGACTGGAGCGACCTTCCCGAACCACGCGGACTGCCCGAGCCGCTGTGCCGACTGCTTGCCGCCGCCTACGCGGAGACGACCGACCGGGTGTGGGTGCGCGGCGGAGTCCCCGTCGAACCCGCGCCCGCACCGCACGAGCTGAAGCGGGACTACGCCCTTCGCGAGCAGCCACTGCCCAGTGAGGAAGACTGGACAGAGGCGCGCAAGCGGTACGAGACCATTCTCGGGGACCGGGCGCCGCAACTGCGGCGCGGGCGGATCGTCAACCAGTTCGCCGGACAGATCAAGCAGGCCGCCGCGGTGCTCGCCCAGGACGCCGGACGGCTCGTCGCGGAACTGGAGAAGCACCGCGACTTCCTCCGCCTCGACGACGACTCGCCCCGCCTGGTGCTCGCCAGGCGCGCGCAGGAGCTGGTGAAGTCGCTGACGGACACTGGCACCGAGGCCAAGACCGTCGTTGACCGGCTCGCACGCTTCGACCTCGGCGACTTCACCGCACACCGGTACGGGATGTCGCTGAAGAGCGCCGGGAAGGTCGCCGCCGGGCTGCAGAACACCAGCTGGGACCAGCTGGGCCTGGCCGACACCCTCGGTGTGGACGGCGCGGCCGTGCTGGAGCGAGTGCGGGATGCCGCCGCCGGCGATCCGGGCGATTATCCGGACCTGCCTGGGGTGCTGAACGCCGGCGGCCGGGAAGTGCTGTCCCTGCTGAGGTCCCGGCAGGGCACAGCCGAGCGTCCGCAGCCGCCCGTCACCCCGATGCCGAGTTCCGACAGTGTGGACCTGAACGGCGCTTCAGCCCATCCGCAGGTGCTTCCGGAGCCGGTGACGCAGCCGGGGGCCCGCACATCGTCGCGGTCGGTGGTCCGCTCCGGCGGTGGGCGGACTACTGCCGCACGGGCTGCCGCCGAGCTGCAGGCGGAGATCGCAGCGCTCGCGGCCGAGAATCCCAACGCCGCCGTCGAGGTCGTCTGGAAGGTCGTCGAGTGATGTCCGGCACCGTCACTACACCGTCCGTGACTGCCGGTCCTGCCCGGCTGCCCGCGGGAACTGTTCGCCAGTACCTCGCCGCCCGCAGCCGGCTCGGTGACGGCACGGTCCGGGTCCTGCTGCTGAGGGCTGATCCCTCCTGGGACGGACCCGCCGTGCAGCAGACGGTCGGCGGACTGCGGGTGCGGGTGGCTGTCGCGTCCTCGGTGCTCGCCGTGCACGAGCAGATCCTGGGCCACCTCGACGCGGCGACTCCCCCCGACCCCAAGGTCCTGGTCGTCCTTACCGACCGCGAGGACACCGACCTCGACCCCGGGCTGCTCGCCCGCGTCTACGGCGGAAGGATCCGTTCCGTCGACAACTGGGAGGTCGTGCAGGAGGCGTTCGACGCGCGCGGCCTCGACGGGCGGCTGCGCGGCGAGACCTGGGCTGCCGAAGCGCTCCTCGATGCGGCGGCCACCCGCGGCTGGCCTTCGCTGGGCAAGGGGGTCCTCTCCCGCGACGAAGCGCTCACCCGCCTGGCCAGGCGCCGGCTGAGGCTCGGCCGCCACGACACCGACCCCTTGGGCGGGTCGGCCGCACATGACGATGGCGACCGCATCGACCCTGTCGCGTTGTTCCGGTGGACCCTCATTCCTGGCGGCCCGGACCTCCTGCGCGACCTGCGCGGACCGGAACGGACCGGCCTGGCCCGCTTCCTCGCCGAACCCGAACATGGGGGGCCCACCGGCAAGATCATCACCGCCCTGGTGGACGCCGACCACGGAGCGGACGCAGCCGCGTACGCGGTCGTCTGCGCCGCCCTGTGGGGGCACGCGGAGGCCGACCACGACCTGTACCGGGTGCGCGGGCGAGCCGAGCGGTGGCTCGGCGAACAGCCGCCCGCCCAGGGCGACAACCTCGACAGACTGCTGGCCTCCTTCGGACACAGCGGCGAGGCGTATGTCCGCGGGCTCGTCGACCGGGGCGAGCACCGGCTCGCCGACCCGGTCCTGAACCGAGCCAACCAGCTCGTCGCCCAGTTCGGCGCACAGGCCGCCGCCGCTGCCAGCCCGCTGCTCCCGGCCGGACTCGACGCCCGCTTCACCGCAGCGGGCCGCGCCCTCGACGACAGCGGAACCGAGACGGTCACGGCCGCCGTGAGCGCGCTGGCCGGCCACGCCCAGGCCGCCGACGGCGCCACGAGGGCCCGCATCGAGCGGGTACGCATGGCGGCGCGGCTGCGGCAGTGGCTCGCCGGCCGGCCCGAGGCGGATATCGCCTCGGTTGCCGATGGGACCGCCCGCCAGATCCGCGAACTCGGCTGGGTGGACTGGGCCTTGGAACACTTGGAAGCGGGCGGCGACTCGGACGACGTGCTCGCCAACGCGTACAGCCGGATCGGAGCCCTGGCGCGGGACAAGCGCCGCGAGCTGGACCGCGCATTCTCCGAGCGGCTCGCGGTGTGGACCGCGGACGGTACCGCCCCCGGCACCATGCTCACAGTGGAAAGCTTCCTGAACCGCGTCGTCGCACCCGTCGTGGCCTGCCCCGGCCGACGGGTCCTGCTCCTCCTCATCGACGGGATGAGCGCGGCGATAGCATCCGATCTCGGCGAGGAACTGCGCGGACAGTGGGCGGAGTTCGACCCGCTGCCCGACGCGACCGGAGCGCCCGTCCGGCGTGCCGTGTCCGCCGCGCTGCCCACCCTCACCGCCGTATCCCGTACCTCGTTGTTCGCGGGCACCTTGATGAAAGGTGACCAGAGCGACGAGAAGCGGCTTTTCCCCCAGCACCCCTGCTGGAACGGAGCCCCAGCGGCCGTCTTCCACAAGGACGACCTGCGCGGCCCCGACACCGGCTCGCCCTTCTCCGCCGCCCTCACCGAAGCTCTCGCCGACGAACGCACCCATGTCGCGGTCGTTCTCAACACCGTCGACGACCGCCTCGCCAAGGAGCAAAAACTCGGCGACGGCGCATGGCAGACCAAGGAGATCGCCGGCCTGGACCCACTACTGCGAGCCGCCCGCGCGAACGGCATGACCGTGCTCCTCACCTCCGACCACGGCCATGTGATCGAGCGACGCAGCAGCAGGATTGACGCCGCCGGCGCCATAGGGTCGGCCCGTCACCGCTCCCCCGGCGGACCCGTCACACCGGCCGAGATCGAACTGTCCGGACCACGGGTGGTCTGGCCGGAGCCCGGATCACGGATCGTCGCACTGCGAGACCACGACACCCGGTACACCGCGCTCAAGGCGGGCTACCACGGCGGGGCGACCCTCGCCGAGTTCACCATCCCGCTGCTCGCCCTGCTGCCCTTCGGCGCTCAACCGCCCGCCGGATGGCGGGAACTGGGCGACCCGACACCCTCCTGGTGGACGGAGGACGGCGACAGCGGCGCCGCACTCGAGGCCGGCACCAAGAACGAAGCTGACGCTCGTTACGTGCCCGACGCCTCCGTGGCGAGCCCGCGCCGCAAGCAGACCAGGAAGGCCGCCCCGGCCGCGCCCGAGGGAGCCATCAGCCTGTTCGGCGAGGACGAGGTGGCGCCCCCCGCGCCACAAAAACCCGCCGACCCCGCGGCCGAGCCTGAGACCCCACTCTCCTCCCATCAGTCCGATGACCCTGCTGTCGCCCTCGTCGAGCGCCTCATGGCCACCGAGCTGTATCAGGCACAGCTGGACCTGCTCGCCCGTAAGCCCCGTGACAAGACCGTCCTCCCGAAGGCGCTGGCCGCACTCGTCGAGGCCGGCACCCTGCCGATGACCGCTCTTGCCGAACGAGCGGGCCAGCCCACCACCCGTGCCCCCGGCTTCGCTGCGACCCTGGCCCAGCTTCTCAACTACGACGGGGCGCAGATCCTGGAGATCCTCCCCGACAACCGCACCCTGCGCCTGCACCGCGCCCAGATGATCGAGCAGTTCGGGCTGTGAACCGGCGTGCTGCGGCTGCGACGGGTTGGCGGGTTTCCCGGCCCGCCCGGTCCGCGCGTCGGCGTCCCGGCGTCCGCATCGGTGTCCGGCCAGGTGAGCGGCCGGATGGGAGACTGTTCGGGTGAACGCGTGGGGATCTTCAGCATCCGGGGCCGCCGCTCCGGTCGGGGCCGTTCGGCGGCGCACCGTGGTGGACGCGCTGCGGCGCGGCGCCGTCCCCGAGAGCGGCCTCGACCTGCTCGCCACCGGCCTCGGCCGCTTCGAGAGGGCAGTTGACGAGGAGCTGGACACCGTCGCCGCCGGCGGCTCGGTGTTCAAGGCCGTGCGTGGCGAGTACGGATCCGGCAAGACGTTCTTCGCCCGCTGGCTCGGAGAACGGGCCAAACGACGCACCTTCGCCGTCGCCGAAGTACAGGTGTCGGAGACCGAGACCCCCCTGCACAAGCTGGAGACCGTCTACCGGCGACTCACCGAACGCCTGACCACCGCGAGCTTCCCCCCCAGCGCCCTGCGGCCCGTCGTCGACGCCTGGTTCTACGCGCTGGAGGAGGACGCACTCGCCGACGGCGGAAGTGAGAACGAGCTGCCGCAGGCCGTGGAAAGGCTGCTCACCGCCCGCCTTGCCGAGGTGTCCCGGCACGCACCCGCTTTCGCCGCCGCCCTGCGTGGGTACAAGCAGTCCCTGGACGCCGGGGACGAGGCCACCGCCGCCGCGGTCATGGCCTGGCTCGGCGGCCAGCCACACGTCGCCGCGGCCGCCCGACGCAGCGCAGGAGTCCGCGGCGACCTGGACCACTTCGGCGCCTTCGGCTTCCTGCAGGGCCTGCTCACCGTACTCCGAGACGCCGGGCACGCCGGACTCGTCCTCGTCCTGGACGAAGTGGAGACCCTGCAACGAGTCCGCTCCGACGCCCGCGACAAAGCGCTCAACGCGCTGCGGCAGCTCATCGACGAGGTCCACTCCGGCCGCTTCCCCGGCCTGTACCTCGTCATCACCGGCACGCCCGCCTTCTACGACGGCCAGCAGGGCGTACAGCGACTCGCACCGCTCGCCCAGCGAGTCGCCACCGACTTCACCACCGACCCCCGCTTCGACAATCCCCGGGCGGTCCAGATCCGGCTGCCCGGATTCACCGAGGAGTCGCTGACCGGACTGGGCGCCACCATCCGCGACCTGTACGCCGAAGGCTCCCAGTCCCCCGACCGGATCAGGCAGCTCGCCGACGACGCCTACCTCACCGACCTGGCACGGGCCGTGGGCGGGGCCCTCGGCGGAAAGGTCGGGGTGGCACCACGGCTGTACCTGAAGAAGCTGGTCGGAGATGTGCTCGACCGGATCGACCAATTCTCCGACTTCGACCCGCGCACGCACTACAAGCTGACGGTGGCAAGCGACGACCTCACCGCCACTGAACGGAACTTCGCCGCTCCCGCGCCGGCGACCTCAGCGGACGACCTCGACCTCGAGCTCTGAAGACCAATTTCTGCAAACCCGAACTCTGACGGACCACTGCAGGAGTCACAGACGTGCAGGATCAGCCGCGTGGCACCGACCCGGTGGAACGCCTCGACCCCGTCGTCCTGCACCACATCGTCAACACCCTCGGGTGGCCCGATCTGCGTCCCCTGCAGAAGGACGCCGTCCATCCGCTGATGGACGGCGAGGACGCGATCCTGCTCGCCCCGACAGCAGGCGGGAAGACGGAGGCTGCCACCTTCCCGCTGCTGTCCGCCATGCGAGAGAAGCGCTGGACCGGCACTTCCGTGCTGTACCTGGCCCCGCTCAAGGCGCTTCTGAACAACCTGGTGCACCGGGTCGACAGCTACGCCCAGTGGCTGGGACGCCGAGCCGCGCTCTGGCACGGCGACACCCCTGAGTCGGTACGCCGCCGCATCCGCACCGATTCCCCCGACTTCCTCCTCACGACACCCGAGTCTCTCGAAGCGATGCTCATCAGCGTCAAGACCGACCACACGCACATGCTGGGCCGGGTGCGCGCCGTGGTCGTCGACGAGGTGCACGCCTTCGCCGGGGACGACCGCGGCTGGCACCTGCTCGCCGTACTCGAACGCCTGGAGCGACTGGCCGGCCACCGCATCCAGCGCATCGGCCTATCCGCTACCGTCGGCAACCCCAGCACCCTGCTCACCTGGCTCCAGGGCGCAAACCCCGCCGACCGCCCCGGCCGTGTCGTCGCCCCCGGCGTCACCCTCCCCACCAGCGGCACCACCACGGCCGACTCCGGCGACCTCCCCCGCCCCTCAGGAGAGGTAGAACTCGACTACGTCGGGTCCCTCGCCAACGCCGCCAAGGTGATCACCGCCCTGCACCAAGGCGAAAAGCGGCTCGTCTTCTGCGAGTCCCGCAAGCAGGTGGAAGAACTCGGTGCGGCACTACGAGCCCGCGACGTCACCGTGTTCCTCTCCCACGCCTCCCTCTCCACCGACGAGCGCGCACGCTCTGAGCAAGCATTCGCCGAAGCCCGCGACTGCGTCATCGTCTCCACCTCCACCCTCGAACTCGGGATCGATGTCGGCGATCTCGACCGCGTCGTCCAGATCGACTCACCCAGCACAGTGGCCTCCTTCCTGCAGCGCATCGGCCGCACCGGACGCCGCACCGGAACCTCCCGCAACTGCCTGTTCCTCGCCACCCGCCCCGACACCCTGCTCCAGGCTGCGAGCTTGCTCACCCTGTGGGCCCGCGGCTGGGTCGAACCCGTCACCCCGCCGCCCCCGCCCCGCCACCTCGTGGCTCAGCAACTCCTCGCCGTCACCCTGCAGGAGCACCGCATCGGTGACCGTCTGTGGCCCGAACAATGGAACGGCCTCGCCCCGTTCGACCGCTCCGCCGCCCCCCTCCTGACCCACCTGGTCGACGGCGGCTTCCTCGACAGCGACGGCGGCATGCTGTTCATAGGCCCCGAGGCCGAGAAACACTTCGGCCGAAGGCACTTCATGGAACTGACCGCCTCCTTCACCGCACCCCCCGAATTCACCGTGCTCGCCGGGCGCACCGAGATCGGCACCACCGACCCCACCGTCCTCACCGAAGAACGCCAAGGCCCACGCCGCCTGCTCCTGGCCGGCCGCAGCTGGCAGGTCACCTTCATCGACTGGGCCCGACGCCGTGCCTTCGTCGAACCCGTCGAGGACGGCGGCATCGCGAAATGGCAGGGCAGCGAAGCCCGCGGTCTGTCGTACGCCCTCACCCATGCCATGCGCGAGGTCCTTCTCGGCACCAACCCCGACGTCCGCCTCACCCGCCGCGCCACCGCGACCCTTGCCGAACTCCGCATGGACCGGGCACCCCACGAAGTGCACCCGGCGGGAACCCTGCTGGTGCGCGACGCCGACGCCGCACGCTGGTGGACCTGGGCCGGATACCGCGCCAACGCCACCCTCGCCGCATCCCTCGGCAACCTCTCCGACCCCGTGCAGCGCCCAACCGACACCTATATCCGGCTCCGTCAGGACCTCTCGCTCGCCGACTGGAAAACCGCCCGGGCCGAACTCCCCGACTCCCTCACTCTGCCCACCGTCGACCCGCGAGCCGTCCGCGGCCTGAAGTTCTCAGCCGCCCTCCCTCCCCGCATCGCCACCACCACCCTTGCCGAGCGCCTCGCCGACTTCGACGGCGCCCTCGCCGCGGCCCGCGAGCCCGTACGCGTGGAATGGGGCACCTGATCAACCAAACACGCGGGCCGCTCCTCCACCCCGGCTGCCAGTGGATAGACGCCTGGTCGGGACGACAGGATTTGAACCTGCGACCCCTTGACTCCCAACGGCGATCCCCTGCCGCAGGACCGCGGTACCCGCTTCCACTGTGGCGAACGTTTCATGCTCGGCACTCCGCCATGACGGGAAGCGGGCAGCGAAGTCGACCGCCGCCTCGACCGGGTGGCTGGGGCCCATGAGGCGCAGCGCCAAAGCCGGGGACCTGACCGGAGACCTCCCGCCACGAAGGGAAGGAGGCCAGGATCTCGTTCGTCTGACCGTGCACCTGGACCGCGAAGGACATTGCAACCCTGCGGGTGCCGATAAATCTTCCGCCCAGGCCACGGCCTTGATCGCTGTCTTCGGCTGAGCCAGCCCCTCACCCCGAGGTCTTCACCTACCCGGGGCATCGGCGGCATCATGATCTGTCGTGCTGCTGCGCCTGGCCTACCTCGCCGCGACCAACGCCTTCGCGCTCCCGCGTCTCCTGCCGATGGGCGACCGCGACAAGGACATCGAGATCCTTGCCCTGCGGCACCAGCTCCTCGTCCTGCAGCGCCAGGTCGGCAAGCCCACCTTCACCGGCACCGACCGGGCGACCCTCGCCGGCCTGCTCCATCACCTCCCGATGGACAAGCTCCGGAGCTTCCTGCTGCTGGCACGCCCCGACACGATCCTTCGCTGGCACCGCGACCTGCTCAAACGGCGCCATGCCGCGACCTGCACACCCAAGCGGCGCGGACGCCCACCCACCATCCGCTCCATCCGCGCTCTCGTCCTCCGGCTGACTCGCGAGACTCCTCATGGGGGTACCGACGCATCCACGGCGAACTCGCAGCGCTCGGCATCAAGGTCGCCGCCTCCACCGCCTGGGAGATCCTCAAGGAACACCGCATCCCACCCGCTCCGGAACGCCAGAGCACGACATGGGCCGACTTCCTGCGCGGCCAGGCCGATGCGCTGCTCGCCTGCGACTTCTTCGAGACCCGCACCATGACCGGGGCACGCCTGTACGTCTTCGTCGTCATCGAGCACTCCACCCGCCGCATCCGGATCCTGGGCGCAACCGCACACCCCACCGCCCAGTGGGTAGTACAGCTCGGACGCAACCTCCTCATGGACCTCGAAGACACGGGCAGCACAGCCAGATTCCTCATCGGCGACCGCCACTCCAAGTTCACCGCCGCCTTCGACGCCCTGCTCACCGACGCCGGACTCCAGATCGTCAAAAACAATGTCCCCATGCCGCGAATGAACTCCGTCATGGAGCGCTGGACACAGACCTGCCGGCACGAACTCCTCAACAGAACCCCGATCCGGAACCAGAGCCACCTCCTCCATGCGCTCCATGAGTTCGAGACCTTCTACAACGAGCACCGACCCCACCGGGCTCCGGCCCAAGCCGCTCCGCTCCGACCACTCCCCCACCCACTCGACGAACCAGCACAGATCAGACGCCTCCAGGTCCATCGACGAGACCGACTCGGCGGGACACTCCACGAGTACCAACATGCCGCGTGACCAAGCCGGATGATTTATCGGCACCCGCAGGGTCGGCTGCGGACGACCGATCGGGCCGGGCCCGCCCCTGACGGCGGACCCGGCCCGATCAGCAACGCCGGATCAGGCTTTCGCCACCCGCAGTCCGAGCGTGCCGTACACCAGGCCGGTCGGCACGATCAGCACCGTGTAGGACCCCGCCGGCAACGCCGACATCGTGTACAGCGATCCGCTGCTTGCGCAGCCGAGGCTTCCGCTCTTGAGCTGGGTTCCTGTGTGGTCGTAGAGGTAGAAGTACACGGATGTGTAGCCGCAGGCGCCGCCGGTGATCGTCGAGGAGCCCGTCAGCGCAACGTTCTGCGCCGCGGAGTTCGTGAAGCCGATCGACACGGCCTGCGCCGCGACGGTCGTGTTCACTGTTGCCTGCGCACCGTTCATGGTGGCAGTGGCGGAAGACGCACCCGCGGCGAAGACCTGGGCGCTGTACTTCCCGGTTACCGGGCCGGGCGGCACGATCAGCACCGTGTAGGACCCGGCGGCGAGGGTCGCGGTGAAGAGCTTGCCCGCGTCACCGCAGCTGAGGCTGGTGTTCTTCACCTGCTGACTGGAGTGGTCGTACAGGTAGTAGCGCACGGACGAGTAGTCGCAGTCGCCGGTGATCGCGGACGAACCGGTGATCGTCACCGCCTGGCTGGTCGGATTGGTGAATCCGAACGCGACCGACTGCGAGGCGGTCGTGGCGGTGGAGGATGCGGGTGTGCCGTTCAGGGCCGCCGTCGCCGACGCCGCGCCGGCGCCGAAGACCTGAACGCCGTAGGTGCCGGTCACCGGACCTGGGGGAACCTCGAGGACCGTGTAGGACCCCGCCGCCAGCGTCGCACCGAACAGGACGCCTGCCGCGCTGCAGTCAAGGCTCTGGCTCTTCACCTGGGTACCGGAACTGTTGTAGAGGTAGTACTCCACCGACGAGTAGTCACAGTCGCCGGTGATCGCGGACGAACCGGTGATCGTCACCGCCTGGCTGCTCGGAACGGTGAACCCGAACGCGACCGACTGCGAGGCGGCGGTCGTCGTGACCGATGCGGGAGTGCCGTCCAGGGCCGTGGTCGCCGTTGACGCCCCGGCGCCGAAGAACTGGACGCCGTAGGTACCCGTCACCGGGCCCGGCGGGGCGATCAGCATCGTGTAGGACCCCGCGGCCAGCGTCGGCGCGTACAGCACTCCGGACGTGCCGCATTCCAGGCTCCCGTTCTTCACCTGGGTGCCTGAGTGGTCGTACAGGTAGAACTTCACCGAGTCG
Organism: Streptomyces sp. NBC_01477; assembly: GCF_036227245.1. Classification (GTDB taxonomy): domain Bacteria; phylum Actinomycetota; class Actinomycetes; order Streptomycetales; family Streptomycetaceae; genus Actinacidiphila. The sequence continues at coordinate 1,716,171 of NZ_CP109445.1, forward strand.
AAGTCGCAGTCACCCGTGGCGATCGCCGAGGAGCCGGTGATCGTCACCGCCTGGCTCGTCGGATTGGTGAAGCTGACCATCACCGACTGGGAGGCGGCGGTGGTCGTCACGGACGAGGGCTTGCCGTCGAGTGTCGCCGTCACCGCCGACGTGGACGCCCCGAAGATCTGGACGCCCAGCTTCCCCGTCACCGGCGCGGGCGGGACGATGAGCACGGTGTAGGACCCGGCGGGCAGAGCAGGCGAGTAGAGCATCCCCGCGCTGCCGCACTGGAGGTCGCCGTGCGTGACCTCGGCGCCGGTGTGGTCGTACAGATGGAAGACCATCGAGGAGTAGTCGCAGTCGCCGGAGGTGAGCGTGGAGGAACCCGTGACCGCCACGGTCTGGCTCGTAGGGTTCACGAAGCCGATCGCCACCGACTGGGCCGCGAGGGTGGTGGTCACCACGTTCGGTGTGCCCTCCAGGGTCGCCGCCGGCGTCCCTCCGCCGCCGGCTGTGGCGAACAGGCTGTAGGTGCCGGCCAGGCCGCCCGCGTCGACGGCCAGCCGGTAGCTACCTGTGGCCAGGACGCCGAGACTCGATACGCCGCACCGCCCGTGGGCGGCCGCGGTCCCCGAGTTGTCGAGGAGCCGCCAGGTCAGCGAGGTGCTGTAGCTCACGGTGGGGCATGAGGTGATGTTCAGCAGCACCGGCGAGCCGTCGGACGGCGCGGTGAAGCTGTAGACATCCTGCGACGCTGTCGTCTCGAACCGGCCCGCGCCGGTCGCCGTCGCGCCGCCCAGCCGGTCCGGTGACACGGTCAGCGGGAAGGTCGCCACGAACGACTGCGCCGCTTCCAGGTTCAGCGCGTACCCGCCGGCCACACCGCCGGCGCTGACCGCCAGCTGGTATCCGCCGGCCGCTAGCGGGCCCAGGTTCGTGTACGAGCAGCCGCCGTTGGCCACAGCCGCGCCGCTCGCCGCACTGAGCAGTTTCCAGTGCAGCGGCGTCGAGTAGCCTGCCGTCGGGCAGCCCGAGACATCAAGGTTCAGCAACTGGCCGTCGACCGGCACCGTGAAGGTGTAGATGTCCTGTGAGGCACCGCTCTCGAAGGTGCTCGCGCCGGGTACGGAGACCCCGTTCATCGTGTTCGCGCTCGTCCTCAGCGGGAGCGTCGCCGCGAAGGTCTGCGGTGACAGTATGTCGAGCGTGTACGAGCCGGGCGCGCCGTTGGCAGCGACGTCCAGCTGGTAGGAGCCGGCCGCGAGGGTGCCGAAGTCCGCGTACGAGCAGCCGCCGTAGCCGGAACGGACCACGGACTGCGTCGAGGCGTCGCGCAGGGTCCAGGTGCCCGGGGAGTAGTCGTCCTCTTCCGGGCACGACCTCATGCTGAGCGCGAGCGGCAGGCCACCGGCCGGGACGGTGAACGAGTAGATGTCCTGTGAGGCACCGTCCTCGAACACGCCGGCTCCGGTGGCGGCCGTTCCGTTCAGGGTGTTCGCCGTCACCGGAAGCGGCACCGTCGCCGTGAACGGCTGGGGGGCCTCCAGGCCGAGCGCGTAGGACCCCGCGACGCCCGGGCCGCGGACGGTCAGCGTGTACTGCCCCGCCGCCACGAGGCCCAGGGTGTCCGCGTCGCAGTACCCCGACGCGGCGGTGCGGCCCGCCGACGTCTTGAGGGCCCAGTGGACGCCGTCCGACTGCCCCGCGGCCGGGCACGAGCCCAGATCGAGGTTCAGACGCTGGCCGCCGGCCGGGACGGTGAAGGAGTACACGTCCGCCGATCCGGTGGTCTCCAGCGTTCCGGCCCCCGTCACGGCGGCGCCGTTGACGGTCCCGGAGGAGACTGACAGTGGCAGCGCGGCGGAGAACGTCTGGGCCGGTACGAGGGTGACGCCCACCGAGATGTTGTCGACCGCGACGCTGGTGCCGAGGATGCCCCTGAAGCCCGAGGGCGCCAACTGCACGCGCAGCTGATCGCTGTACTGCGGGGTCGGCATGGTAATCCGGTACCGCTGGTAGGCGGTTCCCTGGGCGGTCTGGCCCTGGCCCAGCGCGCTGATCGTCGCAGGCCCCGACGACACGCTCGCCGTCGTCGGGGTGAACGCGACCACCGACGAGGCCGCGGGGTCGCCGACCTTCACCGTCAGCGTCTGGTTCTGGGCGTTGGCGCTGGTGACGCCGACCGCGTAGACGTCGAACGCGACCGTGGCGCCGGAGTGGTTCGGCAGCGACGGGACGGTGAAGCTGTACCCGCTGCCGTCGAACACGGGTCCTGCCGCGGTGGTGCCGCCGATCGACTCAGTTCTGTCAGGACGGAAGTTGGGGCCGACCGCGGCTTCGAAGTTCTCCGTCACGCTGCCGCCGGCGTCGACCGTGTGCGCGGCCGAGTCCTGGAGTACGTCGGTGACCGCCGCGGCGGACTTGGCGTAGTTCGCGTCGCCGGTCTGGGCGACGTCGAGCATGCAGGCGTCGAACTGCGGACCCGCGGGCACCGCCTGGGCGTTGCACGCCTGGCGGGCGAGATCCTGGTCGGACTGCGCGAAGTCACTCAGGGTCACCACGTTCGACGGGAACGTCAGGTCCGTGTAGGACGCGGTGGTGTTGTCGTCGGGGTAGGTGAAGTCGGACTGGTCGTCCGTGAGACGCCAGGAGTTCGCGTACACGCCGTCGAGCACCGAGGCGGTGGGAGAGGAGACCGGGGTGCCGTCGGACATCACCAGGTCGTTGCCCGGTATGCCGTCGTTGTTGCCGAGCAGGCCGGTCGTGGGCACGCCGGGGGCGATGTCGAAACCGAGGCTGCTGTCGCCGAACGCCAGCCGGGCTTTCGCCGCGCCGAAGGTCGCCACGAACTTGTTGCCGCTGCGGACCAGCGCCGCGCCCTGGCCGAAGTCCGTCAGCCGCTGCAAGGCCGGGATCTGCACGCCGTTCACGAAGGCGTCGCCGTCCTGGTTGAGCTCGACGTACGCTCCGTTGATCGAGAACGCCACCGAGTCCACCACCGTGAACGTTCTGGACCCGCCCAGAGGCAGGAATCTGGCCTGGACGTCAAGATCCAGACTCGGGACGTGGACCACCTCGAACTCACCTGCGACCTGCAGGTCGTAGGCCAGCCCGTCGAGGGTCGTCATGTGCGGGTCACCGAACAGGTGCCAGTGCATCACCGCCCAGATCGCTACCAGCACCGCCGCTGCGATGACCGGGACCAGGAACGCGGCGCTGAGGGTGACGAAACCGGCGTCGAGCGCCGCCTCCGCCAGCGCCAGCTCCGCCGCGTCCAGCCCCAGGGCCGCCGCGTCGCCGGCCGCGATGTCGGCCGCGGCATCAGCCACCGCCTCGGGTATACTGTCCACGAACGCCGCCCACTCGGCGTCGATCGCGTCCGGGGCGGCGTCCGCCGCGGCCTCCTCGATCTCCGTGATCGTGTCCCGATTCAGCGACACGTAAACCGGCTTGGGCAGCCCGTGGAACGCGGGGACGACGATCGGGCCGGTCAGATACCACAGCTCCGGGTGCTCCCGGATGACGTCCCAGAAGTCATCGACACCATCGTGGTCGGCATCGGCACCCAAAGTCCCCCTATAATCCTGCTTCTTCTCGTCCTCGTCGCCCTGCTTCTGCCGCTCAGGGCAGTCCCGGAAAGTCCTGGAGATCCGGATCACGCCGTCGTTGGCCGGGTCGCTGTAGGTGTGGAAGAGATACGCGGAATGCTCGGCCGGATCCCACTTGCACGCCGGATCCAACTGGACCTCGAAGTCGTCACTGATGGGCTTCGTAAAGTGGTAGGGGACGACGGTGTGACCGGCACGCGGCCAGTCCCGAACGTACCTGGCGACTTCGTCTACCGGTTTGGCGTCGGTCCACCAATCGCCCTTCATCTCCACCAGCCCGACGGGACCCGTCGTGCTGGCGTGGTCGTACAGCACGAGGTCCGGTCGCTCGCCGCTGCTGGGGATCATCGTCTCCCACTGAATGTTGGGCGTGATGCCCGTCGCCGAACTGTCGCCGTAGACCCCGGCCGCGTTCAGTTGGGCAATGACGCGCGTCTGCGCGACATTCTCACCCTGCAAACCCCACGGCTTGCAGTCCGGCTTCTTGTACACGGCGTGCGGGACCAGTGCGCGCGGGTCGAGGACGCAGTGTACTGACGTGTAGCTGCTGCTGGCCGGACTCCATGCATAGCCGAGCTTCCCCCGAGTGGACATCAGGGTCCCGGCAACACAGCGACTGCCACCCGTATCCGGGACAAAGGCGTCGGCGCTGTTCGGCGGACAAGGTGGGTCAGCGGCGTCGGGCTTGACACCGGCGGGCGGTGATGTGGTGCCCGTGCGCGGCGCGGGCGCGTTCGCGGTGGGGCTCGCGTAGGTCGCCGACGGAGGTTCAACCGAGGGTGCCGAAGGCTTCGTAGTCGCCGGATGTCTCGTCACCGTCCGGGCTGGCGGGGCCGTCGGCGACGTCTTCGGTAGGTGCGCCGCGAAGGATGTCGGCGAGGCCGCCCTGGGTGTCGTGGGCTTCGGTGTCGAGGTGGAGAGGGTGGAGGTCGACCCCCGTGTCGTGGTGGGTGTCAGTGGCGAATCCGCGTACGCCACTGTTCCCATGGAACCCGAGGTGGCTAAAAGGGCCCCCGCGACCGTGGTGGCGAGCAGGCTCACTAAACGACGAACGGGCGCCATAAGTCCCCCCAGGAACTACGCACACAATTGTTCGATACTTGAAGAGTCTGTCAGCGCGCCGAGGAGACGGTCAACGAGCGGAAATCATGGCTCGGTACAGTGAGCGGCGGTTATCGGACATCGTCGGCGGGCACGAGAGCCCGGCCGAAGTCGGCCCGCGCCTGGTCAACGATCGAGGGCGCGGGTCCGCCGGGACCGAGCCACTCGGCCACATCCCGCGCCTCGACGAGCGTGCGTCCGGCAGTGACGTGCGTCACGGTCCACCGTGAAAGATCGGTGACCTGGTCCAGGTGTTCGTCGGTAAGCAGCTGCATGCAGTGAACGTCCGGAACGAACCGGCTCCACAGGTCCGCGTGCATGCGCAGTGCGTAGGCCGGGATCTCCTCACGCAGCGGCGGCAAGGCACGACCGCGTGCGTCCCAGAGGTATGCCTGGCGCGGCGTCGGCGCCACGAAAGCGTAGTGCGCGTAGTCCGCTTCAGCGAGGATCGCCGTGCGAGCCCGGTCTGCCTGAGCTGCCAGGGAGGCGGACGCGTCATTGGTCTGATAGGTCGCCTGACCGTCCGAGCCGATGTCAGCCATTGCCGCCCGCGCCGCGAGCGCGTCCGTGTACAGCACCGCACCGGACGAAGCCACATGCAGCGCGGAAGCCAGGTGCGCCGCCACATCGCCGGTGGTGACGATCTGACTCAGCCCGCCGCTGGAGACGTAGGCATCCCCTCCGGCCTCGGCCGCCCAGCGCACCGCCCGCTCGGCCCAGCCCGACTTACCAGCACCGTCCAGCGCGGACAACGCGCCCAGCGCGATGTACGCCGTCATCATCGGAGCAGGCGAATCCCAGTCAGGCAGACGGACGGTCTCCGTGGCCCGCAGCTCACCCGACAGCCCACCCGCCCGCACACGGCCACCAAATGCATCCAGCCAGGTTTCCAATGCCTCCTGACTCTCCATCGACCCGAACTTCATCGAGACGCCCGCAAGGCTTGCCGTCAGCCCCGCCCCCCAGACAGAGTCCGGCGCTGCTTCATTGGCCACCTCATTGGCCACCTTCACTGCCTGACGCACCACGTCGACAACCGCCGCCGCACCGGCACCGCCATCCGGAGCGAACTCCACCAGGACACCATCGAAGCCATTGGCCTCCAACTTGCACAGAATGCTGTCGAGATCAACGCGGACGCCTTCACGGTTCACCATGGCGTCACAGTACGGCGAACGCCTGCCGCCTGAGCCGAAGTCCGGGCAAGCGCGGCGGTTCGGTGGGCGCTTTACGCGTCCTGGGACGCCGTCGGGGTTCAGCGGTCCGATGGCGGGCAACGCCTGCGCACAAGGCGAATCCAGGAGTGCCGGGACCCACCGAACCTGTTTATTCGGTCTCACCCTGAAATAGGCCGGTTCTCCCACAGCACCGACGCTGCCCCTGCCGAAAACCTAATCCGCCCTGGTGGGCGCCGGTTTGTGGGCTGCGAGGGGGCTCGGGTATGGACGCCCGAAGTGGGCACTCCCGCACGGCTGCTGACCGCCCCGGCATGATGGTCGATTGTGCTGCTGCGACTGGCCTACCCCACCGTGACGAACGCGTTCGCTCTACTGCGCCTGCTGCCGATGACCGACCGGGACAAGGACGCAGAGATCCTCGCCCTGCGCCATCAGATCACCTTCCTGGAACGTCAACTCGACAAGGAGAAGGTTCGGTTCGCCCCGAGCGATCGGGCGTTCCTGGCAGCCCTGCTGCACCGGCTGCCGATGCAGGTGCTGCGCCAAGTGCGGCTGCTGGTGCGGCCGGACACGGTGCTGCGCCGGCACCGGGACCTGGTCGCCCGCCGCCACGCTGCCGCGTCCCGGCCCAAGCGCCCGGGAAGGCCGCGGACCGTGCACTCCATCCGCGCCCTGGTCCTCCGCCTCGCCCGGGAGAATCCCCACTGGGGCTAGCGTTCCCCGCCCTGTTCGACACCCTCCTCAACGATGCGGGGATCCAGGTGGCGCTCAGCAGCGTGCAGATGCCGCGCATGAACTCGATCACGGAACGGTCGGTACACACCTGCCGGCGCGAACTGCTCGACCGCACCCTGGTCTGAAACCAACGGCACCTGCTCCACGCACTACGGGAGTTCGAAAACCACCACAACTCCCACCGACCCCATCAGGGCATCGCCAACGCCCGCCCGCTCCACCCGCTGCCAGCGCAGATCGCCGATCCGGACAAGACTGCCCACCTCGACATACGACGACGCGAACGACTCGGCGGCATCCTGCACGAGTACCAACATGCCGCCCGACCTCCGCGGATGAGGTTTTCGGCAAGGGCAACGGCATCCGACGGGCTCGTTCCTGACCTTGAGCGAGCGGCACACGAGACACCGGGGCGGAACGGCGACTGGGCCATTGCCGGTGACCGGCAGCTTCAGGCCCTCCGGGCAGTCGAACGCGGCGGGCTGCGGTTGGAGCAGAGCGCGCTGTCCGAGCAGGACCGGTACCTCTCCGACGGCACGGGCGTCCTGGTCCCGATCTGGGCGCAGACCGTCGAGCGGATGCTCTCTGACGGTCTCTCGGCCTCGACACCACCACGACGCCCACGCATGGGCAGCTCCTGTCGCTGACCCCACTGGGTCAAGAAGCCCTGCGGGCCGCCAGTGAAGCAGCACCCGCAACCGGTACCGGCCCCGAGGCCGACGCCCGCGATGACACCAACCCCTTCTCAGGCGGGGGCCAGTTCGGATCTGGCTGTCGACCCGCTGCCCACGCGCGAGGAACTACTGGCACTGGAGGAGATCAAGCACGGCGCGGTGCTGCTGAAAGAGCGCGCCGTCCGGTCCGGGCTGCGTGTGGAGACCGGCTCGGGTGCACGGATCTCCACCGCGACGGTGGCAGCGATACAGGAGCGGGGCTGGATCAAGCGGGACGAGAGCACGTCGCTGAACTTCGGCCAGCAGCTCTCCCTTACCAGCTCCGGGGAGGCGGCCTTCCGCGCCGGATGCTCCCAGGACCCGCGCACCACCGCCGCCCTCAGCCGCAGCACCCCGAACCTGGGCGCCCGGTCCTGCGCCCAAGCGTCCGTCCTACTGCACTGACGGACGCCTACGCTGTCGCAGCCGCGCCTCCGGCGAACCCATAACCGCGATGGCTCGTACATGCGAGCTTTTGACGCCATATGATGCAGTGACCGCCGACCGATGGCGACGACGGATCGGATGGTGCCGGGAGTCGGCCGTGGGGGCGGCCGAGGCGACGGCCGTGATCAGCCGGAGGGGGGTGGGGCGCATGGCGCCGGAACTGTACGGCAGGGATGCCCTGTTACAGGGGCTGGTCCCGCGCCTCGTGGGTGTGGCGTACCGGGGCGACGGCGGGCGCAGACCGGCGGACTTCAGGGACGCCGGCCCCGTGGTTCGGCTGGTCGGAGGCCGAGGCGCCGGCAAGAGCGCCATCCTGACCGACCTCGCCGACGCCTACCGGCAGCGCATCCCGCTGTCGTTGGTGGACCTGGCCAGTCACGACCTGCGGCCGCCGCAGCCCTGGCCGGTACGGCAGTCCGGCTCCGGCGCGGCGTGGCCGGGCGGCGCGGGCGGCGCCGGACCGGATGCGGCGGGTCCCCCCGGCGGAGACGACGGCGAGGGTTCCGACGACACCGAGCCCGTGGACACGGCCCGCCGAACGGCGAACACCTCCCCGGTGACTGATCTGCTGTACACCCTGGAGAAGGACCTGCGGCGCAGGCCGAGGAACTTCGGCGTCCCCATGGAGTTTCCCCGCCTGACCCACGGCCTGGTAGCCGTCAGCGGCTGGCGGGCCGACTCCGTGCGGGAGCAGAACGAGGCGCAGCGGCAACTCTGGGCGACCGCCCGCAGCGCGGCCGACTCGTTCGGATAGTCACCGCGGACCTCGGCGACCATACGGACCGCTCGTTTGCGCAGCTCAAGGGGATAGGAGGAAGGGCGTGCCATGACTCGATCCTTTCACGGAACCGAGTCTCCACCGAACCCAGAACGGTTCATCCACCGCACACCCGTCCTCGGCGGACTCATCAATGAGTACCAGATCGCCATCTGACCTCACTACGAACCCGCAGGTCAGCAGCGGAATTCTATTTTTGAGCCCCACACGGGAGCAGCAGCCAACGCATATGAGCCGGAAACCCTCACCCAAGGGTTCCCGGCCTTTTGCATGCCCAAAAACAGGGGGCATCGCCCTCAGTTGGCTTTGTACCACACGTGCATCCGCTCGGGGATGTCAAGGTACGTCTCGTCGTTTTGCACACCCGAGCTGTAGACGGACCCCGAGCCGGGCGATGAGGCGCGCAGAGTCTGATCGTGAGCGCCGAAAGTCCAGTTGCTGCGAAGATACTGATTCGCGTTGTCCCACTTCCAGTACTGGCCTGCCGTGGTGTCGCATGAGCTGAGCCAGACCGCATTGCGGTCCGATTTATTGTCGGTGGCCAAGCACATCCCTCGCGTCCGACTCACCAACCGCTGCTCGCCTCTGCTGTTGGCTATGCCAACCCATTCCCAGTCCTGCGCTTGCCAGCCCTCGCATGTGTGCGTGAACACGGCGTTTGTCGTTGCCGAGGCTGTCAAGCACCCGTTGCCGTAGCCGAGATAAAGGCTCCCGATCACCCAGTAATCGTCTGCCGCCGATGCGGAATTGACGTTTCCAGCACCGGCAACGAGGGCGGCAGTAGACACTACTGCAGCGGCTCGCAACATGCTTCGGCGAAGATTCACGTGTTCTCCAATCCAGAACGGTTCTGACCACTGGTCATACTAGGAGATCCGATTGATACAGTCAGGGGCTGGGCTGCTTCGGTTCCGAACCCGGCCTAAAAGAAGACGCGGGTTCCAGTTACTGAGAGCGTGTCTGAGATCGGGTCATGGGACGATTTTGCTTAGCGGTCGTGGGCCTTGCCGTGTGGCGGGTCGGCCTCGGGTGAGTCGGCGGAGTATCACGTCGGTCATGGCCCAGCGGATCATGGTCTCCGAGTGCGCCGGGCTGCGTTCGTAGTCGCAGGCCAGGCGGCGGCGCGTGGTGATCCAGGCGAAGGTGCGCTCTACCGCCCAACGCTTCGGCTGGACCTTGAAGCCACGCTGTCCGGGTTCTTTGCGGACGATCTCCAGGGTGCGGTGCAGGACGCTGGCGGCCCATTCGACGAGTCGGCCGGCGAAGCCCTGGTCGGCCCAGACCTTTTCGATGGTCGGATGGTCCAGGCGGGTCCACAACAGAGAGCGCTTGGCTCCGTCGCGGTCCTGGATGCTCGCGGCCAGCACGTGCACGGTCAGCAGGAGGCCGAGAGTGTCGGTGACGATGAACCGCTTGCGGCCCTTGGTCCTCTTGCCCGCATCGAAGCCGCTCGTGGACTTGGGCACGGTGTCGGCCGCACGGACGGACTGGGAGTCGACCAGGCCGGCGGACGGCTCCGGGTTGCGGCCCTCGGTCTGGCGGACCTTGACCCGCAGCGCGTCGTGCAGGCGCTCGACGGTGCCGTCGTCGTGCCACCAGGTGAAGTACCAGTACACCGTCGGCCAGGGCGGGAAGTCCTTGGGCAGATACCGCCACTGGCACCCGGTCCGCGCCAGGTACAAGATGGCGTCCACGATCCGCCGCCGCGGGTGCTTCTCCCGCCGGCCTCCCCTGCTGCCCGTCCTCGGCGCCGGCAGCAACGGCTCGACCAACGCCCACTGCTCATCGGTCAGATCAGACGGATAGCCATCCCCGGTAGCACTCACACTCCGCCCAACGAGCCACCCCAACAGCCGACACGGCAGATCTCAGACACGCTCTGAGGTTGAACTCGTGATGTCGGTCATGCAGGCAGGGTGGTTGCACAGTCGTAGCTGATGCACGACTGTGCAGGTCACGGCGGGATGACGATGTCTGGTGGGCCCGGTCCGTACGCAACGGAGCTCCGGTTGATGCGGGTGACCTGTCCAGTCGCCTGCACCGTCCGGAGCTCCGATGTGCCGTCAGTCTGCCACCGTCTGTCTGATCAAGTCGCCCACCGGTCAGCACCGGGCGATCGGGCCGCTGCACCAGCGGCTGCTGACGTTGGCAGATCCGCGGCACCGGCGCGGGAAGCGTCACCCGTTCGTGAGCGTGCTGCTGGTCGCCTGCTCGGCGGTGCTGACCGGAGCCCGCTCGTTCGCCGCGATCGGCCAGTGGGCATCGAGGGCTCCGCAGGAAACCCTCGCCCGGCTCGGCGCCCGCACCGTGACGGTCTTCACCGTGCGCATCGCGCCGAGCACGGCGACCATCCGCCGAGTCCTGAACGCCGCCTGCCCCGGCGGCCTGGCCGATCTGCTCGGCCACGACCCGGCCGGGGCCGACACCCTCGCGGTGGACGGTAAGAGCGCCCGCGGTTCCCGCCACGGCGAGATCCCGGCCGCTCATCTGCTGGCCGCGGTCACCGGTGCCGGCCTGACCGTCACCCAGCTCCGCGTCCCCCGCAAAACGAACGAGATCACCTGCTTCGAGGCCCTGTTGGCGCCCTACGACCTGGCCGGCGTCACGGTCACCGCGGACGCCCTGCACTGCCAGCGCGATCACGCCCGGTTCCTCGTTGAGGAGAAGAAGGCGCACTACGCCTTCACCGTGAACCACAACCAGAAGAACCTGCACCGCCAACTCGCAGCTCCGCCCTGGGAGAAGGCGAGCGCGAAGTTCTACGACCGCACCACCGCCCACGGGCGCCTGGAAACCCGCGTCGTGCAGGCCCTGACCATCACCGACCTCGACATCGACTTCCCCCACGCGGTCCAGGTCGCGAAGATCGTCCGGCACCGCACCCACCGCAAAACCGGCAGGCGCAGCCGCGAGACCGTCTACATCATCACGGATCTGACCAGCCGCGAAGCCTCCCCGCAACGGCTCGCGAAGATCATCCGTTCGCAGTGGGCCATCGAGAACCGGCTCCATTTCGTCCGCGATACGACCTTCGCCGAGGACGCCTCCCAGGTCCGCACCGGCCACGGCCCGGACAACATCCCCACCCTCAGGAGCTTCGCCATCAACACACTGCGAGCCGCCGGCCACACGAACATCGCCGCCAGTCTCCGCGAAGTGTCCTACGACAGCTTCCGCCGACCGCAGGACCTCATCGGCCTCACCTGACCTGCACTCATCCAAGATCAAAATACTTTGCAACAGCCCTGGTCATGCAGGTTTGATGGCCAGGCCGGTCTCGTTGAGGCAGCCGTCGATCAGGTTGCTGCGGTACTGGATGCTGCGGAGGCCATGACGAATGGTGTGGATGAGGTGTTCGGGTGTGGTGAAGGCGACGTTGGACAGCCACCCACGCCGCAGCAGGGACCAGATGCCTTCGACGGGGTTGAGGTCGGGTGCGTAGGGCGGTAGGTAGTAGATGGTCAGCCAGTCGTGTGAGTCGGCGAATTCGCGCAGGCCGGCGGCTTTGTGGACGTTGAGGTTGTCCCAGATGAGGACGATCGGGCCGCCGAGTTGCTGGTGGGCGGCGGTCAGCAGGTCGCGGTAGTCGCGCCAGGAGAAGCTCTTGCGTCCGTCGCGCTGGCCGTCGTCCCTGCGGGGCCGGTAGATCAGCCGGGACTGACGGCCAGGTTTGTAGCAGGTCAGCGCGGCGATCGAGACGCGTCTGCGGGACCGGCCGCGGACCCGCACTACCGAGGTGCGGCCGCGTGGTGACCATGTTCTGGCGTGCGGCGGTGTCATGGAGAAACCGGCTTCGTCCTCGAAGACCAGCCAGGCCCCACGAGCCGCCGCTAACCTTCCGCGCGGGGCCAGACCTCCTTGACCCACCCGGCCACGGCGTCATCGTCGCGTTCCATGGCGCGCCGGGCCGCAACCTGGCACGACCAGCCGTTGCGGACCAGCAGCTTGCGCACGCCCTGGACGGTGTAGGTCAGGTGGAAGCGTCGGCCGATCACGGTCTTGATCCTGCCCAGGGTCCAGCGCTGGTCCTCCCAGCCGTGAGCAGCCGGCCCCTTGGCCAGCTCCGCCTCCAATCGGGCGAACTGCTTCTCGCTCAGCCGCGGCAGCGACGCCGGGCCCTGCGACCGCAAAGCGCGCGGACCGTCCTCAGCCCACGCATGACGCCATCGCTGCACCGAGCGGACACTGACTCGCAGGTCCCTGGCGATCGACGTACTGCCCTCACCCCGGGCGAACCGCTCAGCAGCCTGAAGCCGCAACTCCTCGCGTCTGTCCTGCCGTTCGGCGGTCAGCCCGCCACCTTGTGGATACCGCATCCTCCGGTGATACCGCAGCCAGACACCGGACGTCAGCCCCTATGACTCCACGAGTTCAACCTCAGTGACTGACGGCCTTCACGAAAGGCTGCCGGACATTGCGGGTGCCGATAAATCATCCGGCCAGGTCACGGTCTTGATCGCCGGTCTCCGACTGTGCCTGCCCCTCACCCTCGATGCCTTCACCTGCGCCGGGCATGAAGGCATCATGATCGGTCGTGCTGCTGCGTCTGGCCTACCTCACCGCGACCAACGCCTGCGCCTGTTGCCGGTGAGCAACCGGGACAAGGACATCGAGATCCTTGCGCTCCGACACCAACTGCTCGTTCTGCAACGCGAGGTCGGCAAGCCCGCCTTCACCGACACCGACCGCGCCCTCCTCGCCGGCCTGCTCCACCACCTGCCGATGGACAGGCTGCGGCAGCTCTTGCTACTGGTACGCCCCGACACGATCATGCGATGGCACCGCAACCTGCTCAAACGGGGCCATGCCGCCACCTGCGTCCCGAAGCGGCGTGGACGCCCACCCACCATCCGCTCCATCCGCGCCCTGGTCCTGCGCCTGGCCCGAGAGAACTCCTCGTGGGGATATCGCCGCATCCACGGCGAACTCGCCGCCCTCGGCATCCTCCACCGTCTGGGAAATCCTCAAGGAGCACGGCATCCCACCCACGCCGGAACGACACAGCACGACGTGGGCCGACTTCCTGCGCAGCCAGGCCGGTGCCCTGCTCGCCTGCGACTTCTTCGAGACCCGCACCCTGACCGGGGCACGCCTGTACGTCTTCACGGTCATCGAGCACTCCACCCGGCGCATCCGAATCCTGGGCACAACCGCACACCCCACCGCGCAGTGGGAGGTACAGCTCGGACGCAACCTCCTCATGGACCTCGAAGACGCGAGCAGCAGGGCCAGGTTCTTGATCCGCGACCGCGACGCAAAGTTCACCGCCGCCTTCGACGCCGTGCTCACCGACGCCGGACTCAAGATCGTCAGGAGCGGTGCACGGATGCCGCGCATGAACTCCATCATGGAGCGCTGGATACAGACCCGCAGACGCGAACTCCTCAACAAAACCCTGATCTGGAACCAGAGCCACCTTCTCCACGCGCTCGGCGAGTTCGAAACCTTCCACAACCAGCACCGACCCCACCCAGCGTTAGAGCAGGCCGCTCCGCTGCGCCCACTACCCGAGCCGATCAGCGCGCAAGAACACATAACGAATCTGAACATCCGCCGACGAGACCGGCTCGGCCGAACCCTCCACGAGTACCAACATGCTGCCTGACCATCCCAGATGATTAATCGGCACCCGCAGGGACGCTGGCAGCGGGATCGCGCGCCTTGCCCCAGCCGTCAGCCGTCGCCCTCGCGCAGGCGCGACACGACCACGGCCGCGTGGTGGAAGTCCTCCTCCGTCCGCAGGCGCCCTCCGAGCATCACGGTGGTCACTCCCGCCTCCCGGTAGCGCCGCAGGTACGCGGCCACCTCGTCGTAACCGCCCACCAGCAGCGGCACCCCGGCTCCGGAGCGGTAGGCGCCCGTCCAGTAGACGCCGTCGAACAACTCGCCCTCGGCGGTCAGGTCGGCGAGGCGCTGGCTCCACTCGGAGCCAGACTTGCGGCGCATGGCCACCCTGATGTCCGACAGGCGGTCCGCAAGGTAGAGCGACCGGGCTGCGGCCCATGCCTCCTCCGACGAGGGCCTGGCGACCATGCCGACGCGGACGGCGGTCTCGGTCGCCCTGCCACCGCCGGGAAGGAACGTCTCGACGAAGGCGGAGACGGGCTCCGGATGCGTCACGGCCACGTCCGCCACCTCGTCGGCCGCCCGGCGGCTGGCCGCGGACGACCCGGCCACGAAGACGCGCGGCTGCTGAACGGCTTCGACACGGCAGTGCGCCCGCAGGAGCTGGTAGGCATAGTACCGGCCGCGGTACGTCAGCGGCTCGTCCGAGGTGAGCAGGGACCGCACGATCCGGCAGAACTCTACCGCGCGGGCGTACCGCGCTTCGTGGTCGAGGCCGTCGAGCACCTGATCCAGCTCAGTGGGGGTCGCGCCGGTGATCAGGTTCAGGTCGATCCGCCGTCCGTGCAGCGCGGTCAGTGAGTGGATCATCTTGGCAGCCGTCAGCGGCGGCAGCGCGTACGGCTGGAGCGCCACCAGCGGCGTGATCAGCTCGGTGTGCTGGAGGATGGCGGCGGCGACCATCCACGGGTCGAGGCTGTGGTGGTCGTAGAAGATCAGCAGCCCGTCGATCCCGTGGCGCTCGGCCCGCCGGGCCAGACCGGCGATCCGCCCGAGCGGGTCGGCATCGGTCGGTCGGGGCGAGATCGCCGTTGCGTAGACGTCGAGTCGGCCTTCCATCACACCTCCGGGATTCGTAAGCAGGTTGCGCGGCGGGCGGGGCCACCGCGCTCGCGGGGCCGCCTGCCCGGGTCGGTGGAACCGCTCCTGCTCAGCTCAGTTCGAGCCGCACCGCGCGCACCAGGTTGTCGATGATCTCCGGCATCAGCCGCTCGCCGATCGCGGGTCTGGCCTGCTTCGACGCGTAGATCACGCCGGAGCGGGTTCTGAGGGCGTCCGGGACGGGCAGGACCAGATAGCTGACACGCCGCTCGCGGTCATCGTCCTCGGCCGCGTCCATGCGCACCGCTTCCGGGCGCACGTGCATTAGCAGACTCGTCTCCACCATTGCCGCGTGGTTGTCCTCCGACCGCGGCACCCCGGTCTCGTCCGCTATGGAGTTGCGGGTCTCCTCCGTGGCGAAGTCCCACCAACTCGCGGCCATGACACGGGCGTCTGGTGCCGAGTGGACGAACTGGTCGACCGCGTCGAAGACCGGCGGAAGGTTGGCTATGTGGCCGTGCACGATCAGGAACCTGCGGGCCCCGTTGCGGTAGGACGCGGTAAGGACGTCCTGCACGACACCGGTCAGGGTTGAGGCCCGCAGATTCGTCATTCCCGGGAACTCGCCGCCGACGCGCACGGCGTCGGTCTTGTACCCAAACGGAAGGGCCGGCAGGACGAGTGCCGGAACACGGCGGCTCACCTGGCCGGCCAGGTACTCGGCGATCACGGTGTCCGTAGACAGCGGCAGGTGCCGGCCGTGCGCCTCGACGGCCCCGATGGGCAGCACGACGAGGCGACGGGCGATGTTCTCCTGGTACTCGGGCCATGTCAGATCCTCCACCCGCATGTTCGTCCATCCCCTTCCGAGTCGGGCCCGAAGGCCTCAGTCGAGCCAGCCGAGGCTGGGTACGGCGGACCGCTCCTCCCGGCTCCTGGCACGGAGGTTGAGGAAGTCCTCCTTATTGCAGCAGCCCGAGTCCGCTTTGCAGCCCGCCCAGCGGTCGTCGCGCAACTCCAGGCGGAAGTCGGGGTCCAGGGCGTTGCCGATCCTGTCCTGCTGAAGCACGTAGTACCGGGAGCAGGGATAGACATCGCCGTTGATGCCGATGTAGAGGTAGTCGTGGCCGGCCTGGCACGGCAGGCCTTTGATCGGTCCCAGCGCCGTGACGTTGAGTTCGAGCAGTTCCCGGTTCGCACCGTGCGACAGCGCCCCGGCCATGCCGGCGCTGGTGCCGGTGCCCAGCAGCGGGGCCATCTGCTCGGTCCGCTCGAACTCCCCGTTGGGCGTGCCGGGGGTGTATCCGAGGTCCAGGTTGAACCGGAGGCCGGCGTCATGGGCGGCGCGGCGCAGTTCGGACACCTGCTCGGCGTTGTCGGGGAACAGCAGGGCGTTCACGACGACGAAGCATCCGTACGTGTCCCGGGCGAAGAGCGCGTTCTCGATGAATCGCGCCGTCGGGATCTCGGTGTGGTGGTGGGTGATCCACAGGGTGAGCCTGGAGAGGTCGGCCGTCTCCGCCAGCACGGGGAGCCGCCGTTTCAGCAGCGAGCCGTTGGTGAGCAACTCGACGAAGCGCACGCGGGGCTGCTGCGTGAGCCATGCGGCCTGCGTGAGGAAGTCACGCGAGGCGAAGGGCTCCCCGAGGGTGGCGAGCCGGACGCCGACGGGGTAGGGCTGGGCCGCCATCCAGCGCACGACCGTCCCGACGTCGTCCCGGTCCCTCTCGTGCTTCCAGTCGGAGGTGTCGCTCTTCGCGTAGTCGCCGGTGGAGACGCAATACGTGCAGCGGAAGTTGCACAGGCGCTGCGACGACACGTACCAGATATTGAGAAGCCGGTCCATGGCGGCTTCACCGCGCCTGTTCCGGCCGGAGCGGGCCCAGCACGGGGAAGCTGGCGAGCGGGCGGAACTGCCGGTGCACGAAGTCCGGCTTCTGGTCGTGGCAGGTACGGCAGATGTAGTCCTGCGGGGCCTCTTCCACTCCGAACACCCGGCGGCGCAGCCGGACCGCATCGGGGCTCGTCATCACGTCGTGGACCGAGCCGTCGCGTATGTTGCCGTACACCTCCCGCTGGTGGAAGTCGTTGCAGCAGATGAACATGTCGCCCGTGACCGAGAAGTAGGCGTGGTTGAGCGGCCAGCTGCAGCCGCGGAGCCTGCCGGCGGCGAAGACGCCCTGGTGGTACTCGTTGGTCAGCTCGCCGGCCCGGTCGCAGGTCTGCGTCGGGTTGACCTCCACCCCGCGTCCCTCGTACTTCGCACGCAGCGCCGCCGTACGCCGGCTGAGTTCCTCGCCGACTCCGTTGACGGCCAGGGTCACAGGCCAGCCCTGGTCGATGGCGAGGTCGAGATTCCGCAGCGTCGCCTTGTACGTACCGGCTCCGGTGAGGGTGCGGAACTCCTCCTCGTCCAGGGTAGGAAGGTTGACGATCAGGTGGTGGAGCACACCGCTGTCCTGGAGGAGCTGGATCTTGCGGTGGGTCAGCGCGCTGGCGTTCGTACTCAGGGAAAGCTTCATGCCGTGTTCCTGCAGCACGCGGATCCGGTCGGCGAAGAAGCGGTCGAGAGTCGGTTCGTTGAAGAAGTGGAAGGTGACGAAGGTGATGGTCCGGTAGGGGGTGAGCTTCTCGATGATCTCGGTGAAGAGGTCCATGGGCATGGTCGCCCGGGGCTTCGGAGAGGAGGAGACCGGGCAGTAGCGACAGGACCAGTTGCAGTGGGCGGTCACCTCGATCTGCGCCGTGCGCAGGCGGTATTCGACGCACAGGTCGTCGGAGGCCTGGAGCCACGCCTTCTCCACCAGCCGTCTGATCAGCGGTTCGCCGAACTCCGCGATCAGGGACGGCAGGTCCACCGGTTCGGGCGCGGCCCGCTCCAGCGCGGCCAGCGCCGCGAGGTCCGGCTGCCAGTCCACCGTCCGGTCCAGGCCGATGACGCCGAAGGCGGCGTCGCCGGGGTCGGTGATGACGGGGAAGGCGGGACCGCGGGTGTCGGTCATGTAGATGACGGGCGACGGTTCATCGGGCCGGATGCAGGTGATGTAGGGCGAGGTCTGCAGAGTTGCCGGGAGCACGTGGGCCTCCGTCAGTGGGTGGGACGCCTCGATGCCGGTGCGGCGAGACGGTTGGCGGTCAACGCAGGGGCTCCTGCACGCGGGTGAGCAGGAAGAGGCACGAGTAGGGGATGCGCTCCATCTGCCGCACCTGCCAGCCGGGCAGTTCGGCCCGGCCCCGGGAGCTCACGCTCGGTTCGGCGAAGTCGGAGACGAGGAAGCCGGCCACGCGGAAGGCGCGCCAGTACTCGCTGAGCGGCCGGTGGACGTACGGCACGGGTGCGAAGCCCTCCCAGGCGGCCAAGAGGTTGCCGCCGGTGCGGAAGTAGTCGTCCACCACGTAGCCGCTCGCCTCCTCCTGCCGGGGCGAGTCCGCGGCGGGCAGGTCCCACAGCCGCGGCCCGCACGAGAAGCACGGATGGCTGAGGGCCAGGACCAGACGGCCTTCGGGCCGCAGGACCCGCCGAGCCTCGTCCAGGACGCTCTCGTGGTCCGGGACACTGGTGAGCACGTGGTTGCAGACGATCTTGTCGAAGGAGGCCGTTTCCAGCGCGGCCAACTGCGTGGCGGAGGCGGCCAAGTAGGTGATGCCGAGCGGCTGTGCCGCCTCGTGCCGCGCCGCAAGGGACAGCATGTCCTCGCTGAGGTCCACCCCCACCACCCGCGCTCCCTGGTGCGCGAGCTTGCGGCACAGGTAGCCGTTGCCGCAGCCCAGGTCGAGCACGTCCGCGCCGCGGACCGGACCGAGCATGGCGAGCATGGGCTCGTCGCTGACGTACGCCCGGTGGTCGTCGCCGTCGGCGTCGAAGCCGCTTTCCCACGGCAGGGCGTTCCGGTTCCAGAGGGAGCGGACCGTGCTGTCGTCGAGGGGGGCGGGCCATTGCTGGGGAACGGCGGCCGCACGGTCCAGATGGGGTTGCACCGTGGCGGCGTTCGCCCCGTGCTCCGGTCGTCCGGCGGCCTCACCCGGGTGGCGGCCCTCGAATTCCAGCCGGTCCAGGGAGGGCTGGAAGCGCCCGGACCACGGTGAACGGTAGCGGAAGTAGTATTCCCAGGCCCAGAAGGGCTCGTCGACGGTCTCTGTCTTCCCTGCGCAGTCCGCACAGAACAGCACCCTTTGGCGCGGGCAAAAGGCCAACGACATGAAGTGCTTCGGGCGCCGGCAGACCGCACAGGGGTAGCGCCAATGGAGGCCGCATCTCGGGGCGGGCGAGCCCAGGTCGTACGACGCCCCGTGCACCGGGTAGTCGCTCACGGCGGTGGCGATCCGCCGGCAGTAGCAGCAGTCGGGCGGGGGTGCGTCACGGGCGGCGCTCATACCGCCGCCCGGAAGTAGTCGGGGATGCGGGCGAAGTCCGGGTCCATGCCGGCGGTGAACCAGGCATGAGTGTCGTGCAGCACGGCGTCGAACATCTGGTGCGGAATGGCGTGCCCCTTCCGAATGCGAGTGTTCCGGTGGTCCTCCAGGGCGTTCATCCACGCCCGGAACCGCCGCACACGTCCGTCGCTGGCCGGCCAGGCGTCTTGGATGCGCTCCCGTACGACCGTGAAGGGGCTGGGGACCGCCAGCTGGGCGCTTCCCACCAGCCCTTCCACTGCGGGGAGTTGGTGGTAGATGGCAGTGATCTCGTCCACGAAGGAGACCCGGTAGCCGAGGCGCCGGCGCAGCGCGAGCCACATGTCCCAGTCCTCGCAGTGCGTCAGCGACTCGTCGAAGCGCACCCCGGTCTCCCGGAAGCTCCGCACGACCACGGCTCCGGTGTGGATGAAGTTGGCCACCAGGAGGAAGTCGTCGTCGAAGGGGTATGCCTTCACCGGTCCGCCGTCCACCCTCTCGGGCAGCTCGCTCATCCGCTCACCCGCGACGAGGGCGGAGCAGTAGACGAAGTCCGCCCGCCCCAACGCCAGGGCCTGGTACGCGCGGGCCAGATGCCGGGGCAGGAAGATGTCGTCGTCGTCGAGGAAGGCCAGGTACTCCCCCTCGGCGTGGTCGATACCGACGTTGCGCGCGTGGGAGACCCCGGTGCGGCGCGGCAGTTCGAAGAGCCGTAGGGGCAGGCGGTCCCGCCATGGACGGAGCACGTCGACCAGGGTGGGGCCGCCGTCGTTCACCACGACGACCTCGAAGTCGCCGAAGACCTGCCGGGAGAGGCTGGCGAGGGCTTCCGGCAGGAGGTGAGGGCGGTGGTGGGTTGGGATGACGACACTGATCATGGATACTCCTCAGGCGTCCGCGTCCGGGGCGGGTCCGGGAATCCCTGGACCACGTCCGCCGATCCGCCGGACCGTGGCGTCCGGTATGCCGGCCATCCGGTAGAGGGTGGCGCGGCCGGTGCCGGTGGCGCCGGGCTCCTTCCTGGTGCGCCACTGCCAGGTGACGCGCCCGTCCCGGGCCACCTCGAACACCCGGCCCGCGGTCGCGTCGGTCACCAGCACGCTCCCCCCGGGAAGGGGCTCGGCCCCGCCCGCGACCGGGGTGAAGAAACTCCCGGGCGGCTCCGCCCGGTACTCCCACACGACGACGCCTCGCACCGGGTCGATTTCGAGCACCCGGCTGCGCGCGGCGTTCACCCCGTTGTCGAGCACCACGACGTTCCCCCCGGGCGCCATTGTCGGCTGGTGCTGCCCCGACAGCGTCCCCGGACCCCACGACCACAGCACGCGCGACCCGTCGGGGGCGACGGCGGCGATCAGGTCGAGGTTGCGCATCGAGACCAGCAGGGCGCCGTCGGGCCACAGCCCCGACGGATGGGCATGGAGGATCTCCACGGTGTTGGTGTGCAGGACATCGCACGGGGAGCCTGGCAGCAGCCGCAGCAAGGTCAGTGCCCGGGCCGGCGGCCCGTCGTGCGAGGCCGAGAGCAGCAGTCCGGAGGTCTCCTCGTCGAGGGGTACGCCGGCCTTGCGGAAGGCGGCGTCTTTGCCACGCACCTGATCGTGCACCAGCGCCCGGAGCGCGGGGTCGGTGGTGAGAGCGTCGTAGAGCGACACGTCGCGAAGGCGGCGGCCGTCGTCGCCGAGGACGGTGACGAGATTGTCGAGAACGGTGAACGGGCTGCCGTCCACCGTGATGCGCCGCGGTTCCTCGGTGAGCACGTGCACGGCCCCGTCCGGCGCGACGGCGAGGTCGTGGTGCGCGGTGACGTCGGCGCGCCACAGCACGGAGGAGTCCCGATCGAGTTTCAGCAGGGCCTGGAGCGGCACCGTGGCGAACAGGCAGCCGTCCGCGGCGACTTCGACGTGGTTCCAGCCGCGCAGGAAGCTTGGCGGGTCGCCTTCCTGGGCTGGCTGCGCGGTGGCGTTGCTCCACGTGTGGAGCTCGGCGCCGTCGCGGTCGACAAGCCGGGCCACGGGCGTGGGGTAGGAGGAGGCCGGCGAGTAGACGAAGTGGTCGACCGCCGTGTGCCGGGACGGCGTGAGCGCCGCGCGAGCGAGGCTTTCGGACAATGTGCTGTCCTCCGGTTCGTTGCGTACGGAGTTGTTGCTGGCGTCTCGTCGGATCGGACGGTCAAGACTCGCGCGCCTGGTGGCCGGCCGTGGTGGCCGCCATGACCTCCTCGGCGGTCTTCCAGATCTCCGGGAGTTCGTCGAGCGTCCGTGCCGCCCGGTCGCGGAGGTCGGCACCGCTGGTGATGCCGATGTCCGCGAGGAGTTCGGCGAAGGCTGGTTCGTGGGCCGCCTTCAGGTCCGGCGCGTCGGCGGCCAGGACCTTGTGGCAGCGCGCTGCCGTGGCGACGAGCCAGAACACCACCTCCTGGTGGTCGCCCCGGCGCGCCAGGGCGTAGCTCGCGTCGATTGCGATCGGCCGCGCCGCCGCGGTGAGGTCGCTGCTGAAGAAGAACGGCGTCCTCGACACGGCCGCGGCGCAGTCGAAGGTGGCGGAGAGCGCGTCGATGTGCCGCTCCACGCGGTCCGCGGTGAGCTCCTGTGCCCCCAGCTGGCGCAGCAGCTGGGGATAGTGCCGCCGCAGCCCGGTGTCCGCCAGGGCGTCGCGAGCACGCAGGTAGCGCAGGCGCACCGTGGGGTTGCACAGCGCGGCCACCAGGATCAGGTGGGCGGTCACCCCGGTGGGGAACAGCCAGCCGGTGACCCGGTCGTGCCAGGGGGCCTCGGTGTCCGGTGCGCGCAGGCCGTTCTCGATCCGCTGCCGCACGTTCTCGCAGCGGCGCCGGACCCAGGTCCCGTCGGTGAAGGCGGCGGCCACCTGCCGTTGCAGCGCGCGCAGCCGACCTGTCGGGTCGTCGATGACCGTGTCGGTGCGCAGTCCGCCCGCCAGGTGGTAGTCGGCCAGTGACCTGTCGGCCGGCGCGATCCGGTCCCACGGCAAGTAGGTAACCTCCAGCAGTACCCCGTGGTGGAGGAACTTGCCGAGTTTCAGGCCCTCGACGGGCTGCCCGGTCACCACCATGACGTCCACGTCGCTGCCCAGGGGGAGTTCGCCCAGGGGCTTCATGTCCACCGTGGAACCGCTGAAGTACGCGCCCACGTAGCCCTCGTAGGCGTGTGCTGAGCTCTTCACCCAGTCGTGTGCGGCAGAACGTGCGGCTGCCACGGTGATGCCGGTTGCCATGGTGGGGGAACCTCCTGGTGCGTGTGTCGGTGGTGTCGGGGCTGCCTTCATGCGGTCCCGGGCTTCTCCGGGTCATCCGGCAGGGTCGGCCAGTTGGCGACGTCGTCGCCGTGGGCGTGGACGAGGGCCAAGGCCATGCGTTCCAGGCCGATCGCCGTGCACGCGCTGTGGGCGGCCGCGCCGCCCGGGCAGCGAATGCCGAACCGCGACGTCAGGTGATCCTTGTGCCGGTTGGCCGACGCGATGGCCACCGCGCCGTCGCCGCCGACCGGCGCCATGAACTCGTACTTGAGGCCCTGCTCCATCTGGCTGGCGTTCAGGAAGCGAGCGGTCGGGCCGAAGAACGGGTCGGTGGCCCGCTGGACGGCGACGTCGAGCCCCAGCCCGGCGAAGAGGGACGCGCATCTGTCGATGTGCTCCTCGTGCCCGGCCGCGATGCGCTCCTCCTCGCCCACGGTGACGAACTCGCGCATCCGGAAGGTCCGGAGCCGTCCGATCTCGGCGGTGGCCTCATGGCGGTAGCAGTAGCCCGTGACATCGAAGTGCGCGGGCGCGGTGACAACGCTGTCGGCGAGGCGCGGGTAGACGCTGTAGCAGGCCGCGGGGGTCAGCACGGTGTCCGTCGCGTCCCACGCGGTGCCGGCGCCGCGGGCATGGACCTGGCCGAGAAGGTGCGGGAAGGAATCCAGGTACCGGGCTCGCTCGATCCACGCCCGGGGGACGACCGGTGGGCACGAGGTCCGCTCCCACGACGCCGGACCGACGCCCAGCGCCGCCAGGGAGCCGTGCAGGCGCCCGAGCAGAGACTCGAACCGTTCGGTGAAACCGAGCACGCCCGCCACGTCCGTGGCCAGCGCCCACCCGCCGGTGACGAGCCGTTCCACCGGGTTCGGGGAAGGGGAGCCCCTTCCGAGCAGCTCAACTTTCGATGCCATGTGCCGCCTCCGTTTCGGCGCGGTCCGCGCGGGTCCGCGCGGGCGGTTGTCCGGTCCGCGGGATCTCACCGATCCCCGCGCAGGCTCTCAACCCTCTTTCCACCGAGGCGATCAGGAAGAGCGAGCGGTCGATCTGCCGGAAGTTCCCGAGCCGCTCGATCGTGTCGAGCATCCTGGTCAGACCGTCGGCCGCCACGTAGCCGGAGTCGATGAGGATTCCGCCGGAGCGCAGGAGCCGGCGAAGGTACGGCACAACGTAGACCCGGATGGCCGTGCTCAACGCTTCGCGGGGGTCGTCGCGGGGCTCGCTGTAGGTTTCGAGGGGCAGGCCCAGCCGGGCCAGGCGCAACCGCTGCACGGTCTTGTTCTCCCGCCACGGGCGAGGCAGCGACTCGCAGAACCGGATGACCTCCGGGTCGCACATCGGCGACACCGGCCACAGGCCGTTGCGCAGGAACTGCGGAGCCCTGCTGGCGAAGGCGAGCAGGCTGCTGGCGTGCAGGATCCCGGCAGGAGCGATGCGCTGTTCGCTGCACGGCACGGCCGCGGCGACGCGCGGCCCCAGCCACACCGGATCGGGCAGCGCCTTGGACGGGGCCGCCGCCTGCTCGGCACTGCGCAGGCTGCACAGCTCATCGCCTCCGGTGCCCCCGTAGGACACGTGCGCGCCCAGGCCGGCCAACGCGGACATCATCGCCTGCTTGGCCTCGATCCACGGCTCCGAATACGGCGTCGTCGGAAGCGGCTCCCCGACCGTCCCCGTCGGCCCGAACGGCATGAAGTCGGCGACGGCAACGGTGACGTCGGTACCGAGGCCGAAGGAATCGATCATCATACCGCGCCGGCGGCGCTGCTGCTGGTCGACGGACCCGCCGATCAGCAGCGCCGCGGGCGTCACTGGCGCCGACTGCGACGCGGTGAGGCCCGCGGCCACGTTGGCACTGTCGAGCCCGCCGGAGAGTTCGACGGCGCCGTGCGCCGACTCGGCCCGGCGCCGCACCGCGGCGGTGAGTACGGCCTCGAACGCGGACAGGACGTCGGCACCCTGCCGCAGCGGACGGGGCTGGGCGTGCAAGGCCGCAGCGGGGTACCGCAGACTGGGCGTGCCGCCGCTCCACGAGGCGACCGAGCGTTCCGTCAGCCGGTGCACGGTGCTCCAGACCGTGTCGTGCCCGTAGCGGTGGCGTCGGCTGAGCAGACGGGCGACCTCCCGGTCGAGCAGTGTGGCGGCGCGGATGGCCCCGCGCAGGTCGGCGGGGTCCCAGGACCCCGTCAGCGCCCTTTCGTCCCCGGCCAGATACACCGGCGCCACGGCCCAGGTCCCGGCGCGTACCGTCAACGCGCCGGCGCGGATGTGCAGCACGGTCCGGTCGAGGTGCTGCCCGTCGTGGCCGGCGAGGGTCTGCCGCAGCCGGTCAGGTGTCACCCGTGCCGGCTTCCCCGGGACGGCGGCCGGTTCGCCGCGGCCGAGCTCCCGCACGACGACGACCGTCTCGGCGCCGTCGGTGATCATGCTGGGATGCAGTGCGGGATGGAGGTACGGCATGATCTCGTCGTCGCCGGAGCGCCACGCCCATCCGTTCCATTCCCATTCCGCGGCGTCCTGGCCGATCGCGGCCGTGGAGAGGGTGAATTTCAGCATTCCGTCTCCTTGGGGGCACGTCCCTCGGTGGGAACGGTGTCCTCGATGCCGACGAAGTCGGGCTGGCTCGGGAAGAAGTACCGATCGGCCAGGGCGGGAACGGCGAGTACCGGCTCCCCGGCGAAGACGCCCTCCGGGTCGGCCGCCTGGTGCGGTTGCGGGGGTCCGGCGCCCTCCGTTTGCCCGAGGAGAGGTGAGATCTCCGCCCACAGCTCGGCGGAAGTCCGGAAGGTCGCCACGGTGAGTTTCTCCTCGGGGAAGGAGAAGCCGAAGAACTCCTCCAGCTCGATGACCAGTCCGGCGATCCCGAGCGAGTCCAGGCCGACATCCGCGAGCGGGGTGTCGGGGTACAGCGGGTCGCTGTCGGGAAGCAGCGGAATAAAGCGCCGCAGCAGGCGTTCGAACCGTGACGACCACATCTCACTTACCCTTTCGTCCGTGTCAGCTAAATGCGGCTTCCTGGAGCGCGTAGAGCTCGGCGTACCGTCCGCCCGCCTCCATCAGGGTCCTGTGATCGCCCTGCTCGACGATGCGGCCCTCCTCGACGAAGACGATGAGATCGGCCATGCGGACCGTGGAGAGCCGGTGGGAGACCAGCAGCACGATTCCGCCGTGGCCGTCCGGCCGTGACCGAGCGGCCTCCTCGAAGGCCCGGTACAGCTCGTACTCCGATGCGGCGTCCAGGGCGGCCGTCGGCTCGTCGAGCACGGTGAGCAGCGGCCGGTCGGGGAAGAGCGCGCGGGCCAGGGCGATCCGCTGCCACTGGCCGCCGGAGAGTTCGACGCCGCTGCCCAGGTCCGTCCCGAGCAGGGTGTCGAGACCGTCGGGGAGCTGCGCCAGTACCTCCGACGCCCCCGAGACCCTGGCCGGCCGGGTGAAGGCGGAGTCGTCGTCCACCCGGGCGAGATCTGCCACCCCGATGCTCTCCCTCGCGGTGAAGGAGAATCGGCAGTAGTCCTGGAAGGCCGCGGTGACCCGCTGCCACCATGACGCCGCCGTCAGCGCGGTGAGGGCGACGCCCTCCACCGCGACCTCGCCGGCGGACGGCTCAAGCAGTCCGCACACGAGCTTGACCAGTGTGGACTTCCCGGACCCGTGGCCGCCGACGAGGGCGACCGTGGTGTCCGCGGGCAGGTGGAGGTCGATCGCGGCCACGGCGTCACGTGAGGCGGCCGGATAGCGGAAGCGCACGCCGCGCAGCCGGATCCCGTCGACCAGGCGGTCGGGGGGGAGGGCCGCGGTGGTCGTCCTCGTCCCGCCACGGCCGCGCAGCCACAGGTACGCCGACAGGCTCTCCCAGCCGCTGACCGCGCCGCTCATGCCGCCGGCCACGAGGGTCACGCTGCGGCGCATCGCCATGGTCAGCGTGGCCACGAGGAGCAGGGAGCCGACGGAGACCCGTCCCTCGGTCACCTGCCGACACAGGAACACCAGTGCGGCGACGTATCCGGCGAGGAAGGCGGCCCAGCCGAGGGAGTCCACCACGGCGGCCCGGGCCTCGGCGCGCAACCGGGTCGCGGTCGCAGCGCGACGGTGGTGCTCGGCCCGGTCCATGGCGAAGCGCATGCCCCCGCGGAGCCAGAGATCCATCGCGCGCTCCGGATCGGTGGCCGCCTCGAACAGGCTCCGCTCGACGCGCTCGCACGGGGCCGCCGCACGGCCGGCCCGTGCCACCGTCCGCCTGCTGAGCAGCGAGCACCACAACGTGGGCAGGACGGCTAGCGCCAGAAGGGCGAACGGCGCTTCCACCATGGCCAGCAGCACGGTGCTGACGGCCAGCTGCACGGCGACCAGGCCCATGGTCACCGAGGACCACACGGCGTTCGCCATGTGCTGTCCGCTGCGCCGGGCGGCCTCGATGCGCTGGACTTGGTCGGGTTCGTCGAGGTGGGCGGTGTCGGGCAGCTCCGCCACGCGCCGCAACACGTCACGGTCGATAAGCTCGCCGACCTTCTGGTTCAGCATCACCCGGTGCACCGTAAGCATGGGCCAGCCGACCACGCCGACCGCCTGCCCCGCCGCCGTCGTCAGCACTCCCAGCAGCAGCGACGCGGAGTCCTGCCGCGTCACCGCGTTCACCGTCCAGCCCAAACCAACCGATGTCACGACTCCGGCGAACTGCTGGGCGACGGTGAGAGCCGCCACGCCCGCGGTCTGCACGCGTGACACCTGCCAGGACAGCCGGAACACCAGACGCAGCGCGGAGAGATGCATCACCGGGGCGCTCCGTCCGCGAGCCGGGGAGGGGAGTCCTGGGTCTGCCCTGGGTCGTCGAAGGCGGATGCCTGGAGAGTGAACATCGTGGCGTAGCGCCCGCGGGCGGCCAGGAGCTCACGGTGGGTGCCGAGTTCGACGACACGGCCGGCGTCGAGCACCGCTATGCGGTCCGCCTGGCGCACGGTCGCGAAGCGGTGGGAGATCAGGAGGACGCTCGCGCCGTTGCCGGCCGCCCTGATCAGTTCGAACGCGGCCAGTTCGGCGCGGATGTCGAGATTGGCGGTCGGCTCGTCCAGGAGCAGGACCCGCACCCCGGTCGCCACCGCCAGGAACGCCCTGGTCAGCGCGATCCGCTGCCACTGGCCGCCGGACAGCTCCTGTCCGGCCGCGTATCCCTGGGCCAGGACGGTGTCCCAGCCGCGCGGCAGCCGGTCGATCAGCTCCGTCACCGCGGTCCTGTCGGCAGCGGCACGGATCTGCGCCGGCGTCGCCCCGGGCGCGGCCGCCCGCAGATTGTCGGTGACGGTGAGGGGGTAGCGGCCGAAGTGCTGGTGCACGGCGTACACCTGGCGCGCCCAGCCGTCGGGGTCCAGGTCCTCCAATGGCCGGTCGTCGACCGTGACGGTGCCGCTCGTGGGGCGGTACAGGCCGGTGAGCAGCTTCCCCAAGGTCGACTTGCCGGCCCCGTTCACCCCGACGACGGCGAGAATCTCGCCTGGCCTCAACTCCAGGTCCACATCGGCCAGGACGGGCCGGTCCGTGCCCGGGTAGCGGAATCCGACGTGGTGGAAGGCCACAGAGGGCGGGCGCGTGGTGGACCCGGCCGCTCCGGCGGCGGGGCGGGGCACCGTGCGACTCACGGTCGTCGCGGCCCTGATCCGCTCCACCGCGTACGCCATCGGCACCGAGGTCTCGATGAGCATGGCCGTTCGGTTGTCGCCCACGATCAGCATCGCGCCGAAGGCGCCGAGGACCGCGGCCACCCCGCCGGCCGGGAGACCACCGTGCAGGGCGCGTTCCGCGACGGCCAGCAGCAGGCCCGTGCACACCGCGGCGACCCCGGCGAACAGGGCGACCTGGCGGTGGGACAGCCGCCGACGGGCTTCGTAGAGCGTGTCCGAGTATCCGAGCAGCGCGGCATCATGCCGTTGGAGCAGCCACGCGGCGATGCCGAACACCCGCACCTCCTTGGCGGACGGCCCGTCCGCCAGGAGGCTGCGCCAGCGCTGCACCCGGCGCAGCTCACCCAGGGCCGCGGTGTGGACGCGTTCGAAGCCGAGGAAGCCTGAACTGTCGATCGTGCGGACCGTCAGGCACACCAGCAGCGCGGCAGGCCCCCACCACCACCGGTAGTGGGACAGCGCGAGCGCAGGGAAGACCAGACCGGCGTAGTTGACGTACTGCTGCACTTGCGCCAGGGCGCCGGCACCGATCCCCGAGCCCATCCAGAAGACAGCGCCTGTCCGGAACTGTTCGAGATCTTGCTGCAACTCGGGGGCCTCCAGCTGGTCGAGGGTGGCCAGCGACCCGATCCGGCCCAGAATCTCCTGCCGCAAGCGCCCGTCGATCCGCCGCTCGGCCGCGAGCACGGCAGGGCCGAGGGCCGAGGTCGCCACCTGGAGGACGACCAGGCAGACGGTCAGCGCCAGCAGCGGAGCGGCCGTCGAGCCCGCTCCCGCACTGGTGCCGCGAGCGCCCTCGCGTACCAGGTCGGTGATCAGGAAGCCGGTGGCCAGCGCGACGGCGGTCGGCATCAGCGCGGCGAGTACGAGCAGGCCCGTGCACAGGGCGAGGGACCGCCTGCCCGCGAGGCGGGCGTGGCGCAGCAGCAGCGACTGAGCGGTCAACAATCGGCCGCCGCACCCCGGTTCTCGACTGGCCAATCGGCTCACCTCCGAATTCGGGTATCCGGCTGCCCTCAGCCAGGCGGGCAGGACGCTGCGCGGGCTTCCGTTCCGCGTTCGCGTCCGCTGCGATGTCACGCCTTCAGCTTCGCGAGGTCGCTCTCGACCATGAGTCGGATGAGTTCCTCGAAGGACATCTTCGGCCGCCACGCGAGTCGGTCCTCCGCCTTGCTCGCGTCACCGATCAGGGAGTCCACCTCCGCCGGACGGACGTTCTCCTCGTCGACGACCACGAGGTCCGTCCAGTCGTCCACACCGACGCAGGCGAAAGCGACGTCGAGGAGCTCCCGGACGGATTTCTGCCGGCCCGTCGCTATCACGTAGTCATCGGGGTCCGGCTGCTGGAGCATCAGCCACATGGCCTCGACGTAGTCCCCGGCGAATCCCCAGTCGCGTCTGGCGTCGAGATTCCCCAGGACGATTCGGTCCTGGAGCCCGAGCGCCATCCTCGACACGCCCTGCGACACCTTGCGCGTGACGAACTCCGGCCCCCGCCGCGGACTCTCGTGGTTGAACAGGATGCCCGAGGAGGCGTGCAGTCCGTACGACTCCCGGTAGTTCACGGTCATGTAGTGGCCGAACGTCTTCGCCACCCCGTAGGGGCTGCGTGGCCAGAAGGGCGTGCTCTCGGACTGCGGTACCTCGCGCGCCCTGCCGAATATCTCGGAGCTGCTGGCCTGGTAGAAGCGAATGCGCTTCACGTCCTCGCCGCAGCGCAACCGTACCGCCTCCAGCAGGTTGAGCACGCCCATCCCTGTGACGCTGGCGGTCACTGTGGCCGTGGCCCACGAGGAACCGACGAAGGACAGCGCTCCGAGGTTGTAGACCTCGGCGGCGTCGGACAGTTCGAGCGCGCGCAGCAGACTGGACAGATCCAGGAGATCACCGCGGACCACCCGCAGATCGGGCAGGTCGCGCCTCAGCGATTCGAGCCGCCCGTGGCTCTGGCCGTGCACCATGCCGAAGACCTCGTAGCCCTTGGACAGCAGCAGCCGTGCCAGATAGTAGCCGTCCTGACCGGTGATGCCCGTGATGAGCGCTTGCTTCTGCAACATCCGTTCGCCTCTGCGTTTGAGTGGGAGGTTGACAGTGGAGGTGAGCTAGCGACGTATCCCAGCGAGCACGTCGGCGACCCTCGCAGTGACGTCGCAGGCCCGCACCATGAGTGATTCGAGACGGCGCAGGAACGCCGATGGGCCGCCCGGCACCAGACCGTCGACCGCGTTGACCTGGATCACCGCCTCCGCCGGGCCGACCGCACGGCAGACGACCTGCGCCAGCGTGCGGGCCGGAAGAAGTACTGGCCGGTCGGCGGAGACCCTTGTCGTGACGGCCAGGGCACCCGGGTCGGAGCCGCTGCGCACAGCGATCGCGCGGGATTCCCCGGCTACGGGCAGGTAGTTGAAGTAGCAGAAGCCGTCCCGGTCCGTGCCGCCGGGCACGGACCCCTCGATTCGGCCCAGCTCGTCCGGGTCGTAGTCGGTCATCCGGAAGGCGGCCAGTGCCGCCCGGTATCCGGTCGCGAAATACTCACGCACCGACTGGCTGGCATCGACGGAGAACGGCACCAGCGCGTTGAGGCAGTGCGGAGCCACGTACGCGTCGGAACCGAAGGAGTGCCGCCTCGCGTAGGTGGTCTTGAGCAGCGTGCCGGCGGACTGCTGGTGGAAGGCGACCAGCAGCGCCACGCAGCCCATCAGGCACAGGGACGGTGTGATCTCCAGGGCCGACGAGATCCTCCGCACGGACTCCGAGACCGCCGCCGATGTGATCCTGCTCCCCGCCCCCTCCCCGCCCGCGCTCCGCGCGCCTGCGCCGGCGGCCGCGTCCGGCAGCGCCCGGGCCGCTGGTGTACCGCCCAGGACGTCACGCAGGTACCGCGTGCCCTTGCGGCTCCTTTCCCGGTACCGGGCCGTCCCCTCGACGGCCGCCTGGTCGACCGGCTGCCTAGCAGCGGGCAGGTGGTCGCCGGCCGTGGGTCCAGTGAGCCGTCGCAGTTCGTCGCGGAGGATCCCGACGCCCCACTGGTCGACGGCCTGATGGGACACCCCGAACACGACGCGGCGCACGTTCCCCCCTCGGCAGAGCAGGACCACGCGCATCGCTACGCTCAGCCTGATATCGAAGGGAACCGCGCAGATGCGGCGCTGCGTGCGCTGAGCTAGGGCGTCCAGGTCGTCCGCTGCCGCGTCCTCGACTTCCACGGAGAACTCGCCGACGTCCGAGACGTGTTGTCTCACCATGCCCTGCCGCATGAGGTAGGTGGGCACGGGGGCGGGGAACCGGAAGGAGGTCCGCAGCGTCTCGTGGCGCCCGACCAGGCTGCGCAGCGCCGCCACCGCCTCCTCGACGCCGACTTGCGCGGGTGGCTCCACCTGTGCTCCCACGCTTGGCGCGGCCTCTGTCATGGCGTTCTTGGCTAGGTGGTTGAAGTGGGCTTTCTGCCCCCAGGTGAGTGGTCCTTCACGGCGACCGGAATCCGTGATCGGGAACCTTTCAGCGAATTTCACCCTCACCCCCTCCTCACTCGACCTGCGATCGGCCGTCGGTCGGCAAGACTCCCTGCCCCGCAATTCCGCAGGACCTCCGCGGTCCGGGCTACCGTCCGTTCCCAGGTGTACCGGGCGGCATGCCTGCGCCCCCGTTCTGCCAATTCCTCGCGCAGGAGCGGTTCGCGTGCGAGCCGGCCGATTGCCGCGGCGATACTGTCCGTGTCCCGGGGCTCGAAATAGAGGGCGTTCTCCTGTAGAACCTCCGGAACCGCGCCGGAACTCGTGGCCGCGACGGCAGTACCGCAGGCCATAGCCTCCAGCGGCGGCAGCCCGAAACCCTCGAAGAGCGACGGATAGACGAGGAAGTCGGCTGCCGCGTACAGGTGCGGCAGAAGATCCTCTGGGCAGTGGCCGATCGGGCGCACGCGGTCCTCTGCGCCGTACTCGCGGAGAACCGCGGAGAGTTCCGCTGAAGGAGGCAGGGTCAGCACCATCGGGTAGCCCGGCCCGAAGCACTCCTCGCGGGAAACGGCGGCAACCAGCCTGGTGAGGTTCTTCCGCGGAACAGCGTCGCCGACGTAGAGCCCGAAGGGCGCTGCCAGGCCAAGGGCCTGCGCGACCACACGTCCGGAAAGTTCCTGGTCAACAGGGCCGGGTGCCAGGCAGGGCGCCAGGTGGGTCACGAAGACTCCTGCGGCGACATCCCAGCGCTCCAGGACGTCGGCCCGGGTGTGGTGCGATATGCACATGACGGCCGCCGCCTGCTCGGCGCATTTTCGCGCCCAGGAAGAGTAATACGCCGTGCTTTCCGCCGTGTTGTAGCCGCGGTGCCGCTCGAACGCGAGGTCGTGCACGGTGACCACTTTCGGCCCCCGCCAGCCGCACGGCGCCATGAAGACGGGGCCGAAGAAGACATCATGGTCGATCTTCTCGAGATATCGGAGGGCGACATCCTGCTCCCACAGCACACGGCGATCGTAGAACCCGTCCGGGGTCGGGCAATCCGTCGGGACGACCTCGACCCTGAAATGCGCGTTGGATTCCGGGAGTTCCGCCCGGTCGTACGCGAAGTCCGGCAGCAGTGCGACGACGTCGAAGTCCTCCCGGGCCGCCAGCCCGCTGATCACACGTCTCGCGTAATTTCCCACACCTCCCGACCTGGAGGTCGACATGGCATC
This sequence comes from Streptomyces sp. NBC_01477, assembly GCF_036227245.1. GTDB lineage: Bacteria > Actinomycetota > Actinomycetes > Streptomycetales > Streptomycetaceae > Actinacidiphila. Next base: position 1,749,373 of record NZ_CP109445.1, read on the forward strand.
GATGGTCAAACGCACGTGGACGCACTCCTGAAACGTATCGGGAATTTCCAGTCTCGACTGCACTCCCGCGAGCGGGCATTCTCCTCGGGCCGAAACAGACGATACAAGGGTCGACACGAGTGACACAAGAGGATGACGCGACACTCGGGCGTCAGATGTAATTTTACACTACAGGAAAACCATGGTGTGAATTTGTAAAATAATTCCCGAGACGCAATTGCATGCGATGCGCGCCCAGGTCGGCGCTGGCAGGGCGCACAATTGAGAGACGTCATTCCGCTTGCTGGTCGGATTTGTCGCGTCCGGCGCGCCGCGGGGCGCCGGCCACCGCGGTGCCGCCTCCGGGCTGTGGGGCCGCCTCCTGTGCCGTTCACCGCCCGGTGGGCCAGCCCTGGGGCGCGGGACGCGGTGCGGCGGCTCACCCGGGGTAGCGGAATCCGCCCGGCCGCCCGCTTTTAGCCGCCGACGTAGGACAGGGCAGCCAGGAGGTCGCGGGCCTGGTGGGGGTTGATCACCGATCGCGGGTCGACCGACCTGGCCTGCTTCGGAACCCGCCAGCGGATCCGGTTCAGCGGATGACTGCCCAGCTCCCCCTGCCCCATCGCGTAGTACAGGGCTTTCACCAGGACCTTGCGCTTGCGCCGCACCGTCTCCGGCGCCGCCGCGCTCCCGTCGCGCCTCAGGCGCAGCGCCCCCAGGACGCTGCGGGCCACGACCGGGTCGTGGAAGTCGACCAGCGGCGGGGATATCGTGCCCGCTCGCACCAGGACCCAGGAACGCCCACGAGCGCAGCGCCCGGTGCAGCACATCCTCACCCGGCCGGCCAGGCACATCCCACAGCATCGCCCGCGTGACCAGAGCCAGCGCCTCACTCGTCTCGTTGCGCCTGGTCGCCGCCCGTCCCACCCAATGATCCCGCGCGTAGGCGACAGCGAACGCGTACCAGGTCAGCTCCGACGGCCCCGAGACTCGTAAGGCCCCGGACCGGACGGAGCCAGCCCCACCCGGATCGCCCGCGCCAGCTCCGCACCGAACTCCCCCGCCACCGCAGTCACACCCCGGCCGCGATCCACCGGGACGTCAAGCCGGAACTCCCGCACCCGCTGGCGGCCGATCACCAGACCGCCACCCACCCCGGCCAAACCGCCCTGCACCAACTGCTGCACCATGCCCATTCCCCTCACGTCGAGGAGGCAGGACTGCCCACCACCCAAAGGCGCCATCCGCACGACACCCCGAGCAGCCCAACCCCCACCCGCCCGTGTCCCCCTTTTGCCAGGGGAAACCCAGGTCACCCAGCGCAACCGGAAAGCACGTTCGCCCGGTCGCGCTCCTTCACGCCCCCCAACGCCGGCCTCGACCAGGGATGCCAGCGCACCGGCAGGGGTACGAATCCGCGTGGCCGACCGACACTGGGAAACCTGACAGAATCTCAGATTTCAGCTCGGAGCAAGTGGCGTATTTGTGACGCAGAGCGCATAATGAAGCGTCAGATAAAGCTCTGACCTGCAGAAACTCCGGAAAGAGCTCCCTCCGAAGCCGTTGCTGTTTTTAGCGGCACTGTTTCCCTGCGCGTTGATGCCGTGGCGGCATCCGCGGTCCCGAGCGTTCCGTTGAAAACGCTGCTCGCACTACCGGGCGATGTCCGTGCCGCCTGCGCTCGTACCGCCTGCCCCTGACACTGTGCACACCGCCGCCCCAGCCTGCTGGTGACACGACCAGGCCGGTCGCCCGCGCACGGATGAGGCCAGCCGTCAGTGCCTCCGCCCGAGGGGCGTCGGCGTCTCCACGAGGGCGATAACACGGAAAATACCGTCAGGCAAAACGCATTTCCTGATGAAGATGGACAGTGAACCGCAGGTCGGCCAACGGGTGCTCCCCAGCAGGAGGGCATCCGTCTCAACGGCTGGACTCTGCGCGTTCTCCCGCCCGTTGCCGTGTCTCAGCCCTGAGCCGACGCCAAGGAAGTGCATGCCGCAAGACCCCGCCATACCCGTGACGGACGCCGAGGCAGCCTGCCCCGCCACCGAAGCCAACCCGCCCCGCCCGCAGCCCCCGCGGCTGCTGACCACCGAGGAGACCACCCGGCTCCTCCGCGTCGACCCGTCCTCCGTGCGGCGCTGGCGCGCTGAGCGACCTCCACAGGGACCGCCGTTCATCCGCCTGTCCGAGCGCGTCGTCCTCTACGACACGGGCGACCTGCAGACGTGGCTGGCCGGGCGGCGCACCACACCCGGCGCCCGGCGTAAGACGGCCTGATTGCCCTACGTCCATGACTTGCCCATCGCAGTCCCGCTGTCGGCCGACATCGAGCACCGCCCCGACCGGAGCCTCCCCTACAGGGCCCGCGTGCGATGGGTCGACCCCCACACCAAACAGCGCACGTCGCTCTCGCAGTCCCACTCCACGCGGGACGGCGCGCAGGAGTGGCTCGACGCCCTTCACACCTCCGCTGCCCGCGGAATCGACCCCACTGCCGCGACCCAGACCCTCGCCGAATACGGAACCGCGCACATGACGCTGGCGCTGCGCGGTCTGGAGCCCAAGACCACCGACCCCTACCTGGCCGGGTGGCGGCTGCGCGTCGTGCCCGCGCTCGGCCATCTGCCGGTGACCATGGTGACCAACGGAGCCGTCGACCGCACCACCTACGCCTGGATCGCCGACGGAGAGGGCCGCTCCACCGTCAAGAACACCCTGGCGGTCCTGGTACGCGTCATGGAGCAGGCCGTCCGCGACGGCCTCATCACCGCCAACCCCGCCCGCATCAAGGGCTGGCAGCGCCAGTACCAGCTCGCCGAAGACGAACTCGACGACCCCCGCTCGCTCGCCCTGCGCGACTGGGCGGCCCTGCAAGACCTCGCCGCGGCGCTTGTCGCCCGCTCCGCCGACCAGTACCCGGGCTGGGGCGACGCCGTCACCTTCGCCGCCTCCACCGCCGCCCGCATCGGCGAGGTCTCCGGCGCCCGCGTCAAGGACATCGACCTCACCAACTGGATCTGGACACTGCGACGCCAGACCACCCCCTCCCCCGGCGGCCTCGCCGACAAGAACACCAAAGGCAAAACCGCCCGCCGCGTCCCCCTCATCCAGGAGGTCCGCCCGATGGTCGCCCAACGCGTCCTCGCCGCCGGCAGCCGCCCCGACGCCCGCCTGTTCACCGGACCCCGCGGCGGACGCATCACCACCGCCGTCCTGCACGACGCCACCCACTGGGACGACGCCGTACGCAAGCTCGGCTATGAACATCTGCGCCGCCACGACCTCCGGCACACCGGCCTGACATGGATGGCCGACGCCGGAGTCCCCCTGCACGTCTCGCGGTTGATCGCCGGACACGGCTCCCTGCACACCACCCAGCCCTACCTCCACCCCGACCTGCAAGCCGTCATGAACGCCGGCCGCACCTTCAGCACCCACCTGACCGAGACACCCGGACTACCGGCGCCCGCCCCAGGGCTCTCAGCAACCCTCCGCCGCTTGTAGGAACCGCACAATCCGCACCCGAATCACGTGATCATGGTCCCCAGAAAAACAGCCTCTGACCTGCGGGTTTTCTAGAGCCATGATCCCCAAGTGGTCCCCGGCTACTGACCCGTCATCAGACGGGCATCATTCCACAAACAAGGAGAGGCCCGCTGACCTGGCCATATGCCAGGTCAGCGGGCCTCTCTGCACCGTCGGGACGACAGGATTTGAACCTGCGACCCCTTGACCCCCAGCGGTCGAGAACAAGTGCGCCCAGTGTTCATCCGTCCAGAGACCCAGGTCAGGGCCTATCCCATCCGCCCCGCACGACACCTGATACCGCCTCATGACGCACAGTCCGTGAGAGCCGCGTGAGAGGCTCACGAATCGGCGGCAAGCGCTGGTGACATTCCGTGTCAACGCCTCCGGCAACGGTGCGGCACGGCCGGGCAGCAGGCGGCATGCCGGGAACTCGGCCGAGGTGGTGTCGACGCCCCCATCTCAACGGAGTCTTCCGGCGCGGAGCGCTGGGGTGACGTCCGCGAGGAACGCGGACTCACTTCTGCTTATGCCGTCTACGACATATACGGTGGAGCTTAAGGTCGACCTGTACCCCATCGAGATCGAGCCGGAGGTCCGATCACGGCTCGAACTCCTGGCAGACTTCGGAACCCATTGGCATTTCAGATCCGGTTGCCCTTGCGCTGAGACATTTGGGTCCGGTATGTCATCGCTTGTCGCGCCGTACCACGCATCGACGACCAGGACGACCGGAGCCGCACGACGGCCCCACCGCAGGCTCCACAGACGGCGACCCTCTTCCGCCTTGGGCCAAGAAGCAGCGCGCGCAATGGCGACCTCCAGGGCATCGGTCCCGTCCGCGATGAGTACCTGCTCCGTGGACAGCCCGGCCGGCGCCCCTGAGGGTTTCGGCCAAGGGATCTCACGGACATCGGCATCCCCAGGAAGGTGTCCGTGGTCACGTCACTCAATGCCGTCCCCGCATTCCCTTGATCGTCCGGCTAGTCTCCGTATACTGCCCCACCGCATGAGCGAGCGGGAACGGCCCTGGTCGAAGCGATCCGACGCACCACCCTCGCCGCACCCGGGGGGCGGCCGCCCGGAAAAGTTCGACGGGGATCATGGTGATCTGCGTACGCTCGACCGCTATGACCTATACCGCCTTCAAGGCGAACGAACGGACGGCCAAGCGCGTCCGCGCGATCGTGCCCCAGCTGATAGCCGCCGCCGATGACGCCCTGAACACCGGCGCGCTCGCTGACGTTGCGTACCGCCCGGCGTTCCCCCTCCTCGCGGGATGGTGGCAGTTCACCAACCGCACCGCGGACGCGATGCTGACGCTGTACGACGCCGGTCACGGCGCGGTGGCCGCTCCGCTGATGCGAAACCTGATCGGCCACGCCTACGCCATGCACTGGCTGGTCGACAACGGCCAGCCCGCCGTCGATGCCGTGGAGTGGGCCTCCTGGAATGGGCGCAGGAAGCTCCTCGACAACCTGATCGAGGTGGACTGGAAGCTGCCGGACGAGGGGGTCGACATCGGCAAGGAGCCCGCCTTCGAGCACACGGAGGCGGAGGCGAAGCGCCACAAACGCCTCATCGGGGAGATCGACAAGTTCGTCAACCTCGTGCGGGCCTACGGGGATTCGATCCTGTACCCGGTGTACCGCAACCTGTCGGGCTACACCCACACCACTGAGCTGACCGCCGCTACGTTCGTGGAGCAGGACGACGACGGCCGGATCACCGTGCACCGTGAAGAGCGCACGGACCGCCTCGTGGACATCTGCTGGATGGTAGTGCCGCTGCTCCAGGCGGCCAGCGTGATGAGTCCCGTACTCACCACGGGCAAGCCGCTGAAGCAGCTGGTGATCAAGGCATGCGGAGACCTGGGACTCCCGGAAGACCTGCTGCCTCGGCGCAGGAAGTGACCGCGAAGGCGCCGTCAGCGGCCCTCGTGTAGGGACCTGGCCAGGAAATTGTTCGGGCGGGTGCCGGGGTGGTAGACGACCTTGGCGAACACCGTGCTGCCGCCGGATTGAAAGCGCAGCGCCCTCGCCCGGCGTGGCCGGATGACGTGCGGGCGGGTGCCGTCCAAGACGTATCGCACCGCTGGGTGGTCGCACACCACGACGCCCACCAGCCCCCGGGGGCCTCCTCGACGTCGGAGGAGACGTAATCTCCCATGGAGCCCGGGGCCTCCCGGGCCGCGATCTCCGCCACCCGGGCCGCGCGCTCACGTAGCCTGGCTCCACGCGGCTGCCGCGCTGGTGCAGCAGGCGCGCAATACAGCCGGGGTTGATGTCGACACTGACGTGAAGGCTCACGGGCTCTCCTCGGTCGGGCAGCCGCAACTCGGTACCGCCACGGTGAGGGCCTGCTCCACCCCCATACAACCGCCTTGCGGCTCCAGCACCCGGCCCCGGCCGATCACGAACTGCGGTCCCCGCCGCCGCGTCCCGGTCGTGGGCAGGCAGCACATGAGCGCGGTGAGCACGCTGGTGGCATCCACGTGGGCGACCTGCGCGGCTGCGGCCAGCTCCCCGCAGGTGGGGGGCACCCGCTCTCATCCAGGGTCGGCGCGCATCGCAGGAGGGTGACGACCAGGTCCACCGCAATCGCCGTCGGCGCAGCGCAGTTGCGGACGCCCTGCACCTGGCGGTCCTCCAGCGGGAACGCCACCGTCGGGTGGATCCTGGCGACGTGCACGGTCAGTTGCCCGCCCGGGTCACGGGCACCGCAGAGATCGTTGCACCCGTCCCAAGCCGACGCTCCGGGAACGACGCAGGCCCGGCAGGGGCACCCCGGCTGGTCGGCCACTTCGCAGGCGACCGCCTCCAGGGTGGCGCACACGCAGCCCAGCACGGTCTCCGCGAGCTGCTGGACAGCAAGAGGGCTCACGGCCATGTGGTCGCCCTCGGGCGCTTGTAGTCCGGCGAGTAGACGCGGGAGGGGGACGCGAGCCGGCTCGGATTGACCGTCGTCAGCCACAGGTCCACCAGCGGCAGGCCGGTGCGTCCTTGATCGAAGACGACCGTGGGGTCGAAATCGGAGACGGTCACGCTCTGCCGCGTCGTGGTCGTGCTGCCGTGCCGTGCCGGCTTGGTGACGTTGCCCGGCAGCCGGCACGGCCCGCACGTCCCCACCGGCAGGCAGGCCTTGACCAGCTCGCACGTCAGCTCCGAGACGGCGGCAATCGCGGCCTTGCCCAGGGGCAGGCCCCACCGGTACGCGACGGTGAAGGTGCCCTGGCCTGTGGGGCTCGTAAAGTCATCGCTGCAGGTGGGGCCCGCGTGAGAGGCGTTCGCTGGCGGCTGGGATGCTACGCGGGTGATCATCTCGACGGTGTATCGGATCACCCGTGCGTTGCTATCCGTGCCGGGCGTCCTGCTGCGCCGCAACACGGCCAAGGACGCCGAACTGCTGGTGCTGCGGCATGAGAACGCGGTGCTGCGACGGCAACTCGCTGGTCCGGTCCGTTACGAGCCCGCGGACCGGTTCTGGCCGGCCGCGCTGTCGTCGCTGATACCGCGGTGCGACTGGGGGCGGGTGTTCCCGGTCACCCCGGGGACGCTGTTGGCCTGGCACCGCAGGCTGATCGCGAAACGGTGGGACTACTCCGACCGACGTCGGCGCACCGGCCGCCCACCGACGGCGGCCGCGCTCAAGAAGCTGGTGCTGCGTCTGGCGCAGGAGAACCCGCAGTGGGGTCACCGGCGGATCCAGGGTGAACTGACCAGGTTGGGGCATTCGATCGCGCCGTCCACGGTCTGGCAGATCCTGCACGCGGCTGGCGCCGACCCGGCCCCGCGTCGCACCGGCCCGAGCTGGCGGGAATTCCTGACCGTCCAGGCCGAGGGGATCGTCGCGGCGGACTTCTTCCACATCGACACGATCACCGGCAAGCGGCTGTATGCGCCGGCGTTCCTGGAACACCGCACGCGCAAGCTGCACATCACCGGCGTGACCGCGCACCCGACCGCCAAGTGGGCGGTCCAGCCGGCCCGCAACCTCACCGCCGACCTCGGCACCCGCGTCGGGCCGGTCCGATTCGTGCCGCGCGATCACGACAGCAAGTACACCGAGCCCTTCGACGCCGTCTTCAAGGCCGAAGGCATCGACGTGCTGCTCAGCGCACCCCGAGCGCCGCGGATGAACGCCCATTGCGAGCGCGTCATCGGCACGATCCGCCGAGAGGCGCTCGACCACGTTCTGGTCATGAACCAGGCCCACGCCCGACGCGTACTTGCCGAGTACCAGCACCACTACAACGCCCACCGACCGCACCGATCACAAGACCAACGGCCACCCGAAGCCGCGCACCAGCAGCCGGACCGATCCGTGAGTACACCGGGCAAGCTCCTACGGACGCGCATCCTCGGCGGAGTCATCAACCAGTACCAGTACGTGGCTTGAGCTGCAGCGATGACTTTTCGAGCCCCACAGGTGTCTTCGGTCAGGACCTCTTCCAGCTCGAGCATATTCAGCTCGTCCAGGGCGTGGGCGTAGTTCGCCACCGCCTGCTGGAGTTCGGCGATCAAGAGACCACCGTCAGCACGATCTTGCCTTGGATGTGGCCCTGGGCAGCTCGCGTGTGTGCGCTGCCCGCCTCGGGCAGCGGGTAGGTGCTGTCAACCCCGACCTGGAGCTTGCCCTCGTCGAACAGGCGGCTGACCTCGGCGAGCTGAGGCCCGTTGGAACGCACCTGGATGTTCGAGACCGTGATGCCCAGACGCGCCGTCTCTTCCGGGTCGTACTGGGCGAAGAACACCGGAAGCATGGTGCCGCCGCGCTTGAGCACGGTCAGGAAGCGTGAGCTGTCCGGGCCACCGACCGTGTCAATCACCAGGTCGACGGCGCTGACCACGTCCGCGGCCTGCGTCCTGGTGTAGTCGATGAACTCATCGGCGCCGAGCTTGCGCAGGAACTGCTCGTGCCGGCCCGAGGCTACCGCGATGACGTGTGCCCCCTTCCATTTCGCCAGCTGCACCGCGAAGTGGCCCACTCCACCGGCGGCCCCGTTGACCAGCACGGTCATCTCTGGCGTGATCGGCACCGGCTGGTGCACCTGGCCGGTGAAAGGAGACGGCACGTCGTGGCCGAGATCAACCAGGTACTGCCAGGCTGTGAGCACGGCCATCGGCGCCCCGGCCGCCTGCACGTGGTTGATACCGGTCGGCTTGTGAGCCAGGTCCGAAGCCGGCGCGGCCACGTACTCGGCGTACGTCCGGCCGTCGAATCCGGGGAACCGCAGCATGCCGAAGACCTCGTCACCGACGGCGAACCCCAGCACGTCCGGAGCGACCGCCTGGACCACGCCCGACATGTCCGTTCCGGGGGTTAGGGGGAACTCCAGCGCCGGCCTCATCTCGGCCGGCATGACCTTCATCCCCTCACGCAGGTACCAGTCCGGCGGGTTGATGCCCGCCGCGTGCACCCGGACGAGCACCTCGCCCGGGCCGATCTCGGGAACCGGCACCTCGTCATACTGCAAAACTTCCGGCCCGCCCGCTTCGTGGAACTGGATCGCCTTCATCGCGCTTGTCGCTTTCCTAGGGGAAACGTTGCTCCTTCAGTCAAGGCCCAGGACGGCATGGCCGTCCAAGACCGGTTCGGCAACCTGATCATTCCGAAACGGCATGACACGTATGGTGGAAGGGTGAACGATCTCGGACAGGACCTGGAACTGCGGCTGGTGCGCTACTTCACCGTGGTGGCGGCGCACCAGCACTTCGGCCGGGCCGCCGCTGACTTGCACGTGGCCCAGCCGGCGCTGAGCCGCCAGATCCAACGGCTCGAGAAGCGTCTCGGCGCACGGCTGCTGGACCGCATGCCCCAGGGCACCCGGCTCACTCCGGCCGGCCAGAGCTTCCTCCCCCGGGCCCAAGCCCTCTTGCAGGCCGCCCGCCAGGCCGAGCTGGCCGTGCGTGAGCAAGCCGCGACCGAACGAATCGCCATCGGCTATGTCGAAGACCTGGTGATCACTGCCGCCGTACGGGAACTACGCCGCCGTCATCCGGACGCCGAGATCGCCACCCGGCACCTAAGCTGCCGCAACGTCGGGGCGCTGTCCGACAAGCGCGTCGACGCCCTGATCGCGCGGGCCCCGCTGCCGCTCGCCGCCGGCGACGTGTTCACCACGCCACTGTATGAGGAGCCCCGGATGCTCGTTGTCCCGAGCAGCCATTCCCTGGCCGACCGCGCGTCGGTGACTGCGGAAGAATTGGCCGGCGCGGAGGCGGCGCCATGCGCGTTCGAGACCGCGGACTGGAGTTCCTACCGGATCCTCGGGGCCGGTGTGCCGCCGATCGAGAGCTACGAGGACAAGCTCGAACTCGTCGCGAGTGGCAGGGCGATCGCCGTGCTTCCGGTCGGCGACCGGCGCAGCTCACTGCGTCCCGATCTCGTCACCGTCCCGATCGAGGGCGCTCCCCCCAGCCAGGTCGTCCTGGTCAGCCGCAAGGGCGACCCGAATCCGATGATCAGGAATCTCCGGCTGGCTGCCGAGGCCGTCCTGACCGCCCCGGCAGCCTGACCGGGACCAGCCGACCCGATTGGCGCTGAACTGCACCAAGCGGTACTCGCGCGCGCCGTGTTCGTCGCGCATCTGCCGGTATCGCTCGGGGTTAGGTTGTGTCGGCTCAGCGTCGCGACGAACGCGATCGGGTAGAGGTGGTCGTCGGCGGGGCTGTCGATGCCGGTGACGTACAGGCCGTGGTGAGTGATGAAGCCGTTCTCCAGGGCGTCCTCGCCGGGGATCCAGAGGTGTTCGGCGAGGTGGGTGGTGCCGTCTTCGCTGGCCTCGATCTCGTACAGGGCCGCGGTCATGCGCCCGCTCCGGTACTGGTACTGCCGGACGCCTTGAGCACGCGCGGCAGATGGACGTGCAGGTGCTCGACTGCGACCTCGAGGCCGCAGTCCCGCAGTTCACGGGCCAGCAGTTCCGTAAGGCCGCTTGCACGGTGCCGACCTCCTGCGCAGCCGTTGGCGATGCGGCGGGGGCCGGCGGGGAGGTCGGCGTAGTCGGCGAGGTTGGCGAGCAGTTCGCGGGCGCCGGGGGTGTTCAGGACGACGTCCTGGACGCGGGGGTGGAATCCGTCCAGGTCGAGGATGTCGCGGGCGGCGGCCGGGTCGCGCAGCCGGTCGCGGACGTCCTCGATCCGGTCGGCGGTCGGCGGGACGGGGCTGCCGTCCGGGCCGGTGGGCCTGCGGAGACGGTCTGGGAAGCCATCGCCATGGTTTTGGAGCGCCTTCCCGTCGGCTGCGGGTCGGCCTTCCTCGGCACTCCGGAGGAACTCACTGTCCACGAGGCGATGCAAGGGCAGCTCAACAGTTGAATGACAAAATTAGAGGCTGCCCGTCATCTACGTGACTGCCCGGTTGAAGTGCCGGCCTGCTCGGCCGAGGTGGGCCGGGACGCGGAGGGCGCCCCGGCCGTGTCCTCTATTGTGCGGATGATCGGCAATGCCGACCGCCTTCGTGGTCGTCCGGAGCGGTGCGGTGATGTGGTTACTGGGGTGCCAGGGGCGTGCAGTTGTTTCCGATGTACATGCCGCCGCTGGTCGGCGTCACGCTCTCGCAGGTGGCACGCACGTTGTGCCCCGCCACGTAGCTTCCGCCGACAAGGGGGTTCCACTGCCTCCAGGTGTCCGCGTTGAAGGTGTATGGGCCACCCGTGTCGGTGAACGGGTCGCAGTTGTAGAAGCCGCTGTTGATCAGGACATCGCCGCAATGGACGGTGGTGGCTGCCTGTGCCTGTCCGGCGCCTGCGAGAAGGCCGCCTATCACCAGGGCTGCGCCGACCAGGGCATGAACGCCGGTTCTGGTCTTCGTATGCGTACGCGACATGTTTTCTCCTACGGCTCGGGAATTCAGCGTAGGAGCTGAAAACTGGCAACACACCACCGGGAATCACGCCAAATGGCGTGAAGTCGGCACTGTGCAGATTGGTTTGGCCTGGGGTGTGTGGTGAACAGGGCAGGCTCTTTTCCACCGGCTCGATGGTGCGAACTCGTCGAGAACCTGCGCCGCTGCTAGCCAATGCGGTGACGTGCGAGATTCCGGGCCCCGCCGATGGGCCCGGGGTCCGGTCGTGCGGGGGAGCGGTCGGAGGTTGTCCAGGTAGTGGTTCTTCCCGCTCCGAGGGCGGTCCCAACTCCTTGATGATGCGATCTCTCGGGTTTTAGGCAGTGGTTGTGAGAGACAGGTGGTCGCGGGCCTGATGCTGCCGATCGGTGGCTGCCGATGCCCAGCCTCCTGTTCGCTCGCGTTCGAGGAGTCCAGCGCGCCCTCCTGGTGGCGCTGGTCCTCGTGCCCGTGCTCATCGTGACGATTGCTCTCGTCCCGGCCTTGATCCTGCTGCCCTTCGTGCCTCCCGAGCCGCCCAGGTTCGTGGGCTGATGGCACAGCTGACTACCTGGACCAGGGCTCTGCTGCTGAACAGCAACGACAAGTAGCTGCCCGAAAGCGCAAATAGGCCCGGTATCCCCGACGCGACGTCGGGGATACCGGGCCCCTGTTGGTGTCCAGATGCCGTCGTTGTAGTAGCCCTCCCAGTACCTGCAGCCGTCCCAGTGGCCGGTCGTGTGCTCGATGATGTACCCGTCGCCCTGGCGGTGGAAGATGACCCGGTCGGCCAGTCTGTCGCTCTCGCTGGTGAGCTGGATGTAGTCGTAGTTGACGTACACCTCGATGCCGGCGTACCAACGGCATAACGGCGACGACGCCGACCGGACGCGGAGCCCCGGCGCCCACCGGCCCGGGCCGCCCGGCCGGGGCTACCCGCCCCGGTGGGCGGTCTGGCGCGGCCGGTCTCGGGTGCGCACGCACGGGTCTGCGCGGTCCTCCGGCTCGCCGAGTGCTACTCGGCGAGCCGGATTCGCTCACAGTGTCGTGAAGTTGCCGAAGGGCACACGGTGTGGATCGCTGGCCGCCTTCGGCCGGGGTTGAGGGGCGCCCTGCGCGGCCGCGGGGGACGAGATCAGCAGGTGGTGTCATACTGGCGGAACCAGGCGTCGCTGTGGCCGTTGCCGTTGCCGTAGTAGTACCAAGTGCCGTTCACGTACTGCCCGTAGCCGTTGAAGTTGATGCCGCCTCCAGGACCGACGGAGTAGACCCAGTCGTTGCCGCCGGGAGAGGCGTAGAACGGCGCGGTGACGCCGGGTTTGACGTAGCAGGTCGCTGTGTCGGCGGTGGCGCCGGCGGGCGCGGCGGCCGCGATCCCGCCGGCACCCAGTAAGGCTGCGGCGCAGGCGGCCGCCAGAGCTTGCTTGGAGCGACGCATCATGATCTTCTCCAATCGTTTGCCTTCACTGCCTTTACAGGCAGATGCGTGCGCCGGGGCTCCTGCCCGCTGCCATCAGTGGGACACGGTCGGCAGTCCGCGCCCAGGATCTACCGGGCCGCTTCACGCCAGCACCAATACATGAGAAAACCACGCATACCCTCTATCCGCTCACCCGGCTCACCTGCCCTCACTCACATCTCCCCGTGACGAACCCACCGGTGCGAGCCATTGCCTCGCGGAAAGGGTCACAGGCGGCGAGAGTTGACCGGATACCGCCCGGATGATGCAGCACGCGGACAGCAGTACGTCCGGATTCGACCAGAGCGCTGTTTCTGAACTCGTAGCAGCAGATCAAGGATGCTAGTCCGGTATGCGGGCTTTGTGTAAGCGTTCGGGGAACGGTCACGGGGACCCTTCCCCGAACTGAACCGTTCCGGGTTCGGTGGCCGGCTTCCTACGGCACCCGGACCACGGCTGCGGCTGCGGCTGCGGCTGCGGCTGCGAGTGGGATGAGACCTGGCGCATGCTCTGGACGCCCGTGGGTGTGGACCGTGCGCGGTGTGCGGGGGATGAGCTCTGCGGGATCGTCGCCGGACTGGAGGTGGGGGTTGCGGTTGCGGTTGCGCCCGAGAGCCTCAGTAGTTGCCGTGGTCGCGGCAAGTGCACGGGGTGGTATAGCTGATCACCACCTCGGGATGGCCGGTGATGTCCTGAGTGGCGACCGCCCCGGTGGCGGAGGTGGTGACAAAGGACGAACCCGCCCCGCCTCCACCGCCGTTGACCCCGCCGGCCCCGCCACCGAACCAGCCACCCCCACCGGCACCCGCTTCCGACCCGGCGCCGCCGCCCGCACCGGGCCCGCCGGACAGGCCGCCGTTGTTGCCTCCGCCGCCCGCCGTGCTGCCACCGCCTCCGCCGCCCGCACCGCCCGAGTTGCTGTCGTTGCCGCCGGCCGCGCCGCCACCGCCTCCGCCGCCCGCGACCGTGGCAGCGCTCCCGCCGCCCAGGCCGGCCTGGGTGCCGCCACCGGTCTGGCCCGCACCTCCGTTGCCACCGTCGCCGCCCGCCGCGCCGAACGTGCCGCCGGGGTGGCCGGGCGCTCCGTCGGAGCCCGTCCCGCCGGTGCCAGCGGCGCCGCCGGCACCGGCGCCGTTGCCACCGCCCGCGCCGACCGTGCCGGTGCCGGCTGCGGTGGGACCTCCTCCGCCGCCCCCGCCGGCCACCACGAGCCGCGGGTCGCCGGACGTGCCAGTGGGTGTACAACCGGGGGCGGACACCGAGCAGATCTGGATCGCGCTGGCGCCTCCGCCGCCCGAACCCCCGGCGCCCGCGCTTCCGCCGCCGCCGGATCCGCCGGTGCTGCCGTTGCCCGCGCCTGCGACCTCCACGTAGTACGTCCGTCCGGGTGTCACCGCAAGGTTGGCGGTCACATCCGCGCCGAATCCGCCCGCGCCACCGCCCACCCCCGCGGCGCCGGGCGCACCGACGACCCTGACGCTGACCGCAGTGACCCCGCTGGGCACGGTGAACACCGACTCGCCGGTCGCTCTGTAGGTGCAGGTGGTGGCGGTTCCGGTGACCCGGCAGGGGCCCACTTGGCCAGAGGGCGCGGCGTAGGCGGAACCGGCCGCCAGCGGTACCGCGGCAAGCGCCGGCACGAGGGTGAGCGCCGCGGTTCCCGCCTTGACGTGCCTCCAGGCCCGTCGGGGCGCGAGGGTCACTCGATCGTGGACAGCCATGGTTGGACTTCCCTTCGTCGAAGTACTTCAATGCACAGTCGAGGGTCCTGCCGTGCGGCCACCTCACGCCCGGGGCCTGCGCTGGCTGCGGCACCGCGTCCGGCTGCCCGGAAGAGAACGGATCCGGCCCTGCCCTCATCCGCTTCCGCCTCCCCGTTCGACAGCCGCACCAGCGCGGAAGCGCCGCGGATCCACCCAAACGGCCGCGTCAAAAGGTTCTGAGAGGACGTTCCGGTTGAAGACCTGCTAGTTCATGGGTTGTGCCAGGTTGTGGGTGTTTCGCCGGTTGCTCGTTTCGCGAGGTTGGAGATCATCGCGAGGCGGATCATGCTCTCGGAGTGGGCGGGTTTGGTCTCGTAGTCGCGGGCGAGGCGGCGATGCATCATGATCCATCCAAAACTCCGCTCCACCACCCACCGCCGTGGGATCACGGAGAAGCCTTTGACCTGCTGGTTTCGCGGGACGACGTCGACGTCGATGCCGAGCGTGGCGCCGTGCTCGATCGCCTTCTTCTTGTAGCCGGTGTCGACCCGTGCCTTGCTGATGGTGGGGTGGTCGGCGGCGATCTGGGTGAGGAGCTGTATGCCGGCCTCGTTGTCCGAGACGCTGGCGGCGGTGACCATGACCAGTAGTAACAGGCCAGGAGTGTCGATGGCGATGCTGCGTTTTCGGCCGGCGATCTTCTTGCCGGCGTCGGTGCCCTGGGTGTCGGTGGGCACGCTGGTGGCGGTCTTGACGCTCTGGGCGTCGATGACGCAGGCGGTGGGTTCGGCGGTGCGTCCTGCCTGCTCGCGGACCATCCGGTGCAGGTGGAGGCCGAGTTTCTCGATGGTGCCGTCGGCGGTCCAGGAGCTGAAGTAGCCGAACAAGGTGGTGTGGGGCGGGAAGTCGTGTGGCAGGTAGCGCCAGGGGACGCCGGTCCGGTTGAGGAAGAGGATCGCGTTCATGACTTCTCGCAGGTCGGTGACCTTTCCGCCGAGGTTGAGCGAGGTCTTCTGCCGCTCGGCCCGCCAGGCCGTCAAGATAGGTTCCATCAACGCCCAGCGGGCATCGGAGAGATCACTCAAATACGGCTCACGCTGCTCCGAAGGTCATGAGACCACTCATGCACGAGGCCCCCAATCGGGCATATCGCTCGATCGGGCGAGGCAAAAGGCAACTTAAGGACTCGTAACACGATCTTGGTGATCGTTGCTGGTGAGGCGTGACCGATGCGATGATTCGCCCGTTCGTGATGGCGTGAGCAAGAAGCCATGGATCGTGGACGACGAGCTGTGGGCCCGGATCGAGTCGTTGCTGCCGGCTTGGCCGGAGCGGTCGCCGGGCCCGCGCCCGGTGGACGACCGGCTGTGCCTACAAGGCGTCCTGTTCGTGCTGTACACCGGCATCACCTGGCAGCAGCTGCCGTTGGAGCTGGGCTTCGGGTCCGGGCAGACCTGCTGGCGGCGACTCGGCCGCTGGCAGCAGGCCGGGGTGTTCGATGCCTTGCACCGCATACTCCTGGCGGAGTTGAACGCGGCCGGATTGATCGACTGGACGCGCGCCTGCGTGGACGCCTCCCACCTGCGTGCGAAAAAGGCGGCGAGGCGACCGGCCCCTCGCCCGTCGACCGACGCAAGACCGGCAGCAAGCACCACCTGATCAGCGACGGCGGCGGTATCCCGTTCCACGTGATCACCACCGCGGCCAACGTCAACGATGTCACCCAGACCCTCGCCCTGGTCGACGGCATCCCACCGATCGCCGGCCGCGTCGGTCATCCCCGCAAGCGCCCGGACGCGCTCCTCGGCGACAAGGGCTACGACAGCAACCCCAACCGTCAAGAATTCCGCAAACGCCGAATCCTGCCCGTCATCTCCCGCAAGGGCGAACGCGACATCATCGGCCTCGGCACGCTCCGCCACGTCGTCGAGCAGACCTTCGCCCAACTCCACCAGTTCAAGCGACTCGCCGTCCGATGGGAACGTCGCCTCGACCTCCACAACGCCTTCGTCTCACTCGCCTGCGGCCTCATCTGCTGGCGACGCCTCAATCGACAGACACAGTGATCGTGTTACGAGCTCTTAGCAGCGGCAAAGATGAAGCCCCGTCAGGTGCGTCCTGGCGGGGCTTCTGCGGTGGGTGACGGCAGTAGTTGACGGCATCGTCAGTGGACGGTGGCTCCGCACAGCGGCGGGTCGTCGCCGTCGTCGCGGTTCGACTCGTCGCTGACAGGACCGTCAAGGGCGCTGCTGAGGGTGTCGATGGCATCGCGCTGGAGACGGAGCCGGATGTGGGCGTAGACGGAGGCAGTAACGCCTATGTGGGCGTGGCCGAGGAGTTCCTTGGTGACAACAAGCTCGCGCCCTGTTCCAAGAGCAGCGTGGCCGTGGAGTGGCGGAGGTCATGGAAGCGGATACGGCGGAGGCCAGCTTTGCGGAGGAGCGTGGTGAAGCTGCGGGTGAGGTTAGTCGGGTCGATCGGTCCGCCCTGGGGAGTGTTGAACGCGCGCCCGGTGTACTGCCACGTGGTTGCGGGTGCCGATAAATCATCCGCCCAGGCCACGGCCTTGATCGCTGTCTTCGGCTGAGCCAGCCCCTCACCCCGAGGTCTTCACCTACCCGGGGCATCGGCAGCATCATGATCTGTCGTGCTGCTGCGCCTGGCCTTGCCCCTGCCGAAAACCTCATCCGCCCTGGTGGGCGCCGGTTTGTGGGCTCCGAGGGGGCTCGGGTATGGACGCTCGAAGTGGGCACTCCCGCACGGCTGCTGCCCGCCCCGGCATGACGGTCGATTGTGCTGCTGCGACTGGCCTACCCCACCGTGACGAACGCGTTCGCTCTACTGCGCCTGCTGCCGATGACCGACCGGGACAAGGACGCGGAGATCCTCGCCCTGCGCCATCAGGTCACCTTGCTGGAACGTCAACTCGACAAGGAGAAGGTTCGGTTCGCCCCGAGCGATCGGGCGTTCCTGGCAGCCCTGCTGCACCGGCTGCCGATGCAGGTGCTGCGCCAAGTGCGGCTGCTGGTGCGGCCGGACACGGTGCTGTGCCGGCACCGGGACCTGGTCGCCCGCCGCCACGCTGCCGTATCCCGGCCCAAGCGCCCGGGAAGGCCGCGGACCGTGCACTCCATCCGCGCCCTGGTCCTCCGCCTCGCCCGGGAGAATCCCCACTGGGGCTACCGCCGCGTCCACGGTGAACTCCACGTTCTCGGGATGCAGGCGGCCGCGTCCACCGTCTGGGAGATCCTCAAGGACGCCGGCATCGACCCGGCACCCGAGCGGGCCTCCAGCACCTGGGCGGACTTCCTGCGCTCACAAGCCGACGCCCTGCTGGCCTGCGACTTCCCCGAGACAGTCACCCTGTCCGGGACGCGGCTGTATGCGTTCGCCATGATCGAGCACGTCAGCCGCCGGATCCGGATCCTCGGTGCCACCGCACACCCGACCGCATCCTGGGTGACCCAGGCCGCGAAGAACCTCGTCATGGACCTCGAAGACGCCGACTGCCGGGCGCGGTTCCTGATCCGGGACCGGGACGGAAAGTTCCCCGCCCTGTTCGACGCCCTCCTCAACGATGCGGGGATCCAGGTGGTGCTCAGCGGCGTGCAGATGCCGCGCATGAACTCGATCACGGAACGGTCGGTACAGACCTGCCGGCGCGAACTGCTCGACCGCACCCTGATCTGGAACCAACGGCACCTGCTCCACGCACTACGGGAGTTCGAAGACCACCACAACTCCCACCGACCCCATCAGGGCATCGCCAACGCCCGCCCGCTCCACCCGCTGCCAGCGCAGATCGCCGATCCGGACAAGACTTCCCGCCTCGACATACGACGACGCGAACGACTCGGCGGCATCCTGCACGAGTACCAACATGCCGCCTGACCTCTGCGGATGAGGTTTTCGGCAAGGGCAACGCCACCGAGGATGTCGCGGACCTGATCGGCGTCGAGTCGTCCACTCTGCGGCGCTGGCGCACCTCTACCCCGTTGCAGGGGCCGCCGTTCGTACGGCTGACCTCCCGGGTGACGATGTACAGCGTGCCGGACGTCCAGGCGTGGCTGGCCTCGCGCCGGATCGATCCTGAGGCGATCCTCTGACGGCGGCGCAGACGCCCCCGCAGGGCGTGAAACTGGCCGCGGACATCGAGTACCGGCCCGGCAACCCCAACCCCCACCGCGCCCGTGTGCGGTGGTTCGATCCGCAGACACGCCGGCGGCTCTCCCGCTCGGAGATGCTGCCGACCGAGGACGCCGCCGAGGCCTGGGTCGAGCGGATGCAGCGGGCTGCGGGCCGCGGTCACACCGGCCACGGCCACCATGACACTGGCCGAGTACGGCAACGGGGAGTGGGACCTGGCCATGCGCGGGCTGGAGGCGAAAACCCTGGACCCCTACCGTGCGGGCTG
Source organism: Streptomyces sp. NBC_01477 (assembly GCF_036227245.1). GTDB lineage: Bacteria > Actinomycetota > Actinomycetes > Streptomycetales > Streptomycetaceae > Actinacidiphila. The sequence goes on from NZ_CP109445.1 coordinate 1,768,283, forward strand.
GCGGCTGCGGGTCGTCCCCTCGCTCGGCCACATCCCCGTCCAGCTGTTCACCAACGGCGTGGTGGACCGGGCGGTGTCCGCCTGGATCGCGGACGAGTGCAGCCGCTCGACGGTAAAGAACAGCCTCGCCGTCCTGGTCCGGGTGATGGAACAGGCCGTCCGTGACGGGATCGTGGACCACAACCCCGCCCGGGTCGTCGGCTGGCAACAGCAGTACAAACACGCCGAAGACGAGCTGGACGACCCGCGCTCCCTCGCCCTGCCCGACTGGGACGCACTCGACAAGCTCGCCGTCGCACTCGTCGCAAGATCGGCCGGCGGATTCGAAGGCTGGGCCGACGTCGTGCGCTTCGAAGCATGCACCGCCACCCGGATCGGCGAGGTCTCCGGGGTACGCGCAGGAGACATCAACCGCGAGCAATGGACGTGGGAGGTCTGCCGGCAGACCACCCCCGGACCCGGCGGACTGACCGACAAGGGCACCAAGGGCAAACGGCGCCGGACCGTGCCGATCATTGAGGAGATCCGCCCCATGGTCGCCCGGCGCCTGGACGGCGCCGACCCCGACCCCATGGCACGGCTGTTCACCGGACCCCGCGGCGGCCGCATCAGCACCGCCGTCCTGCGCGACGCCACCCACTGGGACGACGTGGTACTCCGGCTCGGCTACGAACACCTGCGCCGGCACGACCTCCGGCACACCGGCCTCACATGGATGGCCGACGCCGGCGTCCCCCTGCACGTCCTGCGCGTCATCGCCGGCCACGGCTCTCTGGCCACCACCCAGCGCTACCTCCACCCCAGCCGGCGCTCCATCGACCTCGCCGGCGCCGCGCTCTCCGCCCACCTCAACGGCGGCACGGTCAACTTCCCGTTGGCGCCGGCTGGTCCCAAAGTGGTCCCAAAGCCGCCACCGATACGGCACCTGTGCATCGTCCGCTGAAAGGGTCCGCAGGCACGAAGAAGCCCGCTGACCTGGAGTTTTGTACTCCGTCAGCGGGCTTCGTGCACCGTCGGGACGACAGGATTTGAACCTGCGACCCCTTGACCCCCGGTCGGGTAAACGGAGGGGATTTCCCCGGCAAACGGGACGAACTCTCCGGGCTATATGACCAGTTGCGCGAATATCGCTCGCAGACGCGCAAGCCGTGTGGTCCCCAGAGGGTCCCCAATACCTCACGGGGTCCCCCTCCTTCGCTCGTCTATTCCGGCATCCCGCCGTTGGCAGGAATACACAACCCCGACATCCGTTCGGCGGCGCAGACTACGTGCGGGGACCTGCCAACTACCAGACCGGAACCACATCTGGAATCACCGCCACCCCGCTCAATGTCCTGCGCGAGTCCGAACAGTTCGACGACGGGCAGCCCCACCCCGAGCATCGCCAACGCGAGGCCTCTGCACCGGCTACCGCTGCACTTCGCCGACCCAGCGAAGATCGCCCGCCACGGTACAGAAACGCGACCGACACGACAGCATGTGCGGTGTTCAGCGGGGAGAGAAGGAAAGGCTGAGTTGCGCGTGCATCGCATCGGCCAGTCGGGTCAGCATCTGGACGGTCGGGCTGACCCGGCCCTGCTCGATGCGGGAGATCAATGCCTGCCCGGTGCCCGCGGCCTGGGCGAGTCGGGACTGCGACCAGCCCAGCTCCTCACGACGGCGGCGGACCAGTTCGCCCGCAGTCACGCGCCTGCGCCGCCGTAACGGGGAAGTTCGGCTGTCTCGATGATCAGGCCCCCCACGGGGATCGTGTCCCCGAAGACGTAAGCGACGTGATTGTCGTAGGCGGGGTTCCCGTGCTTGGTGACCACGCTCCAGTGATGGTGCGCGGTCCCGTTGCGGGGGTCGATGATCAGATAATGAGGGATGCCCATCGCAGGGTAGTCGCGGATCTTGCCCTCGTAGTCGTTCTCAGGATTCGACGGAGAGACGATCTCCACCGCGATCTCAACGGCCTCGGCCGGGAAAGCGTCGTCGGTGTCCGTCGCGGCAAAAGGCAGCACGACCAGATCCGGGCGCCGCAGGATACCCAGGGCGGCGTCCTCCACATCTCCGCCGGTGTGGGCGATGACGCCGTCGGGGAGCTGCGGCTGGAGCTGGTGGGCCAGCATCCAGGCGGCGCGTTCATGGCGGCCCGCGGGGCTCATCATCATGACGATAGTGTTGCCGCTGATCTCAAACCGGTCGGAGAACGGCGGCGGAGGCGTGAGGTGCGCCGCATACTCGCGCAGTTGCCGGTAGATCTCTTCCCGTGTCGTCACACTCCCACTATACATGTCATATCTGTCATAGCCGAGGGAGCGGGGCAAACGGCCTGTGACAGTCCGCCGCCGAAGAGCCCGGCGCCGTCGCTGACGCCCGAGCGGCAGGCGTTTCGTGAGCGGATTCGGTTGGAGGCCGCCGAGCGGTTCGCCGCGTGAGCCTCCACCGCAGAAAGTCGCCAGGGAGCTACGGGGGCAGCGTGCGCTCGGTTCAACGGTAGCCGCAGTCCTGCCAGGAGACGGGCCAGCCTGGGCTGCGTTCGACAGGGCCGGTGTCGCTGCAAGCTGGGGTCTGTACGGTGACCGGTGTTGAACCGCCCCGGGTTTGATGGAGATCTCAGGTTGTGGTTGTGACCTGGGGTTTCGGGGTTGTGCGGTAGTGGTTGGTCTCGTATTCGGCGGGTGGGATGTGGCCTATTTCACCGTGGAGCCGGCGGTGGCAGTACCAGTCGATCCACTCGGCGGTGGCGAGTTCGACCTGGGAGAGGGTTCGCCAGGGCCGTCCGGGCTTGATCAGCTCGGTTTTGAACAAGCCGATCGTGGACTCCATGAGGGCGTTGTCATACGCGTTGCCGACCGAGCCGATCGAGGCCGCGATGCCGGCCGCCTCGAGATGCTCGGCGAGCCGGAAACTTGTGTACTGCGACCCGGCATCAAAGTGATGTACCAACTCTGCGCCTGCCGAAAATATCATCCGTGCAGGTCAAGCGGCATGGTGGTACTCGTGGAGGATGCCGCCGAGTCGTTCGCGTCGTCGGATGTCGAGGTGGTTGATCTGCCTCGGTTCGGGGGCGGGTGCCGGTGGTGGTTGGAGGGGCCGGGTGTTGGCGATGCCTTGGTGGGGTCGGTGTGAGTTGTAGTGGTCCTCGAACTCTCGTAGGGCGTGGAGCAGGTGGTGCTGGTTCCAGATCAGGGTGCGGTCCAGGAGTTCCCGTCGGCAGGTCTGTACCCGCCCCCAGCCTTCGGCCGGGAGGTGCCCCCTGTTCCATGATCGCGTTCATGCGCGGCATCCGGATGCCGCTGAGTACGACCTCGATCCCTGTGTCGTTGAGGATGGCGTCGAACTGGGCGGGGAACTTCCCGTCTCGGTCTCGGATCAGGAACTTCGCCCGGAAGCCGGCGTCCTGTGGGTCCATGACGAGGTTCTTCGCGGCTCGCGTCACCCACGACGCGGTCGGGTGGGCGGTGGTGCCGAGGATCCGGGTCCGGCGGCTGGCGTGCCCGATCACCGCGAAGAGTGAGAGTCGCGCCTCGGACAGGGTGACGGTCTCGAAGAAGTCGCAGGCCAGGAGGGCATCGGCCTGTGAGCGCAGGAAGTCCGACCATGTGCTGGAGGCCCGCTCGGGCGCTGGATCGATGCCGGCGTCCTTGAGGATCTCCCAGATGGTGGATGCGGCGGTTTTCACGCCCGTGTTAGGGAGTTCGCTGTGGATGCGACGGTAGCCCCTGTTGGGGTTCTCCCGGGCGAGCCGTAGCACCTGGATCCGGATGGAGCGCAGGGTCCGCGGCCTTCCCGGGCGCCTCGGTCGGGATACGGCGGCGTGGCGGCGTGCGACCAGGTCGCGGTGCCAGCGGAGCACCGTGTCCGGGCGTACCAGCAGCCGAAGTCTCCGTAGTACGTCCCGGGGCAACCGGTGGAGCAGGGCTGCCAGGAACGCTCGATCGCTCGCTGTGAACCGGGCACGCTCGTCGCCGAGTTGACGTTCGAGCACCATGAGCTGATGCCGCAGCGCGAGGATCTCCGTATCTCGCTCCCGATCGCTCATGGGGAGCAGGCGCAGCATCGCGAACGCGTTCGTCACGGTCAAGTAGGCCAGTCGCAGCAGGACGTCGATCATCATTCCGGGTGACCACCCACCGGTCCAGGGCCTTTGAGTGACTGCCCTTACCCAGACATGCCGCATCTCCCGTACCCCTTCCCACCAGGGTGGATGGGTTTATCGGCAGGGGCAACGCCAAGGTCCGCCAAGTGCGGGTGCACGACCTCCGCCACACCTGCGCGGTCACTGCTGCTCGCCCAAGGTGTGGACGCCCGCACGATCATGGAAACGCTGGGGCACAGCACCATCACCATGACCCTTGACACCTACGCGCACGTGATGGACTCGACGCTCAAAGCCGCCGCGACCCGCATGGACGACGCGCTGTCGCTGGACGACGGGGAGGAGGGCGACGACGGGACGGCAGGGGTGCCAGCGGTCGTCTGACGGCCGCGTTGATGTCAGCCGTTGATGTAAGAAGCCCTCTGGGATACTCCCAGAGGGCTTCTGAGCACCGTCGGGACGACAGGATTTGAACCTGCGACCCCTTGACCCCCAGTCAAGTGCGCTACCAAGCTGCGCCACGTCCCGGTGCTTGGCCGGTCCCGGGGGGATCCCCCGGGGGGCCGTGCATGAGAAGAATACCTCACCCGGGGCGGTGTTCGCGCGCACCCGGGTGGGGTGGGGACCCGGGCGGTCACGCGGTGTGGTCGGAGGGCGGACTCGTACGGATTCGGTGACGGGTACACCTAGCGGCGGGCCCGCCGCCTCAGCAGAATCGGACGTGCGGATCAACCGGGCCGGTCAGGCCCGGCGCGGGCGACACCGCGGATCCGGGACCTGAGGAGCAGCACGATGCACGAGGCGGAGCCCTCCGAGGCCGTTCCGTACTACGAGGACATGGCCCCCGGCACGGGAGCGCTCCCGCCGCGGGCCTGGTGGGCGGTCTCCGACGCCCGGCGGGTGAGCCTCGGCGGCGACTGGCGCTTCCGGCTGTCGCCGACCGCGCAGGCGCGGGACGACTCCTTCGCCCAGCCCGGTTACGACGCCGCCGGCTGGGACGAGCTGCCGGTGCCGTCGCACTGGCCGCTGCACGGGCACGAGCGGCCCGCGTACACCAATATCCGCTACCCCTTCCCGCTCGATCCGCCGCACGTGCCGACCGAGAACCCGACCGGGGACCACCTGCGGATGTTCGACCTGCCGGACGACTGGCCCGGCGGGGCGGCGGTGCTGCGCTTCGACGGGGTGGACTCCTGCGCCCGGGTCTGGCTCAACGGGACCGAGCTGGGCACCTTCAAGGGCAGCAGGCTGCCGGTGGAGTTCGAGGTCGGCGAGCTGCTGCGGCCACGCGGCAATGTGCTGGCGGTACGGGTGCACCAGTGGTCGTCCGGCAGCTACCTGGAGGACCAGGACATGTGGTGGCTGCCCGGGATCTTCCGGGAGGTCACCCTGATCGAGCGGCCCGAGGGCGCGGTCACCGACTTCTTCGTCCACTGCGGCTACGACCACGCCACCGGCAACGGCACCCTCCGGGTGGACTGCGAGCCCGGTGGCACCGTCACCGTGCCGGAGCTGGACCTGGACATCCCCACCGGCGAGCAGGTCGTCGTCGCCGTGGAGCCCTGGACCGCGGAGCTGCCGCGGCTGTACGACGCGGAGCTGGCGACCGAGGGAGAGCGCATTCCGCTGCGGATCGGCTTTCGCAGCGTCGCCGTCGAGGACGGGGTGCTCAAGGTCAACGGGCGGCGGATCCTCTTCCGCGGGGTCAACCGGCACGAGTTCGACCCGGACCACGGGCGCGTCCTGGACCAGGAGACGATGCGCGACGACCTGCTGCTGATGAAGCGGCACAACATCAACGCGGTCCGCACCAGCCACTATCCGCCGCACCCCGCCTTCCTCGACCTGTGCGACGAGTTGGGCATGTGGGTCGTCGACGAGTGCGACCTGGAGACGCACGGCTTCCAGGAGATCGGCTGGCGCGGCAATCCGGTGGCCGACGAGCGCTGGACGCCGGCGCTGCTCGACCGGGCGGCCCGGATGGTGGAGCGGGACAAGAACCACCCCTCGGTGGTGATGTGGTCGCTGGGCAACGAGTGCGGCACCGGCGCGGGCCTGTCCGCGATGGCGTCCTGGATCCGCGACCGCGACCCGGCCCGGCCGATCCACTACGAGGGCGACCTCTCGTGCGCCGACACCGACGTCTACTCGCGGATGTACGCCAACCACGCCGAGTCCGAGCTGATCGGCCGCCGCGCCGAACTGCCGCTGGCCGACGCGGAATTGGACAAGCGGCGGCGCGACATGCCGTTCCTGCTCTGCGAGTACGCGCACGCGATGGGCAACGGGCCCGGCGGGCTCTCCGAATACCAGCGGATCTTCGAGACGTACGAGCGCTGCCAGGGCGGCTTCGTCTGGGAGTGGATCGACCACGGGCTGCGCCGCAGGACCGCGGACGGGACGGCGTACTACGCCTACGGCGGGGACTTCGGCGAGGAGCTGCACGACGGGAACTTCGTCTGCGACGGGCTGGTGTTCCCCGACCGTACGCCCTCGCCCGGGCTGGTCGAGTACAAGAAGGTCATCGAGCCGGTGCGGATCGAGGGCGACCCGGAGCGCGGGCTGGTGACGGTCGTCAACCGCCATGACTTCGCCGACCTCTCCGGGCTGGCCTTCAGCTGGTCCTACGAGGTCGAGGGGGTGGCAGGTGACGGGGGGCGGTTCACGGTGCCGCCCACCGGACCCGGGGAGAGCGCTCTCCTCGACCTGCCGCCGATGCCCCGCTCCCCCGGCCCCGTCGAGGCCCACTGGACCGTACGCGCGGTGCTGGCCGAGGACACCGCGTGGGCGCCCGCCGGGCACGAGGTCGCGTGGACGCAGTTCGCGGCGGCCGACCGCGCCGTCGGCGGCCAGGGCACCGTCAGCCGGGCGCACCGGGGCGCGGCGCACTCCCCGCGGCCGGCCGACGACGGCACGGTCGTCCTCGGCCCCGGCACCTTCGACGCGGCCACCGGCACCCTGCGCCGCCTCGGCGGCGCCCGGGTGCACGGCCCGCGCCTGGACGTCTGGCGCGCGCCGACCGACAACGACCGCGGCATGCCCTGGCACCACGAGACCCGGCTCGACCTGCGCTGGCGGGAGTCGGGCCTGCACCGGATGCAGCACCGGGTCGTGGGGGTCGCGGTCGGCGGCGACACGCTGACCGTCACCACCCGGGTCGCCCCGGCCGCCGCCGACCGCGCCCTGCGGACCGTCTGCACCTGGAGCGCGACCGGCGACCGGCTGCGGCTGGACGTCGCGGTGACCCCGGAGGGCGAGTGGCGGCTGCCGCTCCCCCGGCTCGGGGTGCGGCTCGGGCTGAGCCCCGGGCTGGAGTCGGTCGAGTGGTACGGCGGCGGGCCGGGCGAGGCGTACCCCGACAGCCGGGCCGCGGCCAGGATCGGGCGCTGGCGCTCGTCGGTCGACGCGCTGCAGACCCCGTACGTCCGCCCGCAGGAGAACGGCGCCAGGGCCGAGGTGCGCTGGGCCGAGCTGCGCGGGGGCGACGGCTCGGGCGTACGGATCGAGGGCGCGCCGGCCTTCTGGCTGACCGCCAGGCCGTGGAGCACCGAGGCGCTGGACGCGGCGGAGCACACGTACGACCTGGTGCGTTCCGACACGCTGTGGGTGCATCTGGACCACGCGCTGCACGGCCTGGGCAGCGCGTCCTGCGGCCCCGAGGTGCTGCCCGCCCACCGTCTTGACGCCGCGCCCGCCGCCTTCTCCTTCACCTTCGTCCCACTGGACGCCACGAACGGGCCCGAGCGGCCCGAGGCGCCCGCACCGTCCGACCAGGAGCAGCAGTGAGCCCGACAATCCGCCCCTACCGGCCCGCCGACCTTCCCGCGCTCTACGCCATCTGCCTGCGCACCGCCGCCGCGGGCGGCGACGCGAGCGCGGACTACCCCGAGCAGGACCACGACCTGCTCGGGGCGATCTTCGCCGCGCCCTACGCCGTCCTGGAGCCGGAGGCGGCCTTCGTGCTGGACGACGGGCACGGGCAGGCGGTCGGCTATGTGCTGGGCACCGGGGACACGGCCGGCTTCGTCAAGCGCTTCCGCGACGAGTGGCTGCCCACGGTCGCCGGCCGCTGGCCCGCGCCGGACGGCGAACCGGCCGACGCGACCGGGGTGATGGCCTCGCTGCTGCACACCCCGGAGCGGATGGTGGTGCCGGCGCTGGCCGGCTACCCGGCGCATCTGCACATCGATCTGCTGCCCGGCTTCCAGGGCGCGGGCCACGGGCGTGCGCTGATCACGGCCTTCCTGGCGGCACTGGCCGCACGCGGGGTGCCGGCCGTGCACCTGGGCATGCTCAGCGCCAACGTCGCCGCGCGGGCCTTCTACGACCGGCTCGGCTTCCACGAGATCGCGGTGCCTGACGCGGGAGTGCTGACCTACCTGGGCCGCGCGACCTCGTAGGGCGTACGGATGGGCGTACGCGTACGGAAGCGCCGTACGCGTACGCCTGCGGCTACTCCGGGCGGGCCGGCTCGTAGTCGTCGGCCGGGTGATCGGCGCCGGCCGGCCGCTCCGGGTGCGCGGGCCAGCCGCCCGCCGGGACGACGGCGACCTCGCGCCACCACCAGTCGTCGGGCTGCGGGTCGGCCGGCTCGAAGGGCGCGCCGACCCGCGGGGTGGCGATCTTCGACCCGGTCGCACGGGCCGCGGCCACCGTCCCCTCGGCGGGGTCGGCCCAGGCGTGCTGGGCGAGGTTGAAGGTGCCCCAGTGGATGGGCAGCATCACCCCGCACGGGGTGCCGCCCGACAGGTCGGTGTGCGCCCGCATGCCCTCGGCGGGCGTCATGTGGATGTCCGGCCAGAACTCGCTGTAGGCGCCGATCTGGATCATCGTGGCGTCGAAGGGGCCGTGCTCGGCGCCGATGTCGGCGAAGCCGGGGAAGTAGCCGGTGTCGCCGCTGTGGAAGAGGCGGTGGGTGCCGTCGGTGACCGCCCAGGAGGCCCACAGGGTCTGCTGCCGCCCGCGCAGGCCGCGCCCGCAGAAGTGCCGGGCGGGGGTGGCGGTCAGGCGCAGGCCGGCGATCTCGGTGGACTCGTTCCAGTCCAGTTCGCGCAGCCGCGCGGCGGGTACGCCCCAGTGTTCCAGGTGCGCGCCGACGCCCAGCGGCACCGCGAAGACGACGTCGCTGCGTACGAGTTCGACGATGGTCGGCATGTCGAGGTGGTCGTAGTGGTCGTGCGAGATGACGACCACGTCGAGACCGGTCAGCGAGCCCAGCGGGACGGGCGTCGGGTGCACCCGGCGCGGGCCGACGAAGGGGAAGGGCGAGCAGCGCTGGCCCCACACCGGGTCGAAGAGCACCCGGCGCCCGCCGATCTCGGCCAGCACGGTGGAGTGGCCCATCCAGGTCAGCCGCAGTCCGGACGCCGGAGGGGACGCGATGTCGGCGAGCGTGGTGGGGTGCACGGGCACCGGCCTGGCGGGCTTCCTGGTCACCCGGGCCTCCTTGCGGAGGTTCGCGGGCAGCGACTTGAGCATCTCCTTGCTCGGGGCCTGGCGGGCGCCGATCGGGTTCACGAAGGCGCCGTCCGCGTAGTTCGGCGATTTCAGGATGCGGTCGAGGCGCGCGCCCGCGGGGTCGGCTCCGAACGGCGCCGGGCGCGCTTTCACGAAGCGGGACGGCTGCGGGCCGGCGCCGGTCACGTTGCCTCCTGGCGGAAGTCGTCTTATCAGCGGAAGATCCGCTCGTTCCATTATGCGGGGCCGGGCGGATCTTCCCGGGTCCCCGCCGGGCCGGGCACCGCACACTCGGCGCGACGGGCCGTACGTGCTCGGCGCCGCGGGCCTCCGGGCTCGGTCCGGCGTCCCGGGCAGGCGTTACGTGCTCGGTCCGGCCTCCGCGGCCCCCGCCGCGGTGAAGGCCACGTGCAGGCTGTCGCGTACCGGCCGATAGCCCAGCCGCCGGTAGAGGCCGTTGCTGACCGGGTTGGCGAGGTCGGTGACCAGCAGCACATGGCGAGCCCCGGCGTCGAGCGCGGCCTGCGAGACGGCGGTCACCGCGGCGCCCGCGTAGCCCTTGCCTCGGTGCTCGGGCGGGGTGTAGACGGCCACCACCCTTATGGCGCCGCGGATTTCGACGGACCGGCCGGCCATCGCGACCGCTTCGCCGTCCGGTGTGCGCCACAGGGCGCGGCCGCCGTGCGCGATCACGTCGTCCACGACGGCGTCGCCGCCGGGCAGCGGTATGCCGATCTCCGCGGCCATCTCCCGCGACCAGCGCAGCAGCAGATCGCGGTCGGCGGCGACCGCGGTTCCGGCGGCTCCCGGCGGCCCCGGACGGCGCGGGGTCAGCTCGCCGAGCGCGTGGACGCGGGTGCGCGCCGCGATGTGCCGGCGGGTGCCGGTCCTGGCGCACCAGGCGTCAGCGAAGGCGGTGACCGCCTCGTGGTCGCCCCGCGCTTCGGCGAGCGGCTCGCCCGTCCACTGCCGGGCCAGCTCGCGGGCCGCGGCGTCCGGGCCGCGGGAGAGCATGGGCGGATGGGGGGGCGTCTGCACGAAGGCCGCCTGTACGGCTCCGGCCAGGGTTCCGGCCGGCGCTCCCCCGGTGGCCGGGCGCCACCAGCCCATGACCGGCGGCCGCGGTCCGTACGCGGTGAGGCCGCGGCGGCGCAGGGTGTCGCAGACGGTGAGCAGGACGGAATTCTCCACGGGACGCGACTGGAGGAAGTCCTCCGCAGCGGCGAGGAAACGGTCCGGGTCATTGGTGGTGGTCCATCCCATCTCCCCATTGTGGAAGACGGGTTGGCGCTGTCCCGGTCGGCCGCTGCCCTGGTCGGGGCCGTACCTGTGGGTTACTTTGGGGTTTGCGAGTTCCGGAGCACGAGGGGGGATGTCATGACCGTGGTTTTCGCAGCACTCGCTGTTCTTGTGGTCGCGGTGGTGGCCGGTGTCATCGTCCTGCGCCGCCGCGGGTCCGCCGCGGGCGTGGACGCCACGGGCGACCGGCAGCACCGCGTGGCGCGCGACGCCGAGCGTGCCCTGCACGACGCCCGCACCGTGCACAACGCCGCCGCGATGGGCGACGGTTACCACCGCTGAGTCCCGCGGAGTCCGTGCCGCAGAAGGGGTGCTCCCCGCGTCACCGGGGGCGCCCCTTGTCCGTGGGTGCCCGCTCATCGCGCCGCGGGTGACGGCGGCAGGGGAAACGGGCCCGCCCGGGGGGGCCGGGCGGGGCGGGGGAAGGGTCAGCCGCTCTTGCGGCGGAATTCGCGGGGGCCGCCGGCGCGCCCATGAGCGCCGTGGATCTTGGACTGATCGGGTCCTGTGCCGGCGGCGCCGGACCCCCGGTGAGCCCCCTGCTTGCGCTCGAGCGCTTCGCGGAACTTCCGCTTCACCTCGTCCTCGTCCTCGGGGGCCGTGACTTCGGGCTCCTCGGTGGAAGGTTCTGCTGCCGCGGGTTCCGCAGCGGCCTGCTGCTTCTGGTCGGTCATGCCTCCAGAGTCGCATGCCGCGGCCCCGCCGCCCACCAGATATCGCCGACGCGGGCAGCGCGTGTACGGTTCCGGTCACGCCCTCGGAGGAGGTTTCACGCCCATGACCTGGCTGTTGTACGGCGCTACCGGCTACACCGGCCGCCTGATCGCCCGCCGCGCCGTCGCCCTCGGTATGCGCCCCGTCCTGGCGGGCCGCAGTGCCGCGAAGGTGGTGCCGCTGGCGGCCGAACTCGGCCTGGAGCACCGGGTGTTCGGCTTGCAGGAGCCGGCCGCGATACGCCGCGGCCTGGCCGGCGTGGAGAGCGTGGCGCACTGCGCCGGCCCCTTCGTGCGCACCGCGCTGCCGATGGCGACCGCCTGCGTGGAGACCGGTACCGGCTATCTGGACATCACCGGTGAGATCGACGTCTTCGAGTCGCTGCACGCGCTGGGCGGCCGGGCGGCGTCGGCCGGGGTGACCCTGCTGCCGGGGGCCGGCTTCGACGTGGTGCCGACGGACTGCGTGGCCGCGCTGCTGGCGGCCCGGCTGCCGGACGCGACGCAGCTGGACCTGGCCTTCATCACCGGCGGCGGGGCGAGCCCCGGCACGGCGCGTACCGCGCTGGAGAGCGCGGCGGACGGCGGGCGGATCCGTTCGGGCGGCGAGATCCGTACCGTGCCGTTCGGTTCGCGGCAGGTGCGGGCCGCCTTCCCCTCGGGGGCGCGGACGGTGGTGTCGGTGCCGTGGGGCGATGTCAGTACGGCCTACCACTCGACCGGTATCCCGGACATCACGACGTATATGGCGCTGCCCGCGCCGGCGCTGGCCATGACCCGGATGCTGCGGCTCGGCCCGCTGCGCGGCGCGGTCGGCGGTGCGGTGGGGCGGCTGGTGCGCGGTCCCGGCGAGCGGGCGCTGAACGGCACCGGCTGCGAGGTGTGGGGGCGGGCCAGGGACGCGGCGGGCAACACGGTCTCCGCGACGCTCACCGGCCCGAATCCGTACCGGCTGACCGTGGACGCGGTGCTGCGGATCGTCGGGCGGCTGAAGGAGTTGCCGGACGGCTTCCAGACCCCCTCGCGCGCGCTGGGCGCGGACTTCGCGGGCACTCTGGACGGTGTGACGGTCACCATGGCGGCGCTGCGCTGAGAAGTCCGCCGGCGCCGGTGGGGAAACCGGTCGGGCGACGGCCGCGCGGTACGAATTACCGCTCGGCCGCCGCCCTTCCCTTCCCCGGTGTTAGTTGGCTCTTGGGTGGTGCAGCGGGGCCTCAGCGCTTGACGCCGACGCCTCCGTAGGTCCCGACGTGGCGCAGCTCCTCCGCTTCGGGGGCCGCACCGCCTTGGGGGTGCCACAGCGGGATCTGCACCAGGCCGGGTTCGACCAGGTCGAAGCCGTCGAAGAACGGCAGTACCTCGGCGTGGCTCCTGGTGGTGACGGTCGCCGTGGCCCTGCGGTCCTTGTAGACGTCCCTGGCCTCGTCGAGTCCGGCCTCGGCGGGGTGGAAGTCGCTGGTGGCGTGCGAGAGGACCAGCTGGCTGCCGGCGGGCAGCGCGTCGCGGTAGGCGGCGACCAGGGCCGCCGGGTCCTCCTTGTCGGTGATGAAGTGGAGCACGGCCACCAGCATCAGTCCGACCGGCTGGTCGAAGTCGATCAGTTCGCCGATGGTGGGGTGCTGGAGAACGCTCTCCGGCTCGCGCAGGTCACCGAGGAAGAAGCCGGTGTTCCCCGCGCCGAGCAGGTGCGCTCCGGCGTGGGTCGCCACGATCGGGTCGTTGTCGATGTACGCGACCCGGACGTCCTCGGAGACCTCGTGGGCGATCTGGTGGGTGTTGGGCGCGGTCGGGATGCCGGTGCCGATGTCGATGATCTGCCGGATGCCGCTGGCGGCGAGGTGGCGGACGGCGCGGTGCATGAAGCGGCGGTTGGCGCGGGTCGTCGGCACGATGTCCGGGAACACGTCGATCACGCGCTGGGCGGCGTCCCGGTCGACCTCGTAGTTGTCTCGGCCACCGAGGAAGAAGTCGTACATCCGGGCCGGGTGCGGCCTGCTGGTGTCTATCTCCCCGACGGGGAATCCCTGGTCGGTCAACGCCGTCCTCCGGTTCCTTCGCTGCTGCGCGAGCTCGTGCGCGGTGCGTCGTGCGCTGGTACGTGGTACGTGGTGCGGTGGTGCGTGGTGCCTGAATGCGCTGGTACGTGGTGCGTGGTGCATGAATGCGTGGTGCGTGCCGCGCTGTGCTCAGCCGAGCAGGAAGTCCGCTTCGCCTGCTTTGGCGCCCAGGATGAACGTGGTGATCTCGTGATTGCTGTAGATCAGCGCGGGGCCGTCGGGATCGGTGGACTGGCGCAGTGCCACCCTGCCGTCGTTGAGTTTCTTCGCCTCGACGCAGGAGCCTCCGTTGCCGCCGCTCCACGGCTTCCGCCAGCCCTCGTTGCCGAGTTGGTTGGCGGGCATTCCGTTGTAGATTCCGTCGTATACGTCCTCGTACCCGTACATGGTGTCATTGCCGACGCGATCCATCGTTCAGATCTCCTTGCGCATGCCATCGAGGATGGCTTTGGTGCTCTGTGCTGGCGCGGCCTGCGCGCACATCCGGTCCAGCGCCTCCAGGAACGCGGACACGTCGTCGCGCTCGTCGAAGTAGGTCCCGCCGACCAGGCTCTCGGCGTAGGCGATGTCCGGGATCTCCTGCAGCTGGAACCGGAAGATGTGGAATGGTCCGTACATGGCCGGATGCGGTCCGGCCGCGAACGGCATGATCTGCAGCCGGACGTTGGGCAGCTCGGTGGCCTCCATCAGCTGCTCCATCTGCTCGCGCATCACCCGCCGGCCGCCGATCGGGCGGCGCAGCACCGTCTCGTCCATGACGACCCACAGCAGCGGCGGCGCCTCCGACCGCCTGACCAGGGCCTGGCGTTCGATCCGCAGGGTGAGCAGCCGGTCGATCTCGGCCGGCTCGGCGTTCGGCAGTCCGGCGCGCAGCGTGGCCCGCGCGTAGCCGGTGCTCTGGAGCAGACCGGGCACGTAGTGCGGTTCGTACGCGCGGATGACCGCGGCCTCGCCCTCCAGGCTGACGAAGGCGCTGAACCAGTCGGGCAGGACGTCGCGGAAGCTGTGCCACCAGCCGGGCCTGTTGGCCTCCCGGGCGAGCGCGAGGAAGCCGCTGATCTCCTCGGGTGTGGTGATTCCGTAAGTGATGAGGAGTTTCTCGACATACGGGATTTTCAGCCCGACTTCCGCCTTTTCCATCCGGCGGACGGTGGCATGGGTGACGTCCAGCGCGCGGCCGGCCTGTTCCAGGCTGATACCGGCCTGCTCCCGCAAATCCTGAAGGCGCTTTCCGAGCACCATGCGCAGGACGGTCGGGGCTCCTCCCGGCCGGGGATCCATCACGTGGCTCATCCTCCAACTTCCTTGGCTGAGAAGCAGTCTGTCATGTTGTCAGCGCACGCGACAGCATGTAGCGCCGATTCTGTAAATTACAGAACGGACCTTGCCATGTGTCCCGGGCGAGCCTCATAGTTACGGAGTGGTTCTTTCACCTGATGCCCTCTGGCGCGAGCGCCTTGATGGTGTCGGCGTCCCCGGCCGCCATGACGTGTTCAGGCTGCCCGCACTCAGCGCGTCCGTCGCGGACGCCCGCGGGCGGATACGTGCACGTTTGCGGGAATGGGGAGTCGGCGCCGAATTGCGCGATGACGCGAGTCTGGTGGTGACCGAACTGTTCACCAATGCTGTACGGCACACCGACAGCGAGAAGATCACCTGTGTCCTGGAGGACCGCGGCAGCGTCGTACGTGTCGAAGTGACCGACCAGGGCCGGTGCACATCCGTGCCGGCGCCCGGCATCGCCGGCGCCGACGAAGAAGGCGGGCGAGGGCTGCTGCTGGTCAGCGTGCTCTCGCTGGCATGGGGGTCGGACCCGGCGGAGAACGGTACAGGTCGAGTGGTGTGGGCGGAGCTTTCCGCCCACCGCGCTCCCCACTGACCTGAACCCCTCCGCCGGGTCCGATATCACCGGCGCAGGACGGCTGTCCGCTGGTCGGCGGAGCGCCTGGACAGGCGGTCCGCTCCCAGGACGGGCGGTCGGCACCCGCCGGGCCCCCGGCTAACGCAGGGGCAGCAGGTCGGGGCGTTTGGGCTCGACGTGGTCGCCCGAGGACTCGCCGCGCAGCCGGCGCCCTATCCACGGCACCAGGTACTCCCGCGCCCAGTTGATGTTGTCCCGGCGCACCTCGGACGGCAGCCGGGGGTCCTGCGGAGGCCACGGCTGGTCGGGGTCGGCCGGCACGTCGAGGCCCAGCACCTGTGCGGCGCGCAGCGCGACCCGGGTGTGGCCCTCGGCCGACAGGTGCAGCCGGTCCTCGCTCCAGGCCCTGCGGTCCTGCACCGAGCGCAGCGACCACAGATCGAGAACCGGACATCCGTGCCGGTCGGCGATGGACCGCACATGCGCGGTGTAGGTGGCGATCTTCCCGCGTAGATGCCGCAGTACGGGCACCCCGCGGGTGTCGAAACCGGTGCAGACCAGGACCGTGCCGACCGCGTCGGTCAGATCGGCGACCGCCGCCTCGAAGCGCTCCGCGATGGCGTCCGGGTCGCCGCCGGGACGCAGGATGTCGTTGCCGCCGGCGCAGAAGGTGACCAGGTCGGGGGCGAGTTCGATGGCCCGCGACACCTGCTCGGCCACGATCTGGTCCAGCAGCCGGCCGCGCACCGCGAGGTTGGCGTAGCGGAAGGCGTGCTCCTCGCGCCGGTCGGCGAGCAGCACCGCCAGCCGGTCGGCCCAGCCGACGTAGGCGCCGTCGGGGCCGGGATCGCCGACGCCTTCGGTGAAGCTGTCCCCCACCGCGGTGTACGACCCGATCACGCCCTCGTTGAGTCCCTGCGCATCGTCAGCCACGTCGGCCCATCTTTCTCCTCCTGCTGTGACTTACGCGACCGTAAGGAGGGGTTGACGCCACGTGATTCATCCCACCAGGTCAAACTCGGCGCAGATGGAATACGGCGGCGTCGAGGTCGCCGGCCAGCGTGGTGCGCAGGCCCCGCTCGGCCAGCACCGCCCCGCTCTGCACGACCCCGGTGGCCACATCGCGGTACGAGGCGTCCCGGTCCAGGCCGCGCAGCCGCAGCGGCGGCACCGGGTCGCCGAAGGACTGCGCGGGCAGCCAGGCCAGGACGACGGTGTCGGCGCCGTGCACGTACTGGACGGCGCTCAGGCCGCCGTCGCCCGGCGGGCGCAGCCGGTGGAGGTCGCCGAGCTGCACGACCGGGCGGACCGTTTTGTACAGCGCCACCCAGCTGGCCGCCTCGGCGCGCTCCTCGGCGCTCCAGTCGAGCAGGTCGCCGCCGATGCCCAGTACGCCGGCCATGGCGCTGACGAAGCGGAAGCGCAGCGAGCTGCGGCGGTGGTTGAGCATCGGGCTGGGGCTGTCGGTCACCCAGGCGGCCATCACCCGGGCGGGGTGCAGCTGGCTGAAACCGTGCTGGATCAGCAGCCTGTCGAGCGGGTCGGTGTTGTCGGAGGTCCAGACCTGGTCGGTGCGGGCCAGGATGCCCAGATCGACCCGGCCGCCGCCGCCCGAGCAGGACTCGAAGGCCACGCCCGGATGCGCGGCCCGCAGCCGGTCGATCAGCTCGTACAGGCCCTCGACATGGGCGGTCCACAGCCGTTCCGGATAGCGCTCTCCCGGCCAGCCGGGGTCGGTGAAGCAGCGGTTGAAGTCCCACTTCACGTAGTCGACGGGAGCGCTGTGCAGCAGCGCGTCGAGCCGTTCCGCAAGGTGCTCGCGCACATCGGGGCGCGCGAGGTTGAGCACCAGTTGGTGGCGGTACTCGGTGGCGCGGCGGCCGGGGTGGTGCTGGACCCACTCCGGGTGGGCGCGGTAGAGGTCGCTGTCGGGGTTGACCATCTCCGGTTCGACCCAGATGCCGAACTGCATACCGAGCGCGTGCACCTCGTCGGAGAGCGGTTTCAAGCCGTTCGGGAAGCGGTCCGGGTTGGGTGCCCAGTCGCCCAGGCCCGCCCGGTCGCTCACCCGGTCGCCGAACCAGCCGTCGTCCACCACGAACAGCTCCACGCCCATCGCGGCGGCCCGCCGGGCGAGTTCGCGCTGCTGCCGCTCGCCGACGTCGAGGCCGGTGGCCTCCCAGGAGTTGTAGAGCACCGGCCGCACCCGCCGCCCCTCGGGCACGACATGGGCCAGCTGGTAGGCGTGCCAGGCGCGGCTGGCGGCGCCGAAGCCGCCGCCGGTCCACAGCGCGGCGAAGACCGGGCTGGTGTAGGAGGCGCCGGGGTCGAGGCGTACGAGTCCGGCGTCGTCGTGTCCCGCGCCGCCGGTGGCCTGGACCCGCCCGTCGGGCAGGCCCGCGACCGCGATCCGCCAGGAGCCGGACCAGGCCAGCGCGCCGGTCCACACCTCGCCGTGCTCCTCGGTCGCGTCGCCCGCGTCCAGCGCGAACCACGGCAGGTGCTGGTGGCCGGTGTGGCCGCGGCGGCTGCCGATCACCCGCTCGCCGGGCGTCAGCGGGGCGCGTACCAGCCGGCTCTCGGCGCCCCAGCGGCCGTGCAGCTGGGACATCCGCCAGCCGTCGCGGTGCGGCAGCGTCCAGGTGGCGGCGTCGGCCCGCAGCAGCTCCAGCGGCTCGCGGTGGCCGTTGGGGACGTGGGTGGCGGTGCTCCAGCGCTCGACGACGTCGCAGCCGGGGCGTACCCGGTAGTGCAGGGTCAGGTCGAGGTGGTGCAGCGAGTCGTGGAAGTGCAGCCGCAGCTCCTGCGCGGCCGGGCCGGTGACGGTCTCGTACTCCTCGAAGCACCACTCGGTGCCGCGCACCTCGCGGGACCGTACCGACAGCGCGGGGCGCACGAAGCGCGGGCCGCCCTCGACCGGGTACTCCTCGTGGCCGTCGAGCGCGGACTCGAAGGGCCGTTCCGCGGGCAGCGGGTCGGTGGCCAGCGCCTCGGCGTCGCGGAGCGCTATCCGGCGCCCCCAGTGCAGGTGCAGCAGCTCGTCGCGTTCCGTGACGTGCAGGGCGTAGCTGCTGCCCGGCCCGGAGAGCAGCCAGAGCCGGCCGGATCCGCCCGTTTCGATCATCAGAACTCCCCTGTCCCGATCGGGTGCGGACATCATCGGCCCAGCCCCGGCGGAGGGCAATGGTCGCACCGTCGGCTGTGATCCCGCGGACACATACCGGTCGGTACGCCGCCGGCCGGGCTGCCGTATCGTCGGGAGTGCCCCGGCATGAGCCGTGAGCGATCGATGAAGGAGCGCCGGTGACCCAGGAAGTGCGGCAGTCCGCCCCGACCGGACCAGAACCCGAGCCCGCGCTGACCGGCGTGCGCAACTTCCGCGACGTCGGGGGGCTGCCCACCGCCGACGGCCGCCGGGTCAGGCACGGTGTGCTCTTCCGCAGCGGCCACCTCGCGCACGCCACCGCGCAGGACGCGGCCTTCCTCGCCGGGCTCGGCCTGCACACCGTCTTCGACTTCCGCAACCCGGACGACATCGCGATGGAGGGCCCGGACACCGCTCTCCCGGGCACCCGCAACCTGAACATGCCGCTCAACGACCCGGCCGAGAACGCCGGCTTCTGGCAGACCGTGCGGGACGGCGATGTGCCGTCGCTGGAGGCGGTGCTGGGCGAGGGCCGCGGCGCGGCCCGGATGGTCGCCGCTTACCGCAAGCTCATCCTGGAGCGCACCGCGGACCACTCCCGGATGCTGGACCTGCTCACCGACCCGGACCGGCCGGCGGTCCCCGCCCTGCTGCACTGCGCCGCAGGCAAGGACCGGGCAGGTACGTCGATCGCGATCATCCTGCTGGCGCTCGGGGTGGAGCGCTCCGCGATCGAGGCGGACTACCTGGAGAGCAACGCCCGCCACCGGCGCTACAAGGTGGTGCGCGGCGACGGCAGCACGGGCACGGCCATCGCCCCGGAGGTCAGGGAACTGCTCAGCCCGCTGTTCGAGGCCCGGGTGGAGTATCTGCGGGCGGCCTTCGACACCATCGAGGAGCGCTGGGGCTCGGTCGACCGCTACCTCAGCGAAGGCCTCGGCCTGACCGAGCAGCGCCGGGAGCGGCTGCGCGAGCAGTTGCTGACCGGCGGCTGACGCGCCCCCGCGCGGGGGCGCGCCGGCACGGTGGTCCGGACGGCACGCTCAGCGGTTCGCGACCGCCTGCTTGATCAGGGTCTTGCCGAAGTCCCACATCAGCCCGCCGCCGCCGTGCGCCTCGTCCATCACCTCGGTGAAGGCGGTCACGAAGCGGTCGACGTCGGCCTCGTTGACCACCAGGGGCGGGATCAGCTTGATGATCTCGACGTGGTCGCCGGAGACCTGGGTGAGGATGTGGTGCCGCTGGAGCAGCGGCACCACCACCATCTGCGCGAACAGGCCCTTGCGCGCGGCCTGGAGCATCGTCCAGCGGCTGCGCAGGCCCAGCGACTTGGGGCGGCCGAATTCGACGGCGACCATCAGGCCGCGCCCGCGCACCTCCTTGAGGAATTCGTACCTGTCGGTGAGCGCGGCCAGCCGGGTGCGCAGCAGGTCGCCCATCAGGCGGGAATTCTCCACCAGTTGCTCGTCCTCGACCACCGCGAGGGTGGCCAGGCCGGCCGCCATCGCCTGGGCGTTGTTGCCGAAGCTCGCCGAGTGCACCAGCACCCGGTCCATGGAGGAGTAGACCTTCTTGAAGATCCAGTCAGGTCCGAGCGTGGCGGCCACCGGGACGTAGCCGCCGGAGAGCGCCTTCGCCACGGTCACCAGGTCGGGCGTGACGCCCTCCTCGTGCTGGTAGGCGTAGAAGGCGCCGGTGCGGCCGATGCCGGTCTGGACCTCGTCGCAGATCAGCAGCGCCTTGTGCTGGTGCAGCAGTTCCTGGGCGGCGCGCAGGTAGCCGGGCGGCGGGATGTAGACGCCGTGGCCCTGGATGGGCTCGACGATCATGGCGGCCACGTCGCCGCGCTTCAGCTCCCTGGCGAGCGCGTCGAGGTCGCCGACCTCGATGGCGGTGTCCGGCAGCAGCGGGACGAAGCCGTCCTGGAAGCCTGACTCGCCGTTGACCGACAGCGATCCGGCGGTCAGGCCGTGGAAGGAGTGCTTGCAGTACAGGACGCGGGTCCTGCCGGTGGCGTAGCGGGCGAACTTCAGGGCCGCCTCGACGGCCTCGGTGCCGCTGTTGCTGAAGAACACCCGGTCCAGGTGCGGTGCGGTGGCGAGCAGCCGCTCGGCGAGCAGGCCGGGCAGCGGCTGGCAGTCGAAGCGGGTGAGGTCGGCCAGGCCCGCGTCCAGCACGTCGTGCAGCGCCTTGCGGACCACCGGGTGGTGCCGGCCCAGGCCCATCACGCCGAAGCCGGCCAGCATGTCGAGGTAGTCGTTGCCCTCGGCGTCCCAGAAGTGGGCGCCCTCGGCCCGCTCGTAGACCTTGTCGAACCCTATGGTGTGCAGCATGCGCGGCAGTTGGTGGTTGAGGTACCTGCCGTACAGCTCGTAGCGCTCGCTGCCGCGCTCGGCGAGCAGCGTCGCCAGGTCGAAGCCCTTGGCCGGCCCGCCGGTCCCGTCCACCGGGTCGCCCGGGGGCACGGGACCGCCCGCCGCCGGCTTCCCGGCGGCGGGCTCCGCACCGATCGGCTGCGTACTACCGGTCGGTTCAGACGATGTCATCGCTCAGCTGCTCCTTGCGTACGTGGGGTGCTGCTCCCGGCGCTGTGCGGCGCCGGGATCGTCGGGGTGCCCGCGGGGCCGGCCGCCGCGTCCTGGCTCCTGGCGCTGATACGGAGCAGGGCGGCGCCGATGCCGCCGGCGATCTCGGCGGGGGTCAGACCGAGGTCGGCGAGCAGTTCGCCGCGCTTGGCGTGCGGCAGGAACTGCTGCGGGATGCCGAAGTCGCGGACCGGTACGTCGACGCCTGCGTCCCGCAGCGCCTGGGCGACGGCTGAACCGACGCCGCCGGCCCGCCCGTTGTCCTCCACCACGGCCACCATGCGGTGCCTGGCAGCCAGTTCGGGAAGCGCGGGGTCGACCGGCTTGACCCAGCGCGGGTCGACGACGGTCACGCCGATCCGGCGCCCGGCCAGCAGTTCGGCGGCGGAGCGGCCGCAGCCGGCGAGCGCGCCGACCGCGACCAGCAGCACGTCGTCGGCGTGGTCCTGGGCGGGGCGGTGCAGGACGTCCATGCCGCCGACCCGGTCGATCGCGGGCAGCGGTTCGCCGACGGTCTCCTTGGGGAAGCGGATCACGGTGGGGGCGTCGTCGACGTCGAGGGCCTCGCGCAGCTGCGCGCGCAACTGGTCGGCGTCGCGCGGCGCGGCGATCCGCAGTCCGGGGACGACCTGGAGGATCGACATGTCCCACATGCCGTTGTGCGAGGCGCCGTCGACACCGGTCACACCGGCCCGGTCGAGCACGAAGGTGACACCGCACCTGTGCAGCGCGACATCCATCAGCACCTGGTCGAAGGCCCGGTTCAGGAAGGTCGCGTAGACCGCGACGACCGGGTGCAGGCCGCCGGTGGCCAGCCCCGCGGCGGAGGTGGCGGCGTGCTGCTCGGCGATGCCGACGTCGAAGACCCGCCGCGGGTGGGCGCGGGCGAAGGCTTCGAGGCCGACCGGCTGGAGCATGGCGGCGGTGATGGCGACCACGTCGGGCCGCTCGTCGCCGATCGCGGCCATCTCCGCGCCGAAGACCGACGTCCAGGACGGTCCGCCGGAGGGCGCGAGCGGCCGGCAGGTGGCCGGGTCCATCGCGCCGACGGCGTGGAAGCGGTCGGCCTCGTCCTGCTCGGCCGCCGGATAGCCGCGGCCCTTCTCGGTGAGGCAGTGCACCAGCACGGGGCCGTGGAAGCGGCGGGCGCGGCGCATCGCGGACTCGACGGCGGCGATGTCGTGGCCGTCGATGGGGCCGAGGTATTTCAGGCCCAGGTCCTCGAACATGCCCTGCGGCGCGAAGGCGTCCTTGAAGCCCTTCTTGGCGCCGTGCAGGGACTCGTAGAGCGGCTGGCCGATCACCGGGGTCTGCTGGAGCACCTGCTTGCCCCAGGACAGGAAGCGCTCGTAGCCGTCGGTGGTGCGCAGCGTGGTGAGGTGGTTGGCGAGGCCGCCGATGGTGGGCGCGTAGGAGCGCTCGTTGTCGTTGACGACGATGATCAGCGGCCGGTCCCTGGCGGCGGCGATGTTGTTCAGCGCCTCCCAGGCCATGCCGCCGGTCAGGGCGCCGTCGCCGATGACGGCGACGACGTGGTCGTCGCTGCCCCGCAGTTCGTTGGCCTTGGCCAGGCCGTCGGCCCAGCCGAGCACGGTCGAGGCGTGGCTGTTCTCGATCACGTCGTGCTCGGACTCGGCGCGCGAGGGGTAGCCGGACAGGCCGCCCTTGCTGCGGAGTTTGGAGAAGTCCTGGCGTCCGGTGAGGAGTTTGTGGACGTAGCTCTGGTGGCCGGTGTCCCACAGGATCCGGTCGGCGGGCGAGTCGAAGACGCGGTGCAGTGCGATGGTCAGCTCCACCACACCCAGGTTGGGGCCGAGATGACCGCCGGTCCTGGCCACCGCCTGGACGAGGAAGTGGCGGATGTCGGCGGCCAGTTCGTCGAGCCGCCCGTCGGGCACGGCTTTCAGGTCGCGCGGGCCTTTGATGTGCTCCAGCATCGACATGTACAGACCTCGTTCCTGCCGGGTTTGCTCTGGATCGCCGACCGCTGACCGGCCGGCGGCAGTGCGGGTACGAGCCACCGGCCGGCTGTCCGGCCGGTGGCTCGTACCCCGGATCACCGGGAGGTCACTTCGCGCGGTTGGACGCGACGGTCTCCCGGGCGGCGCGGATGGACTCCTTGAGCGAGCCCATGGTCGCCAGGACCGCGGTGGGTTCGTAGCCGCAGTGGGCCATGCAGTTGTCGCAGCGGTCGTCCTTGCCGCGGCCGTACTTGTCCCAGTCGGTCTTGTCGATCAGCTCCTGATACGTCGGGACGTAGCCGTCCGCCATGAGGTAGCAGGGGCGCTGCCAGCCGAAGAGCGAGTAGTTGGGGATCGCCCAGGCGGTGCACTGGAAGTCGGCCTTGCCCTCCAGGAAGTCCAGGAAGAGCGGGCTGTGGTTGAGCCGCCACTTGCGCCGGTTGCCGCCGTCGAAGGCCTTCTTGAACAGCTCGCGGGTCTGCGTGACGCCCAGGAAGTGGTCCTGGTCGGGTGCCTTCTCGTAGGCGTACGCGGGCGAGAGCATCATCTCCTCGACCTTGAGGTCGTCATTGAGGAAGTTCATGACGTCGATGATCGTCTGCGGGGTGTCGGTGTTGAAGAAGGTCGAGTTGGTGGTGACCCGGAATCCGCGGCGCTGTGCTTCCTTGATCGCCAGCACGGCCTCGTCGAAGGTGCCTTCCTTCGCCACCGATTCGTCGTGCCGCTCCCGCATGCCGTCAATATGCACGGTGAACGCGAAGTAGGGCGACGGAGTGAATTTTTCGATCTTCTTGCGGAGCAGCAGGGCATTGGTGCAGAGGAAGACGAACTTCTTCTTGGCCACCAGCTGGCGGACGATCTCGTCGATCTGCGGGTGCATCAGCGGCTCGCCGCCGGCGATCGACACCATGGGCGCCCCGGACTCCAGGACTGCCCCGACCGCCTGCGCCACCGGCATGCGCTGCTTGAGCACCCCCGCCGGGTGCTGGATCTTGCCGCAGCCCTCGCATGCGAGGTTGCACGCGAAGAGAGGTTCCAGCTCAACGATGAGCGGGAACTTTTCGCGCCGCCGGACCATTTTCTGTTCGAAGAGGTACGACGCGATACGGACGGTCTGACGAAGCGGCATAGCCATCTAGCTCACCTCCGGGGGAGCAGCGGTAGTGCGGTGCCAATCGAGAAAGGCGGGTACAAGATCTCTGAGCACCCGGAATGCGATGATCCCGGTGCGAAGCGTTCCGACGCGCACGAGTTCGTATTCGGGCGTGTCGACCACGACGCGGGCCGCGGCGATGTGCTGCGCTCCTTCGGCGAGCGCGGCACGCCGCATGGCGGCCGATTCCATGTCGACGGCGATGGCACCGGTCGCCGCCAGTGCGGTGCGCTCCGCACCGCGTACGACATGGTCGGACTCGGCCAGGAGGCCGGTGTGCACGGTGTGGCCCGCGGCCTTGAGCGTGGCGGCCAGCGCCGCGCTCTCGTGTCCCTCGTCGGAGACGACGATGTCACCCGGCCGCATGCCGGGGGCGAGCCCCGCGCAGAAGCCGGTGGTGACGACGGCCGCGTCGCGCAGCGCCGAATTGTGCAGCGCCTTGCGTACGGCCTCTTCCGCGGCCACGGGCCCCATGCCGGTACGGAGCACGGTGACCGGGTCTGCGGCGCCCCTGGCCGCTCCCCTGCGCAGCGCGAAGCGCTCGATGCGCAGGGCGCACACCACCAGCAGTGGACGGGTAGGGCCCACGGACTAAGCCCCCTTTCCTGCGGCTGTGGCGCCGACCGCGTGGCCCGCGGCGCCGAAGGGCTCGCTGCGGGCGTAGCGCCCGAGCGCGGTGAGCGGGAAGACCATCCGGTAGAGGTGGTAGTTGATGGAGAAGTCCCGGGGGAAGCCGGTGCCGGTGAAATAGGGCTCGTCCCACGAGCCGTCGGGCAGCTGGGTCTCGGCCAGCCAGCGCACCCCGCGCTCGACGGCCGGGGTGTCCCGGCGGCCGGCCGCGAGCAGCGCCATCAGCGCCCAGGCGGTCTGCGAGGGGGTGGAGTGCCCGCGTCCCGCCCATTCCCTGTCGGTGTAGGAGCGCAGGTCCTCGCCCCAGCCGCCGTCGGCGTTCTGCACCGACTCCAGCCAGCTCACGGCCCGGCGGATCGCCGGGTGGTCGGTGGGCAGGCCGGCCGCGGCGAGCGCCGGGACGGCGGACCCGGTGCCGTAGATGTAATTGACGCCCCAGCGGCCGAACCAGGAGCCGTTGTCCTCCTGCTCGGCCAGCAGCCACTCGATGCCGGTGCGGGTGTGCGGGTCGCCCTCGACACCGAGCGCGGCGAGCATCTCCACCACGTGGGCGGTGACGTCCGCCGACGGCGGGTCGATGACCTCCCCGAAGTCGCAGAAGGGCAGCCGGTTGGGGAAGGGGCTGGTGTTGTCGGCGTCGAAGGCGCCCCAGGCGCCGTTCCTGGACTGCATGCCGACCGTCCAGCGCACCGCCCGGTCCACGGCGGTGTCCACCCGGGCCTGGTCGGGGTGGGCGACCCGGCGCAGGGCGAGTACGACCTCGGCGGTGTCATCGATATCGGGATAGTTGTCGTTGTGGAATTCGAACGCCCAGCCGCCGGGGGCGAGCTGCGGCCGCTGCACGGACCAGTCGCCCGGGCGGGTGATCTGCTCCTCCAGCATCCAGTCGGCGGCCTTGATCAGCGCCGGGTGGTCGGCGGGCAGGCCCGCGTCGGCCAGCGCGATGGCGGCCAGGCAGGTGTCCCAGACCGGCGACTGGCACGCCTCGATCATCCGGACGCCTTCCTCCGGCCAGACGGCGAAACGATCCAGCGAGTCCAGTCCGGCCTTGAGCACCGGGTGGTCGAGGTCGTAGCCGAGCAGGTGCAGGGCGATCACCGAGTAGACCGCGGGCGGCTGGATGCCGCCCCAGCAGCCGTCGGCCTCCTGGCGTTCGATGATCCAGCGGGCGCAGGCGTTCATGGCACCGCGCCGCACCGGGCGCGGGCTGAACCTGCGGTAGACGTGCAGCACCTGGTCGAGCCGCTGGAAGACCCCGTCCCAGCTGGCGAGGGGCGCCCGGCGCTGTTTGGGGTTGGGCCGCTCGGGGTTGATGTGCAGTTCGTCGATGCCGAAGGGCGCGGGGCGCACCGGACGCAGCGCGCCGACGACGGTCAGCGGCACGATGGTCTGCCGGGCCCAGCAGCCGAACGAGTAGATGTTCAGCGGCATCCACTTGGGCAGGTAGATGACCTCAGGCGGCAGTTCCGGCAGGTCGTCCCAGTCCCACCAGCCGAACAGCGCGAGCCAGATCCGGGTGAAGACCCGGCTGGCCGCCACCCCGCCCTCGCCGCGCGACCACTTGGCGGCCAGCGACATGTGCGCCTCGTCGGGGGAGTCCCCGGCGAGCCGCAGCGCCACATAGGCCTCCACGGTCGCGGACAGGTCGCCGGGCCCGCCGTGGAAGGTGGGCCAGGCGCCGTCCTCGCGCTGCTGGGAGCGGATCCAGCGGGCCGACGCGGCGGTGGTGCGGGCGTCCTGGATGCCGAGGAACTGACGCAGCAGCAGGTCCTCGGCGTCCATCGTCACATTCGTCTCGAGGTCGCCTTTCCACCATCCGTCGGGGTGCTGCCGTGCCAGAAGGTGGTCCGCGGCGCGCTGCACGGCACGCTGCGCCGCCGCCTCGGTGTCACCGGGTGGAACAGGATCCGGGTCCGAGGTGCTGCTGGCCGAGGGTGTCCGGTGAGTTGGCGTACCTGGACTGCCATCGGTCGTCGCTGTCATGGCTTCCCCTTTGCAGTTGAGACTTCTGCGGTGTTGGGGGCGGCCGTCGGCCGTCACATGCGAGGGACCGGCGACGTCAGCGCTCCACGTTGCTGTTCTTTACTTCTCGCGGACCACCACAAAATCCGCAAGACCTACGAGCTTACGATTAATTTCTTCCGGCATGTCCATTTTGTCCAGCGCGGCGACGGCGGTCGCGTACTGCCTCCTGGCCTCCTGAGAGGTCCATTCGCGCCCACCGGCTTCTTCGATCAACGCCGCGCGCATGGCGAACTCTTCCTCGTTGAAGGCATCGTTTTCCGGATTCTTCGCGTCCGCCGCCAGCAGTTCACCCAGCCGCTCGGAAGCCGGCCCTCCGGCGGCCAGCGCGGCCACCACGGGAAGCGACTTCTTGCGCTGCCGCAGATCGCTCCAGGTCTGCTTCCCGGTGCTCGCCGGGTCGCCCCAGATGCCCAGCAGATCGTCCACCGCCTGGAAGGCCAGGCCGAGGTGGTAGCCGTACTCCTCCAGCGCGTCGGCGTCGGCCTCGGACGCGCCGCCGAGCACCGCGCCGATGGAGGCGGCACAGGCCAGCAGCGAGCCGGTCTTGTTGCCCTCCATGTCCAGGCACTCCTGGACGGTGACCCGCTCCAGGTGCTCGAAGGTGATGTCCTGCGCCTGACCGTCGATCAGTTTGCGGGTGGCGGTGGTCAGCCGGCGGGTGGCCCGGCCGGCCTCCACGGTGCCCTGCTCCAGCAGGATCTCGTTGGCCAGCGCGAAGAGCGCGTCGCCCACCAGGATCGCCTGGGCGGGGCCGTGCACCTTCCACACCGTGTCGCGGTGCCGCCGCTGCTCGTCGCCGTCGATCAGGTCGTCGTGCAGCAGCGAGAAGTTGTGCACCAGCTCCACCGCGACCGCGCCGGGGATGCCGGTCTCGGCCGGGGCGCCCGCCGCCTCCGCGGTCAGCAGCGCCAGCGCGGGGCGTACGGCCTTGCCGCCGTCGCCGTCCGCGGGCCGGCCGGTCTGGTCGATCCAGCCGAAGTGGTAGGACGCCACGGTGTCCATGGGGGGTGCGAGGCGTGCGACTGCCGCGCGGAGCACGGGGGTGGTCAGGATGCGGCCGTTTTCCAGCAGCTCGATGACGCCGGCAGCGGTCACGTTCTCTCCTCTGGTTGCACCAATAGCACTCATGCCGCCTCCAGGACGCCGTTGTCAACCGGCAGGCCGAGGGCGGACAAAGCTTCTCGGGAGGCGCGCAGTCCGCTGCGCACCGCGCTCTCCATGGTCGCGGGCCAGCCCGTCGCGGTCCACGCGCCGGCCAGGAACAGGCCGGGCGCGCGGGTGACGGGACCCGGCCGCAGCGCGCCCACCCCGGGGGTGGGCGCGAACGTCGCCGTGCGTTCGCGGGTGACGAAGACGTCGCGGACGCCGGCACCGCGGGCGGCCGGCAGTACGCGTTCGAGTTCCGGCAGGTAGCGGTCGCGCAGTTCGGCGACCGGCAGGTCGATCTCGTCCTCGACGGCCGACTGCGACACGGCCACATACTGGCCGCCGCCGGTCAGGCCGGAGCTTTCGGTACGGTCGAAGACCCACTGGACGGGGCTGCCGAGAGCCGCAAGGAACGGCTGCCGGAGCACCTGTCTGTCGTAGATCACATGGACATTGAGGATCGGTGCGGTGCCGATCTGCAACAGCTTTTCCGGATGCTGGACAGCGCCGCTCGGCAGCAGTGCGTGCGCCTCGCGCTGCGGGACGGCCAACACCACGACGTCAGCGGTCAGTTGCTCGGCGCGGCCGGGGCCGGTCTCCAGCGAGACCTGCCAACCGCCGTCCGCCTCCCGCTCGATGCCGCTGATGCGGGTGCGCAGCAGCGTCCGTACGCCGGCCGTGTCCAGGGCCCTGCGGCCGCGGCCGTCGTGCAGGTCGCCGAGCGGGGCCGAGGCCCAGCCGATGTCGGCGGCGCCCGGGTCCGTGAGCAGCCCGGTCTTGAAGACCATCGCGGCCAGGCCCAGCGAGGAGTGCGCGGCCGTGGCATTGAGCGTCGCCACGCCGACCAGGTCCCACAGCGCCTCGATGGTGCGCGCCGACTGCCCGCGGCGGGCCAGCCAGCTGCCGAAGTCGATGTCGTCCAGGGCCGGGTCGGTCAGGTCGAGGCCGCGCAGCGCCAGGGCGGCCCGGCCGACCGAGGCGCGCTCGCGCAGCGACAGGTGCGGATAGCGGGCCAGGCTCGCCGCCAGGTGCAGCGGCACCGGGAGGGCCGCCCTGGTCAGCCGGCCCGTCCTGCCGGTGTTCGCGTCCACGACCGGTACGTCCAGCCGGTCCTGAAGGGTCACCAGGTCGCGGGCGTCGATCCGGTCCAGGAACCACTGGTAGGCGGTGCAGCAGCGCAGGAAGACATGCTGGCCGTTGTCGACGGTCAGTTCGCCGCGCTTGAAGGAGAAGGCGAGTCCGCCCAGCCGCGGCCGGGCCTCGGCGAGGGTGACCCTCATGCCGGCGTCGGCCAGCCGGAGCGCGGCGGTGATCCCGGCGAGCCCGCCGCCGACGACGACGGCGCTGCGGCCGGGCGGCTGCTGCGATCCGCCCTGTGACCTCGTCATTCGCCCTCCCCTGCGGCCGGGCGCCGCGGCTTGCGGCGCGCTGTCGCGGGAAGTGACGCGGTGGACGGGCGCGGGGTTGCCTGACTGCGGGTGTGGCGGACCTGGTGACGGTTCGACTGCTGTGCCGCGTGCCGTGGACCCGCTCCCTGGCGGGTGGGTCTCACGTGTCCCTCCGGGGGGTCCTGGCGATACGGCGGGTGTCCAGGCCGGTAAGACCGCGGACGGCGACATAAACCTTCTGCCGGCCGGGCAGCGAGACCCGGCCGCGCAGCACGGCGTCCGGGTCGGCGGCGATCCGCTCCAGCAGCCGGCGGTAGATGCCGGCCATGGCGGCCACGCAGGCGCCGCTGCGCCGGTCGAGCATCGGCAGCAGCCGGTAGCCGGTGGCGAAGAGGCTGCGGGCCCGGCGTACTTCGAATTCCACCAGACCGGCGAAATCGGAGCCGGGCGGGGCCGTGTCGCTGTGGAAACCGGCGGCACAGCCGAATTTGGCAAGGTCCTGGGCGGGCAGATAGGTCCGTCCGTTGCCGGCGTCCTCGCGGACGTCCCGCAGGATGTTGGTGAGTTGCAGGGCAAGGCCGAGCGTGTCGGCGTATTCGGCGGCACGTGCGTGATCGTGCCCATTCACGGTGCCGAACACGCCCAGCGAGAGCCGTCCGATCGCACCGGCCACACAACGGCAGTAAACAGCCAGGTCGTCCCAGGTTTCATAGGTCTCGCCCCGAACATCCATCAGAACACCGTCGATGAGTTCGTCCAGGCCTTCGAGCGGAATGGGAAAGACGCGGGAGGCGTCGGCGAGCGCCACCGCGACGGGATCGGTGTCGTCCTCGCGGATGTCACCGCTCCTGACCCGGGTGAGCAGCTGCCGGGTGGCTTCGAGCCGTGCCGACTTCTCGGCGGGCGCCAGATCGCCGTCGCCGATGTCGTCCACGCGCCGCGAGAACGCGTAGAGAGCCGACATCGCCTGCCGTTTGGCGGTAGGCAGCAGACGGATGCCGTACGCGAAGTTGCGGGCCTCGTGGCCGGTCACGGTCTCACAGTACCTGTATGCGGCAAGTACCGGTCCGGACGTGTGGGCGGAACCGTTCACGGTCCGGCTCACCCCTTTCTTCGCAATGTCGACCCCACTTCGCGCAGCAGGCCGCTCTTGGTGGCTTTGGGCGAACCCGCGAGGACGTCGTATCCGGCACGCTCGACCGATTTCAGCGCCGCCCGCCCGCCACCGACGAATCCCGCGAGCAACAGCCGAAGCCTGCCACGGACGCTACCCACCAGGGGGGTACCTTCATTCAACAGCTCGCGAGCGCGTTCGGCCTCGAACGCGACCAGTGCTTTCACCTGCGGGGCCGCCTGCGGTGCTGCCAGGTCGGCCTCATCCACGCCGTAGCGTTTCATGTCCTCGGCCGGCAGATACACCCGGTCCCTCGCAAGGTCCTCCGCGACGTCCTGCAAATGCTCGACGATCTGCAGCGCGGTGCACACCGCGTCGGAGCGGCGGACCCGTTCCGGCGTCGAGGTGCCGGTCAGCGACAGCACCAGCCGGCCGACCGGGTTCGCGGACAGTTCGCAGTACGCGAGCAGGTCGCCGTAGGTCCCGTAGCGGGCCACCTGCTGGTCCTGGCGGTTGGCCGCGATCAGGCCGAGGAAGGGTTCGGGGGTCAGCTCCCGGCGGCGGACGGTGGGCTGCAGGGCCCGCAGCAGCGGGTGGGCCGGGGTGCCGTCGAAGACCTGCCGCAGGTCCGCCTCGAAGGCGTCCAGCATCGCGATGCGGTCGCCGGCGGCTGCCGGGTCCAGGCCGAGCAGGACCGCGTCGGGCCGGCCGCCGTCCGCCAGGTCGCCGTCGCCGATGTCGTCCACCAGCCGCGCGAAGCCGTAGACGGCCATCAGGTCCTGCCGCCACGCGCGCGGCAGGAACACCGGTGCCACCGGGAAGTTCTCGCGCGCGGCCTTGTCCAGCACGGCCTGGGACGTGTCGTCCCCGGTCACCGCGGGCTGCCCGGCAGACAGGCGGGATACGTGCCCCGGAGCAGGATGGTCCCGTTCGTCATGGCCGCCACATCCCCCGTTCTACACCGCCCCGTCGGATCTTCCCATTTCGGACACGCCGCCACGCCGGGCGTCGCACACCCGGAATCGATCATCAGAGGGCTCCCAGCACCGGTACAGCTTACGTCGGGCCACTGTCCGGCGTACGCCGGGGGCGTGAAGGACAGTACCCCTCACAACGCGCGGCCCCCGCCGGATCATCCAGCGGGGGCCGTCGTCTTCCGCGGGCCGCGGCGGCGGGTGCACCGCGGCGGCGCGCGGGCTACTTGCTGTGCGCCTCGTAGGCCTTGATGACGTCGTCGGTCGGCCCGTCCATCAGCAGCTCGCCCTTCTCCAGCCACACCACCCGGTCGCACGTGTCGCGGATGGAGTTGTTGTTGTGGCTGACCAGGAAGACCGTGCCGGCCTCCTTGCGCAGCTCGCGGATACGGTCCTCCGAGCGGCGCTGGAAGGCCCGGTCACCGGTGGCCAGCGCCTCGTCGATCATCAGCACGTCGTGGTTCTTGGCCGCCGCGATCGAGAACCGCAGCCGCGCCGCCATGCCGGAGGAGTACGTACGCATCGGCAGCGAGATGAAGTCGCCCTTCTCGTTGATCCCGGAGAAGTCGACAATGCCCTGGTAGCGGCGGCGCACCTCCTCCTGCGACATGCCCATCGCCAGACCGCCGAGCAGGACGTTGGTGGCCCCGGTCAGGTCGTTCATCAGGGCCGCGTTGACGCCCAGCAGGGACGGCTGGCCGTCGGTGTAGATCTTGCCGCTCTCGGGCGGGAGCAGGCCGGCGATGGCCCGCAGGATGGTGGACTTGCCCGAGCCGTTGGAACCGATGATGCCGATGGCCTCGCCGCGGTAGGCGGTGAAGCTCACCCCGCGCACGGCGTGCACCCGGCGGACGTTCGGTGTGCCGCGGCGCAGCAGCAGCCGGCCGAGCGCCGCGGTCGCGCTGCCCTTGCCGGTGCCGGCGCCGTAGACCTTGTAGACGATGTGCACGTCGTCCACGACCACGGTGGGGACGCGTGCGCCGGCTGTCTTCGTACGGTCGGCGACGGACTGCTGTTCAGCCACGGCCATAGTGCTCCTCCGCCTTCCAGAAGTAGATGTAGCCGCCGACACCCACCAGTACCGCCCAGCCCACCGCGGCGATCCACACGTGCGGTGGCATCTGCGACGAGGTGACGCTGTCGATCAGTGCGAACCGGGCCAGGTCGATGTAGACCGAGGCGGGGTTGATGTCGAGCAGGATCTTGACAATGTGCGGGGCGTCCTCGGTCAGGTTCTCGATGCTGTACATGACGCCCGAGGTGTACATCCAGGTGCGCAGCATGAACGGCATCAGCTGTGCCAGGTCGGTCATCTTGCTGCCGAGCCGGGCCACGATCATCGCCAGGCCGGTGTTGAAGATCCACTGGGTGGTCAGCGCGGGGATGAGCAGCAGCCAGGAGGCGTCCGGCACCTCACCGGTCATCAGCACGATCGCGACGAGCACGAACATCGACATCATCAGCTGCTGGAGCTGCATCAGCGTGAACGCGATCGGCATCGAGGCGCGCGGGAAGTGCAGCGCCCGGATCAGGCCGAGGTTGCCCGACACCGCCCGGACGCCGCTCATCACCGAGGACTGCGTGAAGGTGAAGATGAAGATGCCGGTGACCAGGAAGGCGATGAAGTTGTCGACGCCCTTCCTGGTACCGATCAGTACACCGAAGATCAGGTAGTAGACGGCCGCGTTCAGCAGCGGTGTCATGACCTGCCAGAGCTGGCCGAGGCGGGCCTGGGTGTACTGCGCCGCAGTACGTGCCTTGGCGAACTCGTTGATGAAATGTCGGCGGCCCCACAGCTGCCGGGTGTATTCCGCCAGCCCCGGCCGGGCGCCGCTGACGCTCAGCCCGTATTTGGCGGCGAGCTGGGAGGGACTGAGGCCGTCATCGGCCGTGGGTGCCGGCGGGGCACCGACGGCGACCGCACCATTGTGCGTTGTCTCGCTCACAGTTGACACTTTCGTCCTCAAGGTGCGCGCCGGGTGCAGGGGATTCCCGGGCTGCGCCTGATGCTCTCAGGTCCGAGCTTGTCAGATGATCGGGGGTCGGCCCAGTCGCGTCAACCGCCAGACCGTCCGCCATCTCATCGGCCGCCGCTCACCGCAGGGGGTGGTCCAGCCCTCGCGGAAACCGCCGAGCCAGGCACGCAGCGCCGGACCGGACGGCCGCCGCAGCAGCGTCAGGGCGAACCACACTCCGAGGTAGGCCGGTACCAGCGGCCACGGCAGATTGCGCCGGGCCAGCCACACCCGGTTGCGGGCCACCATCCGGTGGTAGACCGCGTGCCGGGCCGGCGAGGTGGTCGGGTGGTGCAGTACGAGGTCGGAACGGTAGTCGATCATCCATCCCGCGTCGAGCGCGCGCCAGGCGAGGTCGGTCTCCTCGTGGGCGTAGAAGAACTCCGCCGGCAGCGGACCGACCTGCTGGATCACCCGGCTGCGGACCGCGCAGGCACCGCCGAGGAAGGTGGTGACCCGCGAATTGCGCATCGGGTCGGCCGCGCGCAGCCGGGGGACGTGGCGGCGCTGGGTGACCCCGGTGTCCGGGTCGGCGATCCGGAAGCTGATGATGCCCAGCTGCGGGTCGGCCGTGAACGCCGCCCTGACCAGCTCGGCGGTGTCGTCGCCGGGCAGCAGCCCGTCGTCGTCGAGGAAGAGCACCACGTCGACGTCGGCCGCGTCCGGGCCGAACAGGTCGATGCCGACGTTGCGCCCGCCGGGGATGCCCAGGTTCTCCGGCAGCTCCGCGGTGCGCACCCCGTCGGGCAGCACCGGCAGCGGGGCGCCGTTGCCGACCACGGCGACCTCGACCACGGGGCCCTGCTGCTTGGCGACCGAGTCCAGCAGGTCCTGCAGCTCGGCCGGCCGGTTGCCCATGGTGATGACGACCGCGCCGACCTTGAGCGGTTCGCTCATGTCCGCCTCATTTCAGTCTGCTGGAAGCGAGGACCGATACGAGGTGCAGCAGGGTCTGCACCAGTGCGATTCCGGCCAGTACGGCCACGCCGAGCCGGGTGAAGAACAGGTCGCCGCGGACCTGGTCGGCGATCGCCAGCACCACGATGAGCAGCGAGGCCTCGACGCCCAGCACCAGCCGGTGGAACTGGAGCGCGGCGGCGGCCCTGCGGGCCAGGGCGAGGCCGGAGGAGCGCGGCTGCGACGCCGCTTCCTTGACCGGCGGCAGCCCGCCCTGGTGGCGTGCCACGCCGACCAGGTCGGTCTCGGCCTTGATCAGGATCGCGCCGAGGGCGGCGAGGGTGCCCAGGAAGGCCCACAGCCAGTCGATCCGGCCGTCGCCCCACAGGTCGGCGGCGCGCAGTCCGAAGCCGACCAGGACCGCGGCGTCGCACAGGTAGGCGCCGACCCGGTCGAGGTAGACGCCGCTGAGCGAGAACTGCTTCTTCCAGCGGGCGATCTCGCCGTCGACGCAGTCGAGCAGCAGGTACAGCTGGACCATCAGCACACCGAGGACGGCGCCGCCGATCCCCGGCACGAGCAGCGCCGGGGCGGCGAGCACGCCGAAGACGGTCATCAGGTACGTCAGCTGGTTGGGCGTGATCCGGGTGGGCACCAGGTGCCGGTCTATACGCAGCGAGAGCTCGCGCATGTAGAGCCGGCCGGCCCAGTGCTCGCCGCTGCGCCGGTCCTTGACCCCCGGGGGGTGAACGACCGGGCGCAGTTCAGCTACTGATGGTTTTGGCATAGTCGGCGTATGCGTCCCTGATCTCGGTGTCGGACAGGTCGAGGTGTTCCAGGATCGTGAAGCGGCCGGGGCGGGTCTGCGGGGCGTAGTGCACCGCCCGGGCGAATTCCGCCTCGGTGAAGCCCATCTCCGTGGGCTTCACGGGCAGGCCGTGCCGGCTCAGCGTCTGGGCGAGCAGGCCCGACTCCTCGCGGGCGCCGCGCAGGTACATGGCGAAGGCGGCGCCGAGGCCGACCTGCTCGCCGTGCGCGGCGGCCCGGTCGGGGAAGAGCAGGTCGAAGGCGTGGCTGATCTCGTGGCAGGCGCCGGAGGACGGCCGGGTGTCGCCGCTGATCGACATGGCGATACCGGACAGCACCAGGGCCTCGGCAAGGGTGCCGAGGAAGGCGTCGTCGCCGATGCCGCCGGGGTGCCGCAGGACGGCCTCGCCCGCGCTGCGGGCCATCGCCGCGGCCAGCCCGTCGACCGGTTCGCCGGTCTCGCGGTGGGACAGCTCCCAGTCGGCGATGGCCGACAGGTTGGAGACGGCGTCGCCGATCCCGGCCCGTACGTAGCGGGCCGGCGCCTCCCTTATGACGCCGAGGTCGATGACCACGGCGATCGGGGTGGGGACGCCGTAGGAGCCGCGGCCGTTGTCGTTGTCCAGGGTGGACACCGGGGAGCAGATGCCGTCGTGCGAGAGGTTGGTGGCGACCGCGACCATGGGCAGGCCGACCCGTGCGGCGGCGTATTTGGTGACGTCGATGATCTTGCCGCCGCCGAGGCCGACGACCGCGTCGTAGCGCTTGCCGCGCATGGCGTCGGCGAGCTTGACCGCGGCGTCGATGGTGCCGCCCTCGACCGGGAACCAGTCGGCCCCCGGCAGTTCCGGCGCCAGCGCCTCGCGCAGCCGGGCGCCCGAGCCGCCGCTGACGGCCAGCGCGAGCTTGCCCGAGGTGGAGATGCGCTGGTCGGCCAGCAGCCGGGACAGGTCGGCGAGCGCCCCGGTCCTGATGTCGACGACGACCGGCGAGGGGATCAGCCGGGTCAGTACTGGCACGCGATCTCCCGGCCCCTGGCGAGATCGTCGTGGTTGTCGATCTCGACCCAGGCCACGTCACCGATCGGAGCGACGTCCACGGTGAAGCCGCGGTCGACCATCTCCTGGTAGCCGTCCTCGTAGTACAGGTCGGGGTCGCGCTCGAAGGTGGTCTTGAGCGCGTCGGCGAGGTCGGCCGCCGCCTCGGCCTCGATGAGGGTCACACCGATGTACTCGCCGCTCGCCTCGGCCGGGTCCATCAGCTTGGTGATCCGCCGTACGCCCTTGCCGGGCTCCACGACGACCTTCATCTCCTCGTCGGCGAGCCGCTTGACGGTGTCGAGCGCCAGGATCATCCGCTTGCCCTCGCCGCGGGCGGCGAGCAGCGTCCGCTCCACCGAGACCGGGTGGACGGTGTCGCCGTTGGCCAGAATCACACCCTGCCGGATCACGTCACGGGCGCACCACAGGGAGTAGGCGTTGTTCCACTCCTCGGCCTTGTCGTTGTCGATCAGGGTGAGCTTCAGTCCGTAGCGCGCTTCGAGGTCCGCTTTGCGCGCGTAGACGGCTTCCTTGCGGTAGCCGACGACGACCGCGACCTCGGTGAGGCCGACCTCGGCGAAGTTCGCCAGCGTCAGGTCGAGCACGGTCAGGCTGTCCCGCGCGCCCTCCGGGCCGACCGGCACCAGGGCCTTGGGCAGGGTGTCCGTGTGGGGACGCAGGCGCCTGCCTGCGCCGGCTGCCAGCACAAGGCCGATCATGCGGGTTCTCCTGATTCGTCGTGTACGGCTGCGGCGGCCCCCGAGGTCACCCAGAAACGGATGCTCTCGACGAGGACCAGCAGCGCGATGGCTAGGGCGAGCACCGTCAGCGTGACCGTGAAGCCCGTACGGTGTGCGGCGACGGCTGCGGCCAGGGCCACGATCAGCGTGCGGCCCTCGTGGCCGCCTGCCGTCCGCACCACGGCCCGCGGGGGTGCGCCGGCGCCGCCGCGTATGCGGTACACCGTGTCGTAGTGATGGTAGGCGACGGCCGACACCAGCCCGAAAGCGGCAGGCAACGCTCCGTTCACGCCGGAGACCGCGGCGAGCGCGAGCACCGTGCCGTACTCCCCGGCCCGGAACATCGGCGGCACCAGCCAGTCCAGCGCGCCCTTGAGCGGCAGCGCGACGGCGAAGGCCGAGGTGACGACGTAGAGCGCGGCGGCGACCACCGGGTACCAGCTGCCGTGCGGGGCGAGCGCCGCGGTGGCGGTCACCCCGGCGGCGGCGAGCACGGCCACGGCGGGCGCGGCGAAGGGCGGCATCCGGCGGGCCAGCGGGCGCAGCACCGCGGACAGCACCTCGGCCAGCGGGCCGCTGTCGGCGAGGTCGTCCAGCGCCCGCGCTGCCCGGTCGGTGCGGCGGGCCCTGCGGGTCAGCGAGCGCAGCACCCGGCCCGCGGTGGTGTAGCCGGCGGCGAGCGTGCAGCCGACGAGCAGGACCACGAGGGTGACGCGGGGGGTGCTGACCGCGGTGAGCACCGCTATCAGCGCCCAGCGCTCGCCGATCGGCAGCACTATCATCCGCCGCACCCAGACCGTCCAGCCGACGCTGTCCAGCTTGTCGGACAGCGCGGCGGTGGGGCTGGTGTTGGCGGTGGCGTCGTGGTTGGCCTCGTTGAAGGAGAAGTCGACGACATGGCGGCAGGTCTGCAGCACCATGGCGCCCAGCGCGAGCGCCCACACGTCGTCGCCGCCGCGGGCGGCGCCCAGCGCGAGCCCGGCGTAGTAGGCGTACTCCTTGGCGCGGTCGAAGGTGGCGTCCAGCCAGGCGCCGAGCGTCGAATACTGCAGCGAGTAGCGGGCCAGCTGGCCGTCGGTGCAGTCCAGCACGAACGACGCGAGCAGCAGCACACCGGCGGCGACGTATCCGGCGCGGGTGCCGGTGGCGGCGCACCCGGCGGCGATCAGCGCGACCAGCAGCGAGGCGGTGGTGACCTGGTTGGGGGTCAGCCCGCGGCGGGCGCACCAGCGGGCCAGATAGCGCGAGTAGGGGCTGATGCAGTGCGTGGTGAAGAAGCCGTCGCGGGCCTTGACCGCGCTGCGCAGCCGTACGGACTCCTCGTCGACGGCGGCGATCGCGGTGCCCGCCGCCTCGGCGGCGGCCCGGTCGGTGGCCACCTCGGCGACCAGGACGCCCAGCTCGGGGCGGTACGGCGGCTCGCCCGTCGCGGCCAGGGCCGCGGCCAGGGCGTCGGGCAGGACGTCGTCGGCGGGGCCGCTGCGGGGGGCGGGGAGCGGTACGGCGGCGTTCTGGGCCGTGGTGGCGGTGGCGGTCCTGGCCGCGGTGTGCGTGCCG
This sequence comes from Streptomyces sp. NBC_01477, assembly GCF_036227245.1. Lineage (GTDB taxonomy): Bacteria > Actinomycetota > Actinomycetes > Streptomycetales > Streptomycetaceae > Actinacidiphila. The sequence goes on from NZ_CP109445.1 coordinate 1,806,931, forward strand.
GTCGCGGTGTCCGCGGCGGACGCGCCGCCGGCGGAGGAGCCGCCGCCGTAGGCGGACGGGCCGCCGGAGCGCCCGGCCGGGAGCGCCGCCAGGGCGCGGACCAGGGCCTGCCGGGCGGCGGGGCGGGCGGTCAGGGCGCCGGGGACCGCGGCGGTGTCGAACCGCGGGTCGGTGAGCGCCAGCCGCAGCGCGTGCCGGTGGCCGCGGAAGCGGCGGTCCACCACGGCGACCCGGTCGCCGGCCGGCGCCGCGGTGAGCCGGGCCGCGACGGCGTCCGGCGTGTCCGCCTCGACGACCTGGAATCCCAGCGCCCGCAGGTCGTCCGTCAGCGGTGACGGCGACCCTGCGGCGGGCGGGCCGGTGAGAATAGCGGTCGGCAGAGGAACCCACTCCCTGGAAGCGTGCGAAGACCGTGCCCGCGGGCGGTCGGCGGCGGAGCAGCCGGGCGCCCGGCACGACGGCAGAGGCTATCGGATGAACGACAGAGGTCGTTCACCGACTATTCGCCCAGACTTGGCGCGCACGGTGTGATCATCATGCGCGATCGGCGCCGCCCGGACAACCAGCGTCCCCCGTACGCCGTACGGGTGACCTCGGGTGGCCTTCCCGCGCCCTTGCCGCGTGGCTCATCACCGCAGGTCACCGCACATGACAACGGTCTCCAGTACCGGCTTGCCCACAATGGGTGACCGGTGTTGACTGACCGCCGCGGCGGGAAGTCCCGGGCGCGGGACTCCGGCGGCGGCCCGGAACACGGAAGCGGCACATCGCAGCGCACAAGGGAAGGGGACGCGCCGATGGGGGCAGGGCACAGCCATGGGGCCGGCCACGCGCACGGCCACGGCACCGCGACCGCCGCACACCGCGGCAGGCTGCGGGTGGCGCTGGGCATCACCGTGCTGGTGCTGGCCACCGAGGTGGTCGGCAGCGCGCTCACCGGTTCGCTCGCGCTGCTCGCCGACGCCGGGCACATGGCCACCGACGCGGCTGGCATCGCGATGGCGCTGCTGGCCGTCCACATCGCGGGCCGCCCGGCGAGCGAGCGCCGCACCTTCGGCTACGCGCGCGCCGAGATCCTGGCGGCGGTGCTCAACGCGGTGCTGCTGTTCGGGGTCGGCGCCTTCATCTTCGCCGAGGGCATCAGCCGGCTGATCTCGCCGCAGCACTTCGACGGCGGGGCCACCATCGTCTTCGGGCTGATCGGCATGGTCGCGAACACGGTGTCGCTGCTGGTCCTGATGCGCGGCCAGAAGGAGAGCCTGAACGTCCGCGGCGCCTTCCTCGAGGTCATGGCGGACGCGCTGGGCTCGCTGGCGGTCGTCGTGGCGGCCGGGATCTTCCTGGCCACCGGCTGGCGGCAGGCCGACGCCGTGGCGTCGCTGCTGATCGGCCTGCTGATCGTGCCGCGCACCTGGCGGCTGCTGCGCGAGGCCGTGGACGTGCTGCTCGAAGCGGCGCCCAAGAACGTGGACATGGCGGCGGTGCGGCGGCACATCGAGGGGCTCAAGGGGGTGGAGGGCCTGCACGACCTGCACGCCTGGACGATCACCTCGGGCATGCCGGTGCTGTCCGCGCACGTGGTGGTCAGCCAGGACGTGCTGGAGGCGGTGGGCTACGAGAAGATGCTGCACGACCTGCAGGGCTGCCTCGGCACCCACTTCGACGTCGAGCACTGCACCTTCCAGCTGGAGCCGGCCGGGCACGCCGAGCACGAGGCGCGGCTGTGCCACTGAGGGCGCGGCGGCGCGCGGCCGGTGCGCCGGTGTGCGCCGAATACGGCGTCCGCGATTACCGGCAGCTCATGTGAGGCAGACTGAGGACTTGCCGCCGAACGCGAAGGATGGTCATGCCCAGCAGCCCTGCCACCGACCGACCCGGCTCCCCCGCAGGTCCGCCGCCTCCCGGCGGCGCCGCGGAGCCGATCATGCTCGAACTCGTCGATGAGAACGGTGTGACGATCGGCACAGCGGAGAAGCTGTCGGCGCACCTGGCGCCCGGCCGGCTGCACCGGGCGTTCTCGGTCTTCCTCTTCGACGACGCCGGCCGGATGCTGCTCCAGCGCAGGGCGCTGGGCAAGTACCACTCGCCCGGCGTGTGGTCGAACACCTGCTGCGGCCACCCCTATCCCGGTGAGCAGCCCTTCGTCGCCGCCGCCCGGCGCACCGCGGAGGAGCTGGGGGTCGCGCCGGCGCTGATGCGCGAGGCGGGGACCGTGCGCTACAACCACCCGGACCCGGCGTCGGGCCTGGTGGAGCAGGAGTTCAACCACCTGTACGTGGGGCTGGTACGCGGCCCGCTGGACCCCGACCCCGAGGAGATCGACGACACCGCCTTCGCCGGCCCCTCGGAGCTGGCGAAGCTGCGCGCCGAGGGGACGTTCTCCGCGTGGTTCGGTTCGGTGCTCGACACGGCGCTGCCGACGGTGCGCGAGGTCACCGGGGACCGGGCGGGCTGGTAGCCGGTCAGCCGTCGGGCGGCCGCAACGGCAGGGCGGCCCAGATCATCTTGCCGCCGGTCGCGGTCTGCACGATGCCGCAGCTGCCGCCCGCCTCCGTGGCGATCGCGTGCACCAGCAGCAGCCCGCGCCCGCCGGTCCTGGCGTGGTCGGTCTCCAGCACCTTGGGGCGGTACGGGTGCTGGTCCTCGACGGCGACCCGGATCCAGTCGGGGCCGACCGCGACCTCGACGCCCAGCTCCGGCGACAGGACCGCCGCGTGCTTCACGGCGTTGGTGACCAGCTCGGAGACGATCACCAGGAGGCCGTGCAGGATGTCGTCGTGGACCGGCACCGCGAGGTCGGCGACCAGTGTGCGCACCCCGTGCCGTACCAGGGGCACCGAGGGATCCACGGTGGGGGCCGTGAAGCGCCACACCCCCTCGTACGCCCCCGGGGCCGGGGCCTGTTCGTGCGGGATGCTCCCGCGCACCTCCATGACCGCATCCACCATCGCCTTCGCGTATGTGTGCCCAAAGGCCCCGCCGGTGTCCCGGTGGATTCCGCCTCATGGCATCGAGTGTCCGCAATGCCGGGGGTCGCGGCAGGCGGGAAACCGTAAGTCCGCACCTTTCAGCGTTTTGCGACTGGCGGTGACCGGTAGTGTCGTCCGGGCGACTGCTTCCGACCGCCCGTTGTCGTATGTGTGCCGTCCAGACGCCCGTCCTGTTCGAGGAGCCTCCATGACCATGCCGCCGGGTCTCTCGGTCGACACCGCAGACGGCACCGCCACGGTCACGATCGCCAACCCGGCCCGCCGCAACGCGATGACGCTGGACATGTGGGCGGCGCTGCCCGTCCTGCTGGCGCCGCTGGCGAAGGACCCGGCGGTGCGGGTGCTGGTGCTCACCGGGGCCGGCGACACCTTCTGCGCGGGCGCCGACATCAGCGGCTTCACCGACGACGCCGGGCTGTGGGCGGCGCAGGCTGCCGCGGTCACGGCGGAGGAGGCGCTGGCCGCCTTCCCGAAGCCGACGATCGCCGCGGTGCGCGGCTACTGCGTCGGCGGCGGCTGCCAGCTCGCGGCGGCCTGCGACCTGCGCTTCGCGGCGGAGGGCGCGCGCTTCGGGGTGACCCCGGCCCGGCTCGGCATCGTCTACCCGGCGTCCACCACCCGGCGGCTGGTCCGGCTGACCGGTCCCGCCACGGCGAAGCACCTGCTCTACTCGGCCGAGCTGATAGACCACGAGCGGGCGCTGCGGACCGGCCTGGTCGACGAGGTGTGGCCGCCCGACGGGCTGGCCACCCGGGTACGCGACTACACCGCCCTGCTCGGCGCCCGCTCCCGCCTCACCCAGCACGCGGCCAAGGACTTCACCGACGGCGCCCCCGACCCCGAGCGCGAGCGCTACTGGTCCGCCCAGGCCGCCGACAGCCCCGACGCCCTGGAAGCCGCCACCGCCTTCCTCGCCGCCCGCACCCCCCACTTCACCTGGACCCCGCCCAACTGACAGGCCCGGGCACCGCCCCCCGGGGGCGCGAGGAACCGCGCGACCAGCCACCTCACCCGGCAGCACCGCCGCGAGAGGCTCTCGCGGCCCCGGACCCCGTCAAGCTCAGCGCAAGCGTGTCGCCCCGATCGGCTCCTGCTTCGCCGAGCCGGCCGGCATCGCGGGATGGCGGCCGAGCAGCACCACGCCGACGACGATCGCCGCCAGGCCCGCCGCCTCCCAGGCCAGCGCGCCCGGCGTGAAGCGCAGCCGGTCGCCGAGGAAGCCGACACCGCAGACGATCCCGGCGATCGGCTGCGCGGCGGTCAGCGAGGGCAGCGACATCCGCAGCGGCGCCATCTCGAAGGCGCTCTGCACCAGCAGCATGCCGGTGAGCCCGATGACGCCGACGGCGTACGGCTGCCAGGACACCGCGAGCACGGCGATCCCGCGGTCCTGGACGATCTGGCCGCACACCCGGGTCAGGGAGTCCTGGAGCCCGTAGAGCAGGCCGGCCGCCAGGCCGAGCAGTGCCGCCTCGCCCGACCTGGGCAGCCGGCGGGCCTTGATGGTGAGCAGCATCGCGAGCCCGGCGACGATGCCGAAGACCAGCCAGTGCCGCAGCGCCCCGGCTTCGGTGCCGCCGCCCCTGGGCCGGCCGGCGACGATGAAGGCGGTCACGCCGAGGGCCAGCAGGCTGACGCCGGCCCAGCCGCTCCAGCCCAGCCGCTGGCCGGTCAGCCGCCGGGACAGCGCCATCGCGAAGAGCAGGTTCGTCGCGGTGAGCGGTTCGACCAGCGACACCTCGCCGTAGCCGAGGGCGACCGCGCCCAGCACCTGGCCGCACACCATGAGCCCGACGCCGAGCAGCCAGTCGGGCATGTGGAGCAGGTCGAGCAGCAGCCGGAAGGAGAGGAAATCCGCGAGCGGGGCGCGGGATGCCGCGCGCTGCTGCAGCACGAATCCGAACCCGAGGCAGCAGGCGGCACCCACTCCGAGCAGGAACACGGCCACGGGCTCACTCTAGCCCGGGACCCCCGCCATCAGCGGTGTTCGCCGGGCCGCCGCGTCGCATCCGGCCGCGGGCGCTCTCCCGCGGCCACCGCCGTCCCCCTCACGGAAGGGTGCCGGCGACGGTCTGCGCGCTGTCCCACACGGTCAGGAAGGCCAGCCGCAGGCAGGCGGCGAGCGCCGGGTGCTCGATGTAGAGCGCGGTCGTGGTGCCGGCGCCGGCGACCGGGTCGGGCATGTCGCACAGCACGAGGCGCGCGTCGGCGACGATGAGCTTGAGCGGCAGCTCGGCGGTGAAGCGGCACTCCTCCCCCGCCGCGCCGAAGCGCCGTACGTTCTCCAGCACGTCCTCGTCGTCGAGCGCGTCATGGGTGTAGATGGCCCGCACGGTGCCGCCCGAGCGGCGCAGTCTGCGGGCGACCTTGATGCCGGGGGTGTTGGCCGCGGGCGCGACGAAGGGCGGTTTGCAGAAGCTGAGCAGTTCGTGCGAGGCGTGCGCCTGGATGTCGGCGAAGGCCTCGGCGATGGACTTGGGGTCGCGCAGGATCTCGACGTAGTCCAGCGGCACGGTGTGGTTGCGGCCGTCCGCCCAGACGGGGACGAGCGCGCTGGTGAGCGCGGTCGAGACCCGGTCGAGGCGTTCCAGCTGTTCGCGTTGCAGGGCCATCAGCCGGGCGACGGCGAGTTCGGGGGCGATGGCCGAGAAGGTCGCCACCCGCCCGGGGTGCGCGGTGGCCAGCCGCCGCCGTACGAGCGTGTCCAGCACGTCGTAGACCCGCTGCCGCGGTACGTCGGCGGCGCGTGCCACTTCCGCGGCCGTATACGACTCGCGGCGCACCAGCGCGAGGTAGACCCGCGCCTCGTAGCGCGCGAGGCCCAGCGCGACAAGGTCGTTGACGGGTTCTTCCTCGGTACTCATGGCGCCACAACGTATACGGCGCTGATCGTCCCGGGGAAGCGGGCCCGGAAATCGCCGGTGGCGATTCGAGGGGAAGCCTTTGCCATTACCCGGTGGTCCCTTGGGCTTGGGTTCACTAGCTTCATCCTCGGCCACCACTGAACGTGGTGGCAGTGAGCAGGAGTTGACAACCGTCGTCAACGTGATCACCAGTGAACGTGCGCCACACGAAGTCCCAGGCGATACCGCTCCATGATCCGTTGTCATGACCTTGACAGAAGGATCATTCGCGGGCGCCCTCGGGAGCAGATCCCCCCATGGAGGGCAGTTCATTGCAGCTGACAAGTCCCGGCCGGATCAGACGTGCCGTCCGCCGCGCCGCTGTCGCGGTCGTCGCCGCCGGCGCGCTGGTCACCGGCGGCATGGTCGCCGCCGCGTCCCCGTCCGTCGCCACCACCCCCGGCGCCAACACCCCCGCGGCCACCGGCACCGCGGCGACCGGCGCCACCGGCGGCGCCGCCAGTGCCGCGCACACCGCACGCCTCTGCTCGGCCCCGGCCACCGCGGGGCAGATGTCCTGCCTGGCGCTGGCACGTACCGATGTTGTCCACCACCTCGGCATCTCCCCCAATGCCACCCCGTCCGGCTACGGCCCCACCGACCTGCAGAGCGCGTACGCCCTGCCGTCGGCCGGCGCCGGTGCCACCGTCGCCATCGTCGACGCGCAGGACGACCCGAGCGCGGAAGCCGACCTGGGCACCTACCGCAGCCAGTACGGCCTGCCGGCCTGCACCACGTCCAACGGCTGTTTCAAGAAGGTCAGCCAGACCGGCGGCACGAGCTACCCGTCCGCCGACTCCGGCTGGGCCGGCGAGATCTCGCTCGACCTCGACATGGTCAGCGCCGTGTGCCCGCAGTGCCACATCCTGCTGGTCGAGGCCACCTCGGCGAGCATGGACGACCTGGGCACCGCGGTGAACGAGGCCGTCACCCTGGGCGCGAAGTACGTGTCCAACAGCTACGGCGGCGATGAGGACTCCAGCGACACCACCGCCGACTCGCAGTACTTCAACCACCCCGGTGTGGCCATCACGGTCAGCTCGGGCGACAGCGGCTACGGCGCCGAATACCCGGCCTCGTCGCGTTACGTCACCTCGGTCGGCGGCACCTCGCTGAGCCGGTCGAGCGGCACCACCCGCGGCTGGACCGAGAAGGTGTGGGGCTCGACCACCGGTGACGGCGCGGGCTCCGGCTGCTCCGCCTACGACGCCAAGCCCACCTGGCAGACCGACACCGGCTGCGCCAAGCGGACCGTCGCCGACGTCTCCGCGGTCGCCGACCCGGCCACCGGCCTGGCCGTCTACGACAGCTACCAGGCCAGCGGCTGGCAGGTCTACGGCGGCACCAGCGCCTCGTCGCCGATCATCGCCTCGGTCTACGCGCTGGCCGGCACCCCGGCCGCGGGCAGCACCCCGGCCTCCTACCCGTACGCGCACACCAGCGCCCTCAACGACGTGACCACCGGCACCAACGGCTCGTGCGGCGGCAGCTACCTGTGCACCGCGACGGCGGGTTACGACGGCCCGACCGGCCTCGGCACACCGAACGGCACGGCCGCCTTCACCAACGGCGGCTCGACCGGCGGCAACACCGTCACGGTCACCAGCCCGGGCAACCAGTCCACCAAGGTCGGCACCGCCGTCAGCGTCCAGGTCCACGCCACAGACTCCGCGTCGGGCCAGACCCTGACGTATTCAGCGGCCGGCCTGCCCGCGGGCCTGACGATCAACGCCTCGACCGGCGTGATCTCCGGCACCCCCAGCACGGTGGGCAGCTCCACCGTCACCGTCACCGCCAAGGACACCACCAACGCCAGCGGCTCGGCGTCCTTCACCTGGACGATCACCAGCACCGGCGGCGGAGGCGGCTGCACCGCCGGCCAGCTGCTCGCCAACCCCGGCTTCGAGAGCGGCGCCGTCAGCTGGACCGCGTCCACAGGCGCGATCGACAACAGCACCGACGCCCCGGCCCACTCCGGCTCCTACAAGGCCTGGCTCGACGGCTACGGGACCACCCACACCGACACCCTGTCCCAGTCGGTGACCATCCCCGCCACCTGCACCAGCGCCACCTTCACCTACTACCTCTACATCTCCAGCAGCGAGACCAGCACCACCACCGCCTACGACAAGCTCACCGTCGCAGCCGGCAGCACCACCCTGGCCTCGTACTCCAACATCAACAAGGGCACCGGCTACGTCCAGCGGTCCGTCAGCCTGGCCCCCTACATCGGCCAGACCGTCACCCTGAAGTTCACCGGAACCGAGGACTCCTCCCTGGCGACCTCCTTCCTGATCGACGACACCGCCGTCAACGTCAGCTGACGCGACGCCACCTGCGCGCACAAGACGGCGGACCCGGGCCGGCCCCCACTGCCGGTCCGGGTCCGCCGCCATTCCCGGGCGCAACCCCGCATCCCGGGCGCTTATCGGACGTCCACCGTGATGTTCCACAGCGTCATCGCCATACACGACGCCTTGCCCGCCTCGTCAGGACAAACCCGCCGGCTCCCGCTGAGTCCGGCGCTGCCCGCGGCGACACCGCGGTAGACACCCGGCGAGACCTCGGCCAGCGCCTGCCCCGTCTCGGACGCGCCGCTCACACCGGCGCCGAGGCGCAGCCTGAGCTTGCTGCCGACGCTCAGGCAGATCTCCCCGGGGGTGTCCTGGCTCGACAGGTCGAGGACGACGTCACCGCAGTCCGCCGAGACGTTCGTACCGCCGGGGGGATCGGGCGGCACCACCCGCACCCCGGCCGCGGAACCGCAGCCCGCCGCCAGCACGACAACGGCGCCGGCAGCCGCGACGGAACTCATCCGATGCCGCATCACCGCCTCCTCCCCACGACCGTTTCCCGGCGGTCATGGATGGGACGCAGCCCGGCCCGATCGGGTTCCCGGTCTCCCGCGACGCGCTCAGACCTCGGTGATCCGGCCGTCCGCGACCGCGATCCGCCGGGTGGTGTGCACCGCGTCCAGCATCCGCCGGTCGTGGGTGACCAGCAGCAAAGTGCCCTGATACGCCGCCAGGGCCGCCTCCAGCTGCTCGATCGCCGGCAGGTCCAGATGGTTGGTGGGCTCGTCGAGCACCAGCAGATTGACCCCGCGGGCCTGGAGCAGCGCCAGCGCCGCCCGGGTGCGCTCCCCCGGCGACAGGGTGGCCGCGGGCCGCAGCACATGGCCGGCCTTGAGGCCGAACTTCGCCAGCAGGGTGCGGATCTCGGCCGGGTCCAGGTCGGGGGCGGGGCCGCGGAAGGCGTCGAGCAGCGGCTCCCCGCCGCGGAAGAGGCCGCGGGCCTGGTCGACCTCGCCGACCAGCACACCGGGGCCGAGCGCGCTGCTGCCCTCGTCCAGCGGGAGCCGGCCGAGCAGCGCGGCCAGAAGGGTGGACTTGCCCGAGCCGTTGGCGCCGGTGATCGCGACCCGGTCGGCCCAGTCGATCTGGAGGTCCACCGGGCCGAAGCGGAAGTCCCCGCGGCGGACCCCGGCGCCGTTCAGGGTGGCCACCACCGCGCCGGCCCGGGGCGCCGCGGCGATCTCCATCCGCAGGTCCCACTCCTTGCGCGGCTCCTCGACCTTGTCGAGCCGCTCGATCATCCGGTCGGTCTGCCGGGCCTTGGCCGCCTGCTTCTCGGCGCCCTCGGCCCGCGCCCTGCGGGCGATCTTGTCGTTGTCGGGGGCCTTGCGCAGCGCGTTGCGGGTGCCCTTGTCCATCCAGCCGCGCTGCATGCGCGCCCTGGCCTCAAGGCCCGCCTTGGTGTCGGCGTACTCGTCGTACTCCTCCCTGGCGTGCCGGCGGGCGGTGGCGCGCTCCTCCAGGTACGAGGCGTAGCCGCCGCCGAAGACCGCGACCTGCTGCTGGGCCAGGTCCAGCTCCACCACCCGGTTGGCGGTGCGGGTGAGGAATTCCCTGTCGTGGCTGACCAGGACGGTGCCGGCGCGCAGCCCGGTGACGAATCGCTCCAGGCGCTCCAGGCCGTCGAGGTCGAGGTCGTTGGTCGGCTCGTCGAGCAGGAAGATGTCGTAGCGGCTGAGCAGCAGCGAGGCGAGTCCGGCGCGGGCGGCCTGGCCGCCGGACAGCGCGTACATCTCCTGGTCGAGGCTGATGCCCAGGCCCAGCGACGCGGTGGCCTCCTCGGCCCGTTCGTCCAGGTCGGCGCCGCCCAGCGAGAGCCAGCGCTCCAGGCTCACCGCGTAGGCGTCGTCCGCGCCCGGCGCCCCGTCCACCAGGCCCTGGGTGGCCGCGTCCAGCGCCTGCTGCGCCGCCGCGACGCCGGTCCTGCGGGCCAGGAAGTCCCGCACGGTCTCGCCGTCGTCCGTGCGGTCGGGCTCCTGCGGCAGATGGCCCACGGTGGCGGTGGCCGGGCTGAGCCGCAGCGTGCCGTCCTCCGGGGTGTCGAGACCGGCGAGCAGCCGCAGCAGCGTCGACTTCCCCGCGCCGTTGGCACCGACGAGACCCACGACGTCACCGGGCGCGACCACCAGGTCGAGGCCCGTGAACAGCGCGCGGTCGCCGTGCCCTGCGGCGAGATTCCTGGCTACGAGAGTGGCACTCATCAGGCCAAGGATCCTATCGGCTGCCGGGACCTCCGGCGACGCGGCGGCCGCCGGCCGCCGCCCGCCCGCGGGCGCCGCAGGTGGGCACACGGGTTGCCTTCTTACGCCGCCTTAACCTACGGTTGCGTAACTTACGAGAGCGTAGGTCGCACATTCTTTTTCGGCCTTCCGCACCGAACCCCGTTTACGTCCGTCCCTCCCGTCCCCAGGAGCTCCCGTGACCGTTACCTCGCCCCACCTCGCACGCCCCGACGTCTGGAGCGACTCGGCGCTGCTCTACGCGTTGGAAGAGGTGGTCGAGCGCGAGCTCAACCGGCACCTGGGGGTGGCCAAGGAATGGATGCCGCACGAGTACGTGCCGTGGAGCGACGGCCGCAACTTCGACGGCGTCATGGAGGGCGAGGCGTGGGCGCCCGACCAGTCCAAGGTCTCCGCGGTCGGCCGGATAGCGCTGGTGGTCAACCTGCTCACCGAGGACAACCTGCCCAGCTACCACCACGAGATCGCCACGATCTTCGGCCGGGACGGCGCCTGGGGCACGTGGGTCCACCGGTGGACCGCCGAGGAGGGCAGGCACGCGATCGTGATGCGCGACTACCTGCTCACCAGCAGGGCGGTCGACCCGGTCGAGCTGGAGCGCTTCCGCATGATGCACATGTCGGAGGGCTTCGAGCACGACCACCGGCACAGCATGCTGCACTCGGTGGCCTACGTGGCCTTCCAGGAGCTGGCCACCCGGGTCTCGCACCGCAACACCGGCCGCGAGTCCGGTGACCCGGTGTGCGACCGGATGCTGGCCAGGATCGCCAACGACGAGAACCTGCACATGGTCTTCTACCGCAATCTGCTGGCCGCGTCGCTGGAGATCGCGCCCGACCTGGCGATGCGGGCGATCCGCGACGTCGTCGTCGCCTTCCGCATGCCGGGCCACGGCATGCCCGGCTTCGAGCGGGCCGCTGCGCGGATGGCCATCGGCGGGATCTACAACCTGCGGATCCACCACGACGATGTGCTGCAGCCGGTGCTGCGCCATCTCAAGGTGCTGGAGGTGTCGGGCCTGGGCCCCGAGGGTCTCCAGGCCCAGGAGGAGCTGGGCGTCTTCATGGCCGGCCTGAATGATCAGGCGGTGCGCTTCGACACCAAGCGCGCCACTCTTCTCGCGCGGCGCGCCAAGTCCTGACCCTCTCCCGCCGCGGCGGCGCGCCCACCCCCTTGCTGGGTGCCCTTGCACTGGCGGTACGCCCGCCCGCCGCCGCGGCTGAGCCCGGGGGCCGCCACTCGCGGTGGCGGTACGCCCCCGGGTCCCCGGCGGAGGGTGCCACTTCCGGTGGCGGTACGCCCGCCCCGACGCCGTGGCTGGCCCACGGGGGGGGTGGCACTCGCGGTGGCGTCGCTTCTTTTCGGCCATTCTGGTTGCGCGCGCAGTTCCCCGCGCCCCTGGCGGGCCGCGTCCACCTCCCTCGGCGCCAGAGGGCACGCCATCCAGGGGCGCGGGGAACTGCGCGACAAGCCACGACGAACCGTCGCGTGGAAACGGACAGCCACCACCCCAAGGGGCGCGAGGAACTGCGCGGCCGGCCCCCACGCAGCCGCAGGCAAGCACGCCACCGCATGAGGCATCCCCGCAGGGGCGCGGGGAACTGCGCGGCCGGCCACGACGCACCGCAGGTGCGAAGCCCACCGCAAGTGGCAGCCCGGGGGCGCGTGGCCCGGCCCGCGACGAGGGGGCCCGCCGACCGCCGAGGAGCCGAAAATCAAGCGTGCGGGCTTGAATGATTCAAGCCGCCCTGCCACGCTCGTCCCACGCCTACGCGGGGAGCGCCGCCCATGCAAACGCCCGTCCTGGACGACCTGGCCGCCGAGACCGCAGGGCTCGACACCCTCGTGGCCGGGCTGGAGCCCGACGCGTGGGCGCGGCCGACCCCGGCCGAGGGCTGGACGATCGCGCACCAGATCGCCCACCTGGCCTGGACCGACGCCCGCGCCCTGCTGGCGGTCACCGACCCGGACACCTTCGCCCGCGAGACCGCGTCCGCCGCGGCGCGCTTCGGCACGTACGTCGACGAGGGCGCCGAGCAGGGCGCCTGGCTGCCGCCCGGCGAACTGCTGGCGCAGTGGCGTGCGGGCCGCGCCCGGTTGTGGGAGGTACTCGCGGCGCAGCCGCCCGGCTCCCGCTTCGGGTGGTACGGGCCGCCGATGAGCACCGCGTCGATGGCGACGGGCCGACTGATGGAGACCTGGGCGCACGGCGAGGACATCGCGGACACCCTCGGGGTGCGGCGGGAGCCGACCGCCCGGCTGTGGCATGTCGCCCGGATCGGCGTACGCGCACGGGACTTCGCCTTCGCGGTGCACGGGCGGCCCGCGCCCGCCGAGGAGTTCCGGGTCGAACTGACCGCCCCCGACGGCACGTTGTGGACCTTCGGCCCGGCGGACGCCGACCAGCGGGTGACCGGGCCCGCGCTGGACTTCTGCCTGCTCGCGGTACGCCGCAGGCACCGCGACGACGTGGCCGTACGGGCGGAAGGCCCCGACGCCGACGCCTGGCTGTCGGTCGCGCAGGCCTTCGCGGGGCCGCCGGGCGGCAGCCGGTCGCCGTCGAAGGGGGCGGACCGATGACCGCCCTCGACACCGGCGGCCCGGACTTCGCCGAGCGCGCCGCCGCGATGACCGCCCGCCTCGCCGAGCTGGCCGCGGCGCACACCGACGCGCTGGCGGGCGGCGGGCGGAAGTACCAGGACCGGCACCGCGCCCGCGGCAAACTGCTGGCCCGGGAGCGTGTCGAGCTGCTGCTCGACCCGGACACGCCCTTCCTGGAGCTGTCCCCGCTCGCCGCGTGGGGCAGCGACTTCGCCACCGGCGCGTCCCTGGTCACCGGGATCGGGGTGATCGAGGGCACCGAATGCGTGGTGACCGCCAACGACCCGACCGTGCGCGGCGGTTCGAGCAATCCGTGGACGCTGAAGAAGGCGCTGCGGGCCAACGAGATCGCCTTCGCCAACCGGCTGCCGGTGGTGAGCCTGGTGGAGTCCGGCGGCGCCGATCTGCCCAGCCAGAAGGAGATCTTCATCCCGGGCGGCGCCCTCTTCCGCGATCTGACCCGGCTGTCGGCGGCCGGCATCCCGACGATCGCGGTGGTCTTCGGCAATTCGACCGCGGGCGGCGCCTACATCCCGGGGATGTCGGACCACGTGATCATGGTCAAGGAGCGCGCGAAGGTCTTCCTCGGCGGCCCGCCGCTGGTGAAGATGGCCACCGGCGAGGAGAGCGACGACGAGTCGCTGGGCGGCGCCGACATGCACGCCAGGATCTCCGGCCTCGCGGACCACTTCGCGCTGGACGAGCCGGACGCGCTGCGTACCGCCCGCCGGGTGGTCGCCCGGCTCAACCTCCGCAAGCCCGGGCCCGGTCCGCGCCCCGACCCGGCGCCGCCGCTCTTCGACGCGGCGGACCTGCTGGGCATCGTGCCGGGCGATCTGCGCACCCCGTTCGACCCGCGCGAGGTGGTCGTACGGATCGCGGACGGCTCGGCCTTCGACGAGTTCAAGCCGCTGTACGGGCCGAGTCTGGCGACCGGCTGGGCCGAGGTGCACGGCTATCCGGTGGGCATCCTGGCCAATGCGCAGGGCGTGCTGTTCAGCGCCGAGTCGCAGAAGGCCGCGCAGTTCATCCAGTTGGCCAACCAGCGCGACATTCCGCTGCTGTTCCTGCACAACACCACCGGCTACATGGTCGGCAAGCAGTACGAGCAGGGCGGCATCATCAAGCACGGCGCGATGATGATCAACGCGGTGTCCAACTCGCGGGTCCCGCACATCTCGGTGCTGATGGGCGCCAGTTACGGTGCCGGGCACTACGGGATGTGCGGGCGGGCCTTCGAGCCGCGCTTCCTGTTCTCCTGGCCGAGCGCCAAGTCCGCGGTGATGGGGCCGAGTCAGCTCGCCGGTGTGCTGTCGATCGTCGCCCGGCAGTCCGCCGCGGCACGCGGGCTGCCGTACGACGAGGACGCGGACGCCGGGCTGCGGGCCGCGGTGGAGCAGCAGATCGAGGCGGAGTCGCTGCCGATGTTCTTGTCGGGGCGGCTCTACGACGACGGTGTGATCGACCCGCGCGACACCCGTACGGTGCTCGGCCTGTGCCTGTCGGCCGTGCACGGGGCGCCGGTGGAGGGTGCGCGCGGCGGTTTCGGGGTCTTCCGTATGTGACGGGGTGTCCACAGGCGACGGGCGTCCGTCGGTGATGGGGAGGGGGCGGGCCGATGGGCACGCCGATCGGTTCTGTACTGGTGGCCAACCGGGGCGAGATCGCCCGGCGGGTCTTCCGCACCTGCCGCGAGCTGGGCATCGCCACGGTCGCGGTGCATTCCGACGCCGACGCTGCCGCCGCGCACGTCATCGAGGCGGACGCCGCCGTACGGCTGCCCGGCGACGCGCCCGCGGACACGTATCTGCGGGCGGACCTGCTGGTGGCCGCGGCCCTGTCGGCGGGCGCCGACGCCGTGCACCCGGGGTACGGCTTCCTGTCGGAGAACGCGGACTTCGCGCGGGCGGTGACGGCGGCGGGGCTGGTGTGGATCGGTCCGCCGGCCGCCGCGGTCGAGGCGATGGGGTCCAAGACCCGGGCGAAGGAGCTGATGGCCGCGGCCGGTGTGCCGGTCTTCGCCGCGCTCGACCCGGCGGCGGTGACGGCGGCGGATCTGCCGCTGCTGGTGAAGGCGGCGGCGGGCGGCGGCGGGCGCGGGATGCGGGTGGTCCGCGACGTGGCCTCCCTGGAGGGGGAGTTGGCGGCGGCGCGGGCCGAGGCCGCGGCGGCGTTCGGTGACGGCGAGGTCTTCGTCGAGCCGTATGTGGAGGGCGCCCGGCATGTCGAGGTGCAGCTGCTCGCCGACGCGCACGGCACGGTGTGGGTGCTCGGTGAGCGGGACTGCTCGCTGCAACGGCGGCACCAGAAGGTGATCGAGGAGACCCCGGCGCCCGGCCTGACCGGCGAGCTGCGTACCGCGCTGCACGAGGCGGCGGTGCGCGCGGCCGGCTCGATCGGCTACCGGGGCGCGGGCACCGCCGAGTTCCTGGTCTCGGCGGACGGCCGCCCGTACTTCCTGGAGATGAACACCCGTCTCCAGGTGGAGCATCCGGTCACCGAGTGCGTCACCGGGCTCGATCTGGTGGCCTGGCAGATCCGGATCGCCGAGGGCACCGCCCTGCCGCAGGACCCGCCGCTGCCGCGCGGGCACGCGGTGGAGGCCCGGCTGTGCGCGGAGGACCCGGCGCGCGGCTGGCAGCCGCAGCCGGGCGCGCTGCACCGGCTCGACGTGCCGGGCGTGGACGCGCACTTCTCGGTGCCGCCGGGGCGCGAGGCGGGGCTGCGGCTGGATTCCGGGGTGACCGGCGGGGAGCGGATCGGGGTGCACTACGACCCGATGCTGGCCAAGCTGATCGCCTGGGCGCCGACCCGCGCCGAGGCCGTACGGCGGCTCGCGCACGCCCTGGAGCGGGCCCGGCTGCACGGCCCGGTCACCAACCGGGACCTGCTGGTCCGCGCGCTGCGGCACCCGGACTTCGCCGCCGCGCGGCTCGACACGGCCTTCCTCGAACGCCATGCCGCCGACCTCGGCCTCACCTCCGGCTCCGACGGCTCCGACGGCTCCGGCTCCGGTCCCGGGGACGCCGAGCGCTTCGCCGCGCTGGCCGTGGCGCTCGCGGACGCGGCCCGGCGTACGGGGGCGGCCGGGGCGCCGGTACCGGTACGCCTGGGCGGCTGGCGGAACGTCCCGTCGCAGCCGCAGCTGAAGCGCTTCGTGAGCGAGCCGGGCGGGCGGGCGTACGACATCCGCTACCGGCTGGACCGGGACGGCCTGAGCGCCGAGGGCTTCGACGGTGTCCGGCTGGTGAGCGCCGCGGCCGACCGGGTGGCACTGGAGATCGACGGTGTCCGGCGGACGTTCGAGGTCGCCGCGCACCCGGAACGGACCTTCGTGGACTCGCCGTTCGGGTCCGCCGCCTTCACCGTCCTGCCGCGTTTCCCTGACCCCGGGCAGTCCGCCGCGCCCGGCTCGCTGCGGGCGCCGATGCCCGGCACCGTCGTCAGGACCGCCGGGTTCGGCCCCGGCGACCGGGTCGAGGCGGGGCAGCCGCTGCTGTGGCTCGAGGCGATGAAGATGGAGCACGTGATCGCCGCCCCGGCCGCGGGGACGCTGCTCGAACTCACCGCCGACGTGGGCCGCCAGGTCGAACTCGGCGCCGTACTCGCCGTCGTCAAGGAGGAGACAGGACCATGAGCACCGTCCGCAGCACCTTCGACAGCGCCCTGCTGGAGACCGAGGAGCGGCGCGCCCTGCGCAAGGCCGTCGGCGCGCTCGGCCGCCGCTACGGCCGCGACTACTTCACCGCGGCCGTCAAGGCGGGCAAGCAGACAGACGAGCTGTGGCAGGAGGCGGGCGGCCTGGGCTACCTCGGCGTCAACCTGCCCGCGGAGTACGGCGGCGGAGGCGGCGGGCTCGCCGAACTGTCGATCGTGCTGGAGGAGTTGGGCGCGGCGGGCTGTCCGCTGCTGCTGCTCATCGTCTCCCCCGCCATCTGCGGCACGGTCATCGCCAGATTCGGCACCGACGCGCAGCGGCGGCGCTGGCTGCCGGGGCTCGCGGACGGCTCGCTGCGTATCGCGTTCGGTATCACCGAGCCGGACGCGGGCTCCAACTCGCACCGCATCACCACCACCGCCCGCCGCGACCCCGGCACCGGCGGCTGGCTGCTGACCGGCCGCAAGGTCTTCGTCTCCGGCGTCGACATCGCCGACGCCACCTTGATCGTCGGCCGCACCGAGGACGCCCGCACCGGCCGGCTCAAGCCGTGCCTCTTCCTCGTCGACCGGGAGACCCCCGGCTTCGACTTCCGGCAGATCGACATGGAACTGTCCGCGCCCGAGAAGCAGTTCCAGCTCTTCCTGGACGATGTGGCGCTGCCCGCCGACGCCTTGGTCGGCGACGAGGACGCGGGCCTGCTCCAGCTCTTCGCCGGGCTCAATCCCGAGCGGATCATGACCGCCGCCTTCTCCCTCGGCATGGGCCGCTACGCCCTCGACCGCGCCGTGGACTACGCCCGTACCCGCCAGGTGTGGTCCGCGCCGATCGGCAGCCACCAGGCCATCGCCCACCCGCTGGCGCAGGCCCACATCGAGCTGGAGCTGGCCCGGCTGATGATGCAGAAGGCCGCGTACCTCTACGACGCCGGCGACGACATGGGCGCGGGCGAGGCCGCGAACATGGCCAAGTACGCGGCGGCGGAAGCGGGCGCGAAGGCCGTCGACCAGGCCGTGCACACCCTCGGCGGCAACGGCCTGACCAGTGAGTACGGCCTCGCCTCGCTGCTCACCGCCTCCCGGGTGGGCCGGATCGCGCCGGTCAGCCGGGAGATGATCCTCAACTTCGTCTCGCACCACAGCCTGGGGCTGCCGAAGTCGTACTGACCGGCCTGGTCCATACTGACCGCCCGCCCGCGGAAAAGGCCGCAGGCGGGCACCGCCCGCCGCCCGACGTGAAGGGATCCGCCGTGACCACCGCGCCTCTGGTGCGCCGGGACACCGACCGCGCCATCACCGTCCTCACCCTGGACTCCCCGCACAACCGCAACGCCCTGTCCGCCGCGCTGATCGCAGAGCTGACCGACGTCCTGGACACCGCGGACGCCGACCCGGGCGTCAGGGCCGTACTGCTCACCCACACCGGCGGCACCTTCTGCTCGGGCGCCGACCTCAAGGCCGACGGCATCCACCGCGGCCCGGGGCTGCTGGTCGGCCTGATCGAGCGGATCGCCACCCTGTCCAAGCCGGTGGTGGCGCGGGCCGACGGGCACGTGCGGGCGGGCGGCCTCGGGCTGCTCGCGGCCTGCGACATCGCGGTGGCCGGCAGCGCGGCCACCTTCGCCTTCACCGAGGTACGCCTCGGGCTGGCCGCGTCCGTGGCCTCCATCCCGGTGCTGGCGCGGACCGACCGGCGGGCCGCGGAGCGCTATCTGCTCACCGGGGAGCCCTTCGACACCGCGGAGGCGGTCAGGATCGGCCTGGTCACCGCCTGGGACACCGCGCTCGACGGCATCCTGGCCGGGCTTCGGGCATCCTCGCCGCAGGGGCTCGCTGCGTCCAAGGAGATCACGACGGCCCTGCTCAGGGAGCGGATCGCCGCCGAGGCGTCCGCCCGGCAGGAGCAGAGCGGCCGGCTCTTCGAGTCGGCGGAGGCCGCCGAGGGCATCAGGGCCGCGCTGGAGCGCCGGGACCCGCCATGGGCGCTGTGACCCCGGCCGCCGACCGCTTCCCCAAACAGGACCGCAGCCGCGCCACCCGGCTGCGCATCCTGGAGGCGGCGGTCTCCTGCCTGGCGGAACACGGCTGGTCGGGCAGTACGGTCGCGGTCGTCTGCGCCCGCGCCGGGGTCTCCAGGGGCGCCGCGCAGCACCACTTCCCCACCCGTGAGGAACTCTTCACCGCGGCCATCGCGCACATGGCGGAACAGTGGCTGACCGCGGTGCGCGAGCACGCCCGCGCGCTGCCCCGCGAAGGCCCCGGCCGCACGTACGCGGTGGTCGACATGCTGGTGGCCGTGCACACCGGGCCGCTCTTCCGGGCCGCGCTGCACCTGTGGACGGCGGCCACCGCGGAGGAGCGGCTGCGGCCCGGGGTGACCGCGCTCGAAGCCCGGATCGGCCGCGAGGCGCACCGCCTGGCCGTCGACTTCCTCGGCGCCGACGAGTCGCGGCCCGGGGTGCGCGAGACCGTACAGGCGACCCTGGACATGGCGCGCGGACTGGGCCTGGCGAATCTGCTCAGCGACGACTCGGTCCGGCGCGGCCGTATCGTCCGCCAGTGGGCCGCGGTGCTCGACCAGGTGCTCCGCGACCCCGGCCCGGCGGCCTGACCGCGCGGCGGCCCTTCCGCAGCGGTTTCGTCCGGCCCGCCCAGGGTGGATGCTGGAAGGGAGAGGGGGCCGCCTGATGCGCAGAACCGGATACGAACCGACACAGGCCCGCAGCCCACTGCGGCTGCGGCTCGGACTCGCCGTGTGCGGGGTGGTCTGGGGAATCGGGGCGGCCATCGGCTTCGCGCTCTTCGCCCAGCCCGGCTGGGCGGCGCTCTGCGCGGTGATCGCCGCGATAGCGGCGGCGGACTGCGTGATCGTCGTCCGGCACATGCGGCAGGGGGCGCGCTACCAGCCGGGCCGCGACGTTCCACCCTACCCACCGGTCGAGCGGCGCCCCAAGCAGCGGCGCCACTGACCCCGAGCACGGCGAAGGACCCGGTGCCTGATGGCACCGGGTCCTTCCCATTGGTAGCGGGGACAGGATTTGAACCTGCGACCTCTGGGTTATGAGCCCAGCGAGCTACCGAGCTGCTCCACCCCGCGTCGGTGAACCCCACTCTACGGCCTCCCCCCGCCCGCACCAAATCGCCCCGGACACGGTTCGCCCCCGCCGCGTCGGACGGCGCCGCCCAGGGGCGCGGGGAACTGCGCGACAAGCCGCCGCGGCGCCGCGGACAAGCACGCACCGCAAGGGGCACTCGCCCAGGGCCACGCACCGCAAGGGGCACTCGCCCAGGGCCACGCGCCAGGCGCACAGCGGACCCGGGGGCCACAGCCCCCGCGAGCCCCGCACGGGAGATGTTTGGGGCCACCCGGAAAGCGCCAGGTAGGGGGCATGGAGAAACGTGGTGCGGGACAAGGCCCGGCCGGGATCGTGACCTCGCCCGAGGTCGCGGAAGCCCTCAGCCGGCGCCGGCCCATCGTGGCGCTGGAGTCGACGATCATCGCGCACGGCCTCCCCCGGCCGCGCAATCTGCGGGTCGCCCAGGAGCTGGAGGAGATCGTCAGGAAGGCGGGCGCCGTACCGGCCACCGTCGCGGTGATCGACGGTGTGCCCCGGGTCGGGCTGACCGAGGGCGAGGTCGAGCGGGTCGCCCGGGACCCGGACATGCGCAAGCTCGGCTTCCGCGACCTGGCGCCGGCGATGGCGGCCGGCGTGAGCGGGGCGACGACGGTGTCGGGCACGGCCTTCCTGGCGGCCCGCGCGGGCATCCGGGTGTTCGGCACCGGGGGCCTCGGCGGGGTGCACCGCGGCTGGGGGGACGTCCAGGACGAGTCGGCCGACCTGCCGCTGCTGGCCCGTACCCGGATCACCGTGGTGTGCGCGGGCGTGAAGTCGATCCTGGACGTCCCCGCGACGCTCCAGCGCCTCGAAACCCTGGGCGTCGGCGTGCTCGGCTTCCGTACCGACCGCTTCCCCGGCTTCTATCTGACCGACTCCGGCGAGCCGGTGGACTGGACGGTGCGGGACGCGAGGGAGGTGGCCGCGGTGATGCGCGGCCAGGACGCGCTCGGCGGACACGAGTCGGCGCTGATCGTCGCCAACCCGGTCCCGGCCGGGAGCCAGCTGGACCGCGGCCTGCACGACCGGGTTCTCGCGGAGGCGCTGGCGGCGGTGGACCGCGAGGGGGTCACCGGGCAGGCGATCACGCCCTTCCTGCTGGCGTATCTGACCGAGCACACCGAGGGCGCCTCGCTCGAGGCGAATCTCGCCGCGGTCCGCGGCAATGTGGCACTGGCCGGGGAGATCGCCGTCGCCTGGTCGCGGCGGCCGTGAGCGGGGCGGGCCGCGGGCTGCTGGTGGTCGGCGACGTCGTGACCGACGTGGTGGCCCGGCACACCGAGCCGCTGGCCGCGGACACCGACACGGCGGCCCGTATCGCGGTGCTGCCCGGCGGCGCGGGCGCGAACGTGGCGTGCTGGGCGGCGCGCCAGGGGGCGCCCGGGGGCGTGCGGCTGCTGGCCAGGGCGGGCGCGGACTCCGCCGCCTGGCACCGTACGGCCCTGGCGGCGGCGGGCGTCGAGGCGGTCCTGCGGGTGGACCAGGAGCAGCCCACGGCGGTGGTGATCGCACTGGTCGACGCCGCCGCGGAACGCACCCTGGTCACGGACAGCGGCGCGGCCTTCCGGCTCGGCCCGGCCGACTGGGACGACGCGCTGCTCGACGGGGTCGGCCATGTCCACCTGTCCGGCTATCTGTTCTTCTGCGACCCGGGCCGCGAACTGGCCGCCGTGGTCGGCGGGGCCGCCCGTGCCCGCGGTCTGCCGGTGAGCGTCGATCCGGCGTCGGCGGGCTTCCTGCGCGGCCTCGGTGTGCCGCGCTTCCTCAGCCTCGTGTCGGGCACCGACCTGCTGCTGCCCAATGCCGCCGAGGCCGCGCTGCTGTCCGGCGCGGACGAACCGGCCGCCGCCGCGGCCGAGTTGAGCCGCCGCGGCGGCACGGTGGTCGTGACGCTGGGCGCGGGCGGCGCGCTGGCCGCGTACGGCGGACGTGTCACCGCCCGTACGACCGCGGTGGCGGCCACCGCGGTCGACAGCA
Source organism: Streptomyces sp. NBC_01477 (assembly GCF_036227245.1). Classification (GTDB taxonomy): domain Bacteria; phylum Actinomycetota; class Actinomycetes; order Streptomycetales; family Streptomycetaceae; genus Actinacidiphila. The sequence continues at coordinate 1,828,769 of NZ_CP109445.1, forward strand.
CCGGCGCGGGCGACGCCTTCACCGGCGGGCTGCTCGCGGCCCGGTTGGCGGGCGCCGGCCTCGCCGACGCACTGGCGGCGGGCTGCCGGGCGGGCGCCGCCGCGGTGGCGGTGGTCGGCGGGCGGCCGGAACTGCCCTGATCCGGCCCCGGACAACCGCTCGGCACACTCCGCGGGCCGGAGATCACCGGCCCGCGCTGACCTCGTCGGCGAGCCGGGCCAGCCAGCCGCCGACGCTGTACGGGTCGGGCGGCTGCACCTCCATGCCGAGTTCGGCCACCGCGCCCGCGAGGTCGGCGTCGTCGGCCGCCAGTGCCGGCAGTTCGCGCAACTCCCCCGCCAGCCGGGCCGGGCCGGCGGCGGGCTGGGCGGCGGTCCGTACTGCTTGCGGTTTGAGTACCAGTCGGCGGCGGCGTAGTTGTTCGCGCTCGCGGTGAAGCCGTCGGCGGCGCCGCCGACGCTGGCCACGCTGTCGCCCCAGACCTTGAAGAAGAGCGCGGCGACCGTGGCGTACGAGGCGGCGAGCTGGTCGGGACCGCTGCCGTTGCCGGCCGGCTGCTCATGACCCGACAGGGCGTCCATCAGGGTCTTGGCGGCGCTGTTGTACGTGAACTGCTCGTCGCGCACCCGGTAGGAGGTGAGTGCAGGTGCGAGGGCTTGACGTCGAAGCCGCCCGAGCTGTCGGGCGGCGGGGTCGCCAGGCCCTTGAGCTGGTCGGCGCGGTCCTTGCCGGTGGGCAGGCCGTCGCCACCCCCGGCTCGCCGGGGGGCCTCTGCTGCGTCCGAGGGGGGGGACGGCGCACCCGGTGCAGGGCCGCTGCACGCCGTCGCGGTCCGCGGGGGCCGGTGACTGTCCGGTGGCGTTCGGCCTGTCAGGCGCGGCCGTGCGGCGTGACGTGGCAGCCGCCGGGGTCGGCGAAGGTGAAGGTCCGGCCGAAGGGGCCGCCGATCGGAGCGGAGACGATCGTGTGGCCGTCGGCGGCGGGAGCATCGCGAAGGGCCTGGACGTCTGTGGCGTGGAGCCGGGCCGCGGCACCGACGCCGGGCCGGACAACAGAAAAACCCCTGCTCGCAGGGGTTTTCTGCTGGTGTCCGAGGGGGGACTTGAACCCCCACGCCCGATAAAGGGCACTAGCACCTCAAGCTAGCGCGTCTGCCATTCCGCCACCCGGACCGGGTGTGCCGCCGCGACCGCGAAGTCGTGGTGACAGGGTCCACGATACCAAGGATCGGCGGTGCTTCTCACCTGCGATTCCCGCCGCCCGAACGGGGGCGCGCGGCGATCGCGCGGTGGTGGCGGACGACCTCGTCGATGATGAAGTTCAGGAACTTCTCGGCGAACGCCGGGTCGAGCCTGGCGTCCTCGGCGAGGCGGCGCAGCCGGGAGATCTGCGCGGCCTCGCGGGCCGGGTCGGCGGGCGGCAGGTGGTGGGCTGCCTTGAGTTCGCCGACCTGCTGGGTGCACTTGAAACGCTCGGCGAGCAGGTGCACCAGGGCGGCGTCCAGGTTGTCGATGCTGCCGCGCAGGTCCCTGAGCCGCTGCAGTGCCTGCTCATCACCCACCAGATTGCGCTCGGCGGTCGGCTGGTCGCTCATCTCGGTCTGCCATCCTGGATAGGTCCGTGGTGCACAGCTGCACATTCCCGATCACCCTATGACACCGTCGCGGGGGGTACGGCCGGGGGCGGGGACGGCGACGGAGGGACTGAGGACGGATGGGACGGGCCACCGAAAGGCGCCGGGTGCTGCGGATCCGCGGCGGGGCGGCCTCCCACCGGGCGGACACGCTGGTCGCCGAGGAGCCGATGGAGATCCGGCTGAACGGCCGCCCGCTGGCGATCACCATGCGGACGCCGGGCGACGATTTCGCGCTGGCCACCGGTTTCCTGGTCAGCGAGGGGGTACTCGCCGCCGCGCACGAGGTCGCGAACGTCGTCTACTGCGCGGGCGCGACGGCGGACGACGGGAACACGTACAACGTGGTGGACGTGACGCTCGCGCGCGGGGTGCCGGTCCCCGACATCAGCCTGGAGCGCAATGTCTACACGTCCTCCTCGTGCGGGTTGTGCGGCAAGGCCAGCCTTGACGCGGTCCGCACCACGACCCGGCTGCCGATCGCCGACAGCGGGCAGCCGTGGCTGACGCCCGAGCTGCTGGCCGTGCTGCCGGAGCGGCTGCGGGCCGGGCAGGCGGTCTTCGACAGGACCGGCGGGCTGCACGCCGCCGCGCTGTTCTCCGCCGACGGTGAGCTGCTGGACGTCCGCGAGGACGTCGGGCGGCACAACGCGGTGGACAAGCTGGTCGGGCGGGCGCTGCGGGACGGGCTGCTGCCGCTGGCCGACCGGATCCTGATGGTGTCGGGGCGGGCGTCGTTCGAGCTGGCGCAGAAGGCCGTGATGGCCGGGATCCCGGTGCTGGCTGCGGTCTCGGCGCCGTCCTCGCTGGCCGTGGACCTCGCCAGGGAGAGCGGCCTGACGCTGGTCGGCTTCCTGCGCGGCGACTCGATGAACGTCTACGCGGGCGAGGACCGTATCGTACTGGCGTCCGACCGGGCACACTGAGCCGGTCGCCGGCCGGCCGTTTCCGGCCCGACGCCCGTACGTCAGAACCGAGGAGCCCGGCGTGTTCGCCCTGAGTGCCGTCCTGGCCGTTCTGCTGCTGCTCGAAGTGGTGCCGTCGGCGCTGGCCGCGCTGACCCGGTTCGGGCCGGGGGTCGAACGGCTGGACGGCCTGACCAGGCTGGGACTGCGGCAGGGCAGGAACTCCTGGGTGGTGCCGGCCGCGGGAGTGCTGCACACGGCGGCGACCGCGGCGGTGATCGCCGGGATCCGGCGGCCCGCCTGGGGTGTCGCCGGCGGGGCCGCGGAGACGGCGTTCTTCTGCTGGGTGCTGCTGCGGCAGCTGCGGGCCGGCGACCGGGGCCGCCCGCTGTTCGCCTACGCGCTCTTCGCCTCGTGGGCGCTCGCCGTGCTGGTGGTGGCCGCCCTGCGGCTGTGACGACGGCGGCCGTACGAGCCGGGTCGCGGTCCAGCGTACGGGCGCAAGGGCGCGCGATCAGGTTGGCCGGTTACCGCCCTGACTGCCATCACGCACCGCGATAACGTGCCGCCATGTTCGAGCCGGCCCAGTTGCGTACGTTCCTTGCCGTCGCGCAGACGCTGAGTTTCACGCAGGCCGCGCACCGGCTCGGGCTGCGGCAGTCCACGGTCAGCCAGCACGTGCGGCGGCTGGAGGAGGCCGCGGGCTGCCGGCTGTTCCTGCGGGACACCCACGGGGTGGAGCTGACCGAGGACGGCGAGGCCATGCTCGGCTTCGCCCGGCCGATCCTGGAGTCCAACGAGCGGGCGGCGGCCTTCTTCGCCGGCACCCGGCTGCGCGGCCGGCTGCGGTTCGGGGTGTCGGAGGACTTCGTGCCGACCCGGCTGCCGGAGATCCTGGCGGGCTTTCGGCACGACCACCCCGAGGTGGACCTGGAGCTGACCGTGGAGCTGTCCGGCACCCTGCACCAGCGGCTCGACGCGGGCGGGCTCGACCTGTGCCTGGCCAAACGGCACAGCCCTGAGGGTCCGGGGCGGCTGGTGTGGCGGGACAAGCTGGTGTGGATCGGGGGCGAGCGGCTGCGGCTCGACCCGCGGCGGCCGGTGCCGCTGATCGCCTTCCCGCCGCCGGGGCTGACCCGGGCCAGGGTGCTCGATGTGCTGGAGCGGCACGGCAGGGCGTGGCAGGTGGCCGGCACCAGCGGGTCGCTGAGCGGTCTGGTCGCGGCGGCCAGGGCGGGCCTGGGCGTGATGGCGCATGCGCAAGGGCTGATTCCGGCCGGTCTCGTCCGGGTGCAGGCGCGCGCCTGCGGGCTGCCGGACCTCGGCGGGGTGGACTTCGTCCTGCTGCACGGCCGGCGGGACTCACACGCGCAGGAGGCGGCCGACGCGCTGGCCGACGCCATTCTGGCCGGCGGCGACCTGCTGCACCGGCCGCTGCCGTGAGCCGCCGGGCCGGCTGGGGCGTAGGGGACGCGGGAGACCCCCGGGGGTGGAGCGACCGTGACCGGCGCGGGCAGATTTGGTGGAGATCCGCCGCCGCCGCGGTACCGCCGCCGGGCCCGGGAATGAGCCGACCTCCTTGTCACAGCCGGAAAACCCGGCCCGACCAGCACAGACGTCCGAATCACCGATAACTTTCCGCCCCTCCCGCCGACCCGGCGGATCGGGTAACTTACGGCCCCGCACTGAGCGGTCCGAGGAGAGCACCCGTTGCGTCAGTTCACCGTCCCCCCACTGGCCACCTCACCCCAGGCAGGCGGTTTGGCGGATGCCGTGTTCGGCAACGCTCAGCAGACCCCGGACCAGGTCGTACTGGCCCGCGCCGACGACCGGGGCACATGGCACGACGTCAGCGCCGCCGCCTTCCGCGACCAGGTGCTCGCGGTCGCCAAGGGCATGCTCGCCCAGGGCGTCCGCTTCGGCGACCGGGTCGCGATCATGTCCCGCACCCGCTACGAGTGGACGCTGTTCGACTTCGCCCTGTGGGCGATCGGCGCCCAGTCGGTCCCGGTCTACCCGACCTCGTCCTCCGAGCAGGTCCGCTGGATGCTGCACGACTCGGGCGCGGTCGCGGCGGTCGTGGAGCACGAGGACCACGCGATGACGATCGGCGCCGCCGTCGACGAACTGCCGCGGCTGAACCGGCTGTGGCAGCTGGACGCGGGCTGCGTCGAGGAGCTGTCGCAGGCCGGGCGGCACATCGGCGACGACGTGGTGGAGCGGCACCGGCTGGCCGTGACGCCGGACGCGGTCGCCACCGTCATCTACACCTCGGGCACCACCGGCCGCCCCAAGGGCTGCGTCATCACCCACGCCAACTTCATGGCCGAGACCGACAACGTCGTGGCCCGCTGGGAGCCGGTCTTCGCCAGCAAGCCGGGCGAGGAGCCGTCCACGCTGCTCTTCCTGCCGCTCGCGCACGTCTTCGGCCGGATGGTCGAGGTGGCCTGCGTCCGGCACCGGATCAGGCTCGGGCACCAGCCCAGCATGGCCGCGAGCGATCTGATCCCGTCGCTGGCCGGCTTCCGGCCGACCTTCGTGCTGGCGGTGCCCTATGTCTTCGAGAAGGTCTTCCAGGCCGCCCGCCGCCGGGCGGAGAGCGGCGGGAAGCTGGGGCCGTTCGACAAGGCGGTGGACATCGCGGTCCGGCACGCGGAAGCCGTGGAGGCCAAGGCCTTCGGTGCCGGGGCCGGCCCCGGCACCGCGCTGCGGATGCAGCACCAGCTCTACGAGAAACTGGTCTACAGCAAGGTGCGCGACGCGCTCGGCGGCCGGGTGCGGCACGCGATCTCCGGCGGCTCGGCGATGGAGCGCCGCCTCGGGCTGTTCTTCTCCGGCGCGGGCGTGACGATCTACGAGGGCTACGGCCTCACGGAGACCACCGCCGCGGCGACGGCGAACCCGCCCGAGCAGACCCGTTTCGGCACCGTCGGCCTTCCGGTGCCCGGCACCACCGTGCTGATCGGCGAGGACGGCGAGATCTGGCTGCGCGGCGGGCAGGTCTTCTCCGGCTACCTCAACAACGTCAAGGCCACCGACGAGGTGCTGCGGGACGGCTGGCTGGCCACCGGCGACATCGGCTCGCTCGACGAGGACGGCTATCTGACCATCACCGGGCGGAAGAAGGAGATCCTGGTGACCAGCGGCGGCAAGAGCGTGTCGCCGATCGCGCTGGAGGACCGGGTGCGGGCGCATCCGCTGGTCGCGCAGTGCGTGGTGGTCGGCAACAACCGGCCGTTCGTGGCGGCGCTGGTCACGCTGGACCCGGAGGCGGTCACGCACTGGCTGAGCATGCGCGGCAAGCCGCGGCTCAAGTCGGCGGAACTGCTGCACGACCCGGACCTGGAGGCCGAGATCCGCCGGGCCGTCGTCGCCGCGAACACCCTGGTCTCGCAGGCCGAGTCGATCCGCACCTTCCGCATACTGGCCGCGCAGTTCAGCGAGGAGCGCGGCATGCTGACACCGTCCCTGAAGCTCAAGCGCCGGGCGATCGAGTCGACCTACGCGTCGGAGATCGAGGCGCTGTACCGGGCGTGAGAGGGCGTCACGTCCGTGAGGGGGTGTCACGTCCGTGAGGGGGTGTCACGCGGGCGCGAGGCTCACCTCCGCGAGAGGCTTTCACCCGCGTGAGACCCTCTCGCCGGCGGGGCAGGGGCTCGCTGTCAGGCGTCCGCGCACAGGTCGGTGAGGGTACGTTCGGTGGGGGCGCCCGGGCGGAAGGCGTAGACGTCGCCCGGGGTCCACTGGCCGCCGTCGAGGCGGACCGTGCGGACCGCGAGGGTGTGGGTGCCGCCGCCCTCCCGGGCCACGAACAGCTCGTTGTAGCCGTTGCGCTCATCGGTGTCCCGGCTGGCCAGCGCGGGCGCGCCCGCGATCCGCACGGTCCACGGCGGCCCCGCCCCGAGCAGCCGCTCCGCGGCGGCGAAGGCCTCGTGCGTGTGGCCGTGCAGGACGAGCGAGGTCCTGGCCGCGGCGAGCGCGCGCCTGGCCTGCCCGGCGTTGACGACCCCGGAATAAGGCGCGACCTCCACGGTCGGAACCGGCGTGAGCGGGTGGTGCAGCGCGGCGACGGTGACGTAGCCGCGCTCGGCGGACAGCCGGTCGAGGACGCCGCGGGCGATGACGGCGGGGTCGTGGCGTTCGAAGTCCCGCACGACGGCCGCGATATCGACGTCGGCGGGCGCGCCGGCCGCACCGCCGCCGCCCGCACCGCCGCCGCCCGCACCGCCGCCGCCCGCACCGTCGCCGCCCGCACCGCCGGCCGCCGCCGCGTACCGCTCCTGGATGCCGCGCAGCCGCTCGCGGTCCTCGTCGCGGGCCGCCTCGCCGCCGGATTCCGCGCTGCCGAGCAGCGCGAAGCGCAGTCCGAACCCGGGGTAGCCGACGTAGAGGCGGCGCGCCCGCAGGTCGGCGAGCTGGAGGTCGGGGTGCGGCAGGCCGGCGAAGGTCGCCGCGAACCAGTGGTGCCTGGCCTGCGGCGACGGGTCGAGCGCCAGGTCCCAGGACACATCGTGGTTGCCGCCGACCAGCAGGATTCGCGGGTCGTCGGGGCGCAGGTCGCGGTGCGCGGCGAGCAGTCCTGCCAGTTCGTCCAGCCAGGCGCGGGCCAGGGCGCCGTGCGCGTCGGAGGGCCGGTCGACGATGTCGCCGGTGACGACGACCAGGTGCGGGGCGCGGCCCTGCGCGGCGAGTTGGCGTACGTGGTCCAGGTAGCTGTCGAGCGCGGTGCCCGCGCCGGCGAGGGCGGCGAGCTTGTGGCCTGCCTGCGTACGGTCCTTGGCGTCGACCGTGGCGGACAGCCGCCCGCCGTGGTGCAGGTCGGATATGTGGTGGACGCGCAGCACCTCGGGCAGGTGCCGGGCGAGCACCGGGTCGTCGGCGAGGGAGGCGCCGTTGCGCCCCCGGTCGGACCCGTCGGCGGACGCGGCGGCCCCGCCGCCGGACGCGGCCCCGTACGCCGTCACCCCGGCGGCGGACCGGTACGCGGACGCCGGGCCGTCGGTCGCGCGGACGGCGGGATCGGCCGGGACGGGCAGGCCGGCGGCACGCCAGCGGGCGGCGCGCAGGGCGGCGCGGTGCTGCTCGCCGAGCCCGTTGTGGAACCACTGCTGGATGTATTCGTGCCGGTCCTCGGCCACTTCGGCGGCGGCGCGCAGCAGCGCCTCGGGGTCGGTGCGAAGCGCGGGGCGCTCCTCGGCGCTGTGCAGGACGAGTTCGAGCAGGAAGGGGGTGTGCAGCCAGCCGGCTTCCGCGTCGCGCAGCCAGTCCACCAGTGCGGGCGCCCACTGCGGCGCCCTGGCCGCCATCCGCGCGGACTCCCCGGCGTCGAGCACCGGCGGGCGCAGGACGTCCTTGTTCGCGTCGGGGCCCAGGTGCGGGACCAGCAGGGCGCTCTCCGCCGGGGTGGCGAGGACCAGGGCGGTGGCGCCGGTGTCGCCGATCCGGTGCAGGCCCTCGGCGAGCACCTCGGGCGCGAGGCCGGGGCCGCCGGGCCGGGCGAGTGCGGGTTCGTCGACGATGACCAGCTGCCCTTCCCCCACCGGCGGCGCGGACTTGACGCCGGTCAGGCAGCCGAGCCTGGTCTTGCGCACCGACGCTGAGGACCGCAGGTCGACCCGTACGGTGCCGCCGTCCGGCCGCAGATCGGCGATGCCCTGCGCCAGCCAGGTCTTGCCGGCCCGGCGCGGCATGACCACCAGCCAGGCCGCGCTGTTGGGCGCGGCGCCCTCGGCGGGCGGCCGGATCCAGCTGGGCGTCCGCCCGCCGCCGAGCCTGATGTCGAGGTCGGCGCGGTAGGACTGGCTCGGCCGGAAGACGCTCATGCAGGTAGCTCCCCGTCACGCAGTTGGATTTCGTTCCTGGCGATCCAGTCCAGCAGCGGTGGGTCGTCGAGCCACTCCTCGCCCGGCCGCAGCAGGCCCACCTCGCGCAGGTCCTCGCGCTGTGCGGGAGTGGCGTCGCGGGGCACGGTGCCGGGTGCGGTGAGCAGCGCGGCCCGTCCCGCCGGGCCGATCTCGGCCCAGCGGGACTGGAAGTACGACGACCACTCGGTGAGCAGCCGCCGGTCGAGCAGTTCGCGCAGTGCCCCGGAATCCGACAGCGCGCGCAGGTCGTTGCCCTGGACGGCACTCACCACGGCGTCGCCGGCCACCTGGAGGTAGAAGGGCCAGCTGCCGACGGTTCGCACGATGTCGGCGGCGGCGGTGTCGCGGGCGAGGGCCACGCCGAGGTTGGCCGCGGTGCCGGACAGGAAGTCCAGTGCGGCTTCCCGGTCGAGCGGGCCGAGCAGCCGGGCGTTGACGTCGTTGCCGAAGCTGGAACCCGGCACGGTCAGCGCCCGGCGCACCACGGTCCGCCAGTCCTTCTCGCTGCCGGTGTAGAGCAGCCAGGCACCGGCCTGGCCGAGGTCGCGCAGCCAGGACACCGCGGCCGGGCTGTAGCCGGCCAGCCGCCCCACCTCGTCCAGCAGGAAGACCAGCCGGGAACCGCCCGCGGTCCCTGCGGCCTTGTCGAGCAGTGCCTCGGCCGGGCTGCCGGCCTGCCGCATCCCGCGGTCGAGCAGCGCGGCCAGCGCGTCGGGGCTGTCCACCGCGTCCTTCAGCGGCGGTACGAGCAGCCGGTGGATCTCCCGGCGGCTGCCTTCCGCGGCCAGCCGCCGCGACAGCTCTTCGAGCACCCAGGTCTTGCCCGCCCTGCGCGGTCCGAGCAGTGCGACCGAGGCGCCGGTGGCGTGCCGGTCGCGCAGCCATGCGAGGACGTCCTCCCGGCCGACCGGGCGGCCCCTGCCGGACCCCACATGGAATTTCTCGGCGGCCCGCGGGGCGTCGTCGATGGTGAACGGCCGCCGGGGCTGCGGCACATGCTCGTCGCGCTCCCGTAATCGCGCGGCCAGCCGGTCCAGCGCGTCGCTCTGGCCGCGTCCTGTGGGTTCGCCGTCGAGCAGCGCGATCTGCAGCTCGACGGGGCTGAACGCCCGCAGGGCGCGGCCGGGTTCGAGGTGGCCGCGGGGGGTTTCGACGCCCAGCGCCTCGTAGGCCTGTCTGTCCCGCTGGTCGAGGACGAGCAGGTCCGCCACCGGGGCGCGCAGTTCGGTGAAGAAGGCGTCGGCTTCCCCGGCCAGTACGACCTGGATGCCCGCCCGCGCGCCCTCGCTCATCAGCAGTGCCAGGTCGTCGCGCATCCGCCCGTAGTCCCGGTCGGCGAACTCCGCGAAGGTCTCCCAGCGGTCGAGCAGCAGCACCAGGTACGGCAGCCTGCGCCCTTCGGGCACGGCCTGGCGCTGGGCGGCGATGTCGCTGAACCCGCTCTCGGCGAAGAGCTGTTGGCGGCGGTAGAGGGCGGCGGTGAGCCGGCTGGTCAGCCGCGCCATGTGGTCGGGCCTGCCCCGGTTGACCACGGCGCCGCAGTGCGGCAGCCGGCTGAGCACCTGGAGCGCGCCGTTGCCGCAGTCGATGCAGAAGAGGTGGACGTCGGCGGTGCTGTGCCGTACGGCGAGGGCCGCGGCGAGCGTGCGCAGGAACTGTGATCTGCCGCTGCGCGGCGCGCCCGCCGCGGCCAGCGGACCGTCCGCGGCGAGGTCGAAGAGCGCCGGCTGCCTGCCGACCTCGTCGGCGAGTTCCTGCACCCCGTACGCCACCGGTGCCGGGTCCCGCGGGTCCCCTTCCGGCGCGGGCAGCTCCGAGAGGGTGACCACTCTCGGCAGCGGCTCCGGCAGCGGCCCGGGAAGCGGCCTCACCCCGAGGCGCCTCGCGGCGGTGCGCACCGCCGACACCAGCAGGTCGAGGTCGGTCGCCGGGGCGGCCCCGCCGGAGGGGGACGGGCCGGTCGTGACGGCGGGCGGCAGCAGGCCGGCCGGGTCGAGGTCCCTGATCGCGATCACAGGGTCCGGCCGGTGGCCGGAACCCACTACGACCGGCAACGCGGCCTGGAATTCCCGCAGTTCCTCCGCGCCGGTGCGTAAGAAGGCCCGGCCGGGGCTCGACCGGGAGATCGCCGCCGCGTCGGGCGCGTCGATGACCGAGGCGCTCTCGTCGGCGCCGGCGACCCGCAGGGCGATCCGCAGGTTGGTGATCGACTGGATGTCGGAGGTGAGCGATCCGCCGGGGCGCTGCGTGGCGAGCACCAGGTGCACGCCCAGCGAGCGTCCGCTCTGGGCGAGGTTCAGCAACCCTGCGACCACGATCGGCAGTTCACGGGCCAGTCCGGCGAACTCGGCGATCACAAGCACCAGTCGGGGCAGTGGCGGCAGTTCGCGCCGGCGGTCCCGCAGATCGTGGTAGTCGTCGATGTCCCGTGCCCCGTGGGCGCCGAGGTGGGCCTCCCGGGAGCGCAGCTCGGCCTGCAGGCGGTCGAGCATCCGCTCGGCCTGGCGGCCGTCGAGGTCGGCGATCAGGCTGGTGACATGGGGCAGCGCGGCGACCGAGCCGAAGGCGGTGCCGCCCTTGTAGTCGACCAGGACGAAGATCATCTCGTCCGGCCGGTTGGCGATCGCGAGCGAGGTGATCCAGCCGCGCAGGAACGCGGTGCGCCCCGAGTCGCCGGCCCCCGCGACCAACGCGTGCGGGCCGTGCCTGCGCAGGTCCAGCTCGAACGGCGACCCGTCCGCCTGCCCCACGACCGCGGTGGTCGACCGGGGCACCGCTGACCAGCGGGCGGCGATCGGCCCCGGGTCCGCCGGCGACTCCAGGCCGAGCAGTTCCGGCAGCGGCCGGTCCGCGAGATCCAGCGCGCGCTGGACCGCGTCGGCGTTCCGCAGCGGTGCCAGCGCCCTGGCCGGCGTCTCGAACCACGGTGTGCGCGGCAGGTCGGGCACGAACGGATACGGCCTGCCGAAGTCGATCCGCGGGCCGCCGCCGTCGACCGATATGTCGACCAGACAGCCGTAGCCGTACGGGAGTTGGCGTGCCTCCGTGCCCAGGCAGACGGCGTAGATCCCGGCCGCGGGACCCTCCTGGAGCAGGCGGGCGACGCCGGGCACCGCGCGCAGCCGCCGGATGCCGTCCAGGATCAGCACGACGGCGGGGCCGTGATACCCGCCGGACTCCGCGGCCTTGGGGCCGGCCGCCGCCGGCGTCCCGAACAGCGGCTGCGGCGCGCCCTGGCGCGGCAGGTCGTCCAGGAGCGCGGCCTGCTCCGCCGCCGCCCGCGCGGCATCCGCCGCGCTCTGCCGGTCGGACAGCAGCAGGAGCAGCGCGCCGATCTGCTGGGCCACGGACGTGGGGTCGGCGTGCACCCGGGGCGCGTCGGCGTCGTCCAGCGCGGAGGAGGAGCGCGGCAGCCACCGCAGCCACCGCCAGTCGGCGGCGCCCGCGGTGTCGGTGAGCACCCGTACGACGACGTCCTCCGGGCTGTGGTGGACGGCGGTCTGCAGCGCGAGCCAGCCCGCGAGCCGCCGGGGCCGGTCCCCGGCGCCCACCACACCGATCACCCCGCGCTGCGGCAGGCTGACCACCGCGGGGAAGGCGTAGTTCCACAGGTCCATCACGCCGCCGTCGGTCGGGACGGCGGTGCGCAGGCCGCAGCGCAGGGCGAGGAAGTCCGGGTCCGTCCGGCGGCGCTCCCACAGCCGATGGCTGCGCAGCACCGCGAAATCCCGGACGGCCGCGGCATCGGGGAAGGAGAAGTCCAGGAGCGCGGCGATGTCGTACGCCACCAGGTCCGCCGCGCGCAGCGCGCCGGCCAGGGGCGGCCCCGACCAGGCCAGCGGCATACCGGCGGCGAGCTGGGTCACCCGCAGTGCCCGCCACGATTCGCGCACCTTGCGCGCACGCTGGTCGCGGGTCGCCGGAGTGTGCCACCAGCGGTCCGTGGCCGGGAGGTCGGGGACGGTCAGAGCGGGCCGCGGCCGGCGGCGTGGCGGCCGGGTGAAGAGCAGCGTGCCGCCGTCACCGGGCGGCAGCTGGTCGGGCTCGGCGGGCTCCCGCGACCGCCACCGCAGGCATCTGGCGTCCGTTGGCGACGGGCCGCCGATGTGCCAGAAATCGCCTGCGTCTTCGGGGGGAGCGTCCGGACGCAGCCATATGCCCGTAGCGCTGCTGACCGGGAGCAAGTCCTCCACCTGCGAGCGCGCCAGAACGCCTTCGCCGAACCGCGGGTCGTTCACCGCTCGGTCGGGAAAGCGCGCCACCTCACCGGCACCCTCCCCCGCGACGACCCACAGCGTGGCGTCCCGGGTGACGGGCTCGTCGGGCAAGGAGGTGCCGGAGCCGACGCGTACGCCGTCGCGCAGCGGCGACTCCCCGAGCGCCATCCCGCCCGGCAGCGGGCTGTCGGCGATGTAGAGCATCGGGGCGGGGCTGGGCAGATCGTCGCGCGAGGGGTGTCCGGCGAGTCCGGTCCCGGTCGACCCGTTGCGCGGTCCTGATGCGCCCCATGCGAGGAAGAACTGCTCGGCGAGCTGCCGCATCGTCGTGGACTCCGGCGCGGTCAGCTCGATGTCGTGCCCGGTCCCGTCGGGGGTCACCACGGTCAGTGTCCTGCGCATCGACGTCCCACCCCCGTCCTGATGTCCGTCCCCGCCCGGCCTGTTCAGCGGTCCGAGCCGGGCAGCGCGCCCTGGCCGTGCAGTTCGCTGGTGCTGGAGCTGAACGCGGCCTGCCACTCGGCGGTTTCACCGTCGACGTGGCTGCGGACCGCACCCGCCAGCCGGTTGATGAGCGCCAACTGCCGTTCGACCTCAACCGGTTCGAGCAACCGGCCCGGTGTGTCCAGGCCGGGTCCGGCCCGCAGCACATCGGTGGCCCACTCCAGCCGTACGGCGTTCAGCTCGGTACGCAGGGCGTGGGCGACACCGATGTCCCGCATCCAGCTGGCGGACACCCCGAAGAAGTGGTCGAAGCCCTTGCAGCCCGCGGCGACCGCGAGCAGCACATAGCCCCAGCCCTGCCCCGAGCCGCCGTAGGCGGCCGTGCCGAGCGGCACGGCCGTGCCGGCCACCGCGAAGGCGATGGCCAGGCCCTGGAGCAGCCGGGAGGCGGCGCGCTTGGTCCGCTTGTCGCGCAGATACCAGTCGATGGCGGCCTCGGCGTCCTGCTCGGCCCAGGCGCGCAGCCGGGCCAGCGTCTCGCGCTGCGCGGCCGGGTCGGCGGCCGCGGCGGCCGGCACGTCCGGGAAGGGCTGCGCCTCAAGGTCCCTGCGCCCCCGGCGCGGTGCGCCGCGGCTGTCCGCCGCCGGTGCCCCCGCTGTCGCCGTCGGCCCGCTCTGGCCCGCCATCGGTCCCGCTCCCCTCGCCCTGCCCGGGCCGAGCCGGGTCCCCGCGCGTGAGGCTATCGGCTCGGATCACCGCGGGGCGCGGGAATGCGCCGATCGGCCGCCCGGTTGTACGCCGGGTCCGGCGCCCCCGCCGTGCCCCGATGCAGCCCGCCCCACCCCGACGTAAGGATCGACCGCCCGTGAGCCAGGTCCCCGCCATCACCCTCAACAACGGCGTGCTGATGCCGCAGCTCGGCTTCGGCGTCTGGCAGGTGCCGGACGGCGAGGCGACCGCGGCCGTCGCCAGCGCCCTCGACGCCGGCTACCGCAGCATCGACACTGCCGCGGTGTACGCCAACGAGAAGGGCACGGGCCGGGCGCTGGCCGCCTCGGGGCTGCCGCGCGAGGAGCTGTTCGTCACCACCAAACTGTGGAATTCCGACCAGGGTCACGACTCGGCGCTGCGGGCCTTCGACCGCTCGCTGGCCAAGCTGCGCCTGGAGTACGTGGACCTGTACCTGATCCACTGGCCGCAGCCGCGGCGCGATGCGTATACGGACACCTGGCGCGCCCTTGAGCGGATCGCGGCCGACGGCCGGGCGCGGGCGATCGGGGTGTCCAACTTCCAGCCCGCGCACCTGCGCCGGCTGACGGCCGGGGCCGGAGTGGTGCCTGCGGTGAACCAGATCGAGCTGCACCCGCAGCTCGCCCAGGCCGGACTGCGGTCCCTGCACGCGGAATTGGGCATCGCCACCGAGGCCTGGTCGCCGCTGGGCCAGGGCAAAGGCCTGCTGGACAACCCGGTGATCGGGAAGATCGCGGCACGGCACGGGCGGACCGCGGCGCAGGTGGTGCTGAGGTGGCACCTGCAACTGGGCAATGTCGTCATCCCCAAGTCGGTGACGCCGTCCAGGATCCGGGAGAACATCGACGTCTTCGGCTTCGAGCTGCCCGAGGAGGACCTCGCGGAGCTGGCCGCCCTGGACGACGGCACCCGGCTCGGCCCCGACCCGGACGCGGTCGGCTGATCCCATACGTAACAGCGGCGCAAGCCCCGGAGAGGCTGCTGTTCATCAGCGGCATCTAGCATCGGCTGCATGCTGGACTATGACGTGGAGGCGGCGCGCTACGACGCGACGCGGGGCGGCATACCGCGGGCGCTGTCGGCGGCCCGGGCCGTGCTCGCGCTCGTACCCGACCGGGCCCGCACCCTGCTCGACGTCGGGTGCGGTACCGGCCTGGTGACCGAACGGCTGGCCCGGCCGGGCCTGCGGGTCTTCGGCGTGGACGCGGCGCCCGAGATGGCGCGTACGGCGGCCGGGCGGGTCGGCGGCGCGGTGGTGCGCGGAAACTGCCACCGGCTGCCGTTCGCCGATGAGTCGCTCGACGCGGTGAGCGCGGTGTGGCTGCTGCATCTGCTGCCGGACGCGCTCACGGTGGTCGCCGAGTGCGCCCGGGTGCTGCGGCCCGGCGGGGTCTTCGTGACCACCGTCGACAAGGACGCGGGGCACGATGTGAACAGCGACGTCGACCAGTTGCTCGCCCCCTACCGGGTGCGCAGGGCGTACGACGCGGCGCCGCGGGTGCTGGCCACGGCCTGCGAGCACGGCCTGAGCCGGGTGGGCGAGGCCCGCTTCACCGGCCACGGGCAGGGCAGGTCCCCGTACCGTACGTCCGGTGACGTGACCCGCGGCTATTTCGCGTCCGCGCTGGCCCTGGACGAGACCCAGACCTCGGCACTGGCCGACCGGCTGTCCGCGCTCCCCAACCCGGACGTCCCCCGCGCGGACCCGGTGTACCGCTTGCTGGCGCTGCGTAAGTCGGTGTGACGCCCGAGCCGGTGGAGTGGGCGGCCGAGGAACGAGGCCACCCGCGAAACCGGCGAGCAGGAACACCGACCCACAAACACAGCGGTGTGACGCCCGAGCCGGTGGAGTGGGCGGCCGAGGAACGAGGCCACCCGCGAAACCGGCGAGCAGGAACACCGACCCACAAACACAGCGGTATAGCCAAAGGCCGTTCAGGTGGTCAGGTTGGCCAGGGCGGCGGTGAGCCATTCCTCGACTGCCGCGTGGGTGACGCCGAGGGCCGTGAGGGCCTGCGCCGCGCGGTCCTGGTCGTCGCTGAGCACGCCCAGCAGGATGTGCTCGGTGCCGATGTAGTTGTGGCCGAGGCGCAGCGCCTCCCGCAGCACCAGTTGCAGGATCTTCTTCGCGTCCGGGCTGATCGGCAGATTGCCGGTGAGCGGCTCCTCCTCCTCGCCGGCCGTGGCGACGGCGGCGCGTACCACCTGCGGGGTGGTGCCCAGGTCGATGAGGGCGCGAGCCGCGAACGTGTCCTGCTGGCTGAGCAGGCCGAGGACCAGGTGCTCCGGCTCGATGGCGCCGTGCCGTGCCGTACGGGCCTCCTCCTGCGCGTCGGCGACGGCCTTGCGTGCGCGCGGGGTGAAGCGGCCGAAGTTGGCCTCGACGTTGAGCCCGAGGTCTTCCGGGAGCTTGGGCACGAACCGCTTCTGCGCCGCCTGCTTGCTGACGCCCATGTGCCGGCCGATGTCGGTCCAGGACGCGCCGGCCCGCCGGGCCTGGTCGACGAAGTGCCCGATCAGGTGATCGGCGATCTCGTCCAGGTGGGCGGCGACGGTCACCGCGTGTTCGAGGTCGGCGAGGGGGTCGCTGCCGGGGTGCTGCTGCTTGACGTAGTCGATGAGGTCGTCGAGTCGTACCGGGTGCGATGTCATGCGTCAACCGTAAGTTGACGCTCACTCAGTCGTCAACCCGCCATTGACGATTCAGCCTTTCTTGACCGATCGTTCTCATTGACCGTAGGGTCGCGACCATGGCCAGGACCAAGGAATTCGACCCCGACACCGCACTCCAGGCGGCACTTGAGCTGTTCTGGGAGCGGGGTTACGAGGCCACCTCGATGTCCGCGCTGGTCGAACGGCTCGGCGTGGCCAGGGCCGGGATCTACGCCGCCTTCGGCAGCAAGCACGAGCTGTATCTGCGCGCCCTGCGCCGCTACGGCGAGCGGTGCGACCCGGTCCTGCTGGAGGAACTGTCCCGGCCGGGACCCGCGCTGCCCGCGGTCAGGGCGCTGGTGACCCGCTTCGCCGAGGAGTCGGCGGCCGACGACCTGCGGCGGGGCTGCTTCGTGACCAACACCGCGGTCGAACTCGCCCCGCACGACCCGGCCGCGGCCCGGCGCGTCGAGGCCAGCTGGGACGTCCTGGAGACCGCGCTGACCTCGGCGCTGCTGCGCGCCCGGGCGCAGGGCGAACTCGCCGCCGGCCGCGAGCCGCGGACGCTGGCCCGGATGCTGCTGGTGCTGCTCCAGGGCATGCGGGTGGTCGGCAAGGCCGGCGGCGACCAGGAGCGGGCACGGGACGCGGCGCGGCAGGTGCTCGCCCTCATCGGCTGAGCGGGGCCGCGGTCGTTCGCGCGGCACCCGTACGACCTCTTTCCAGAACATTCATTCTCACCAGGAGACACCCATGTCCGAGAGGTTCAGCGGTCAGGCCGTACTCGTCGCCGGCGGCGGCAGCGGGATCGGGCGGGCCGTCGCGCTCGCCTTCGCCCGCGAGGGGGCGCGGGTCGCGGTGGCCGGCCGCACGCGGGCCGCGCTCGACGCGACCGTCGCCCTCGTCGAGGCCGGCGGCGGCACCGCGGTGGCGGTCACCGCCGACGTCACCCGCGGCCCCGACGCGGAAGCCATGGTCGCGCGGACCGTCGCCCGCCTCGGTTCGCTCGACGTCGCCGTCAACGGCGTCGGCATACTCGTGGCGCCCGGCCCCGTAGGCGACATGGCCGAGGACGCCTGGCGGCGCACCGTCGACACCAACCTCACCGGGCTGTGGCTGTCGATGAAGCACGAGATCGCCCACATGCGGCGGCACGGCGGCGGCGCCATCGTCAACATCGCCTCCAACATCGGCGCGCACCGGCGGGCGCCCGGCCTCGGGGCGTACGCGGCGAGCAAGGCGGCGGTGAGCGCGCTGACCCGCAGCGCGGCGCTGGACCACATCGCGGACGGCGTACGCATCAACGCGGTCAGCCCGGGCCCTGTGGACACGCCGATGTCCTCGCGCCCCGGCGAGACCCCGGCGGCGAAGGCGGCCCGTATGCGCGCCGACCTGCCGCTCGGCCGCGCCTCCACCACCGCGGAGGTCGCGGCCGCCGTCCTCCACCTGGCCTCGCCCGAAGCTGCGTCGACGGTGGGCACGGACCTCGTCCTGGACGGCGGGGCCACCGCGTAACCGGCTGCCGGAGGAGCCCGGGAGGCGTCGGGCGGTAGGTATGTGTCAGGGGTACGTGTCAGGCCACGATCGGGCGGACGCCCGTGGTCGCGCGGGCGGCGACGTGTCCGGACACGAGCGTACGCAGGGCGCGTTCGGCTGCCGGGTCGGCCGGTGTGACCGCGATCAGGCACTGGTCGAAGCCGCCGGGCGCGGCCAACGCGTCGTAGTTGACAGTCAGTTCGCCAACCGCCGGGTGCAGCACGCGCTTTGTGCCGTGGTCCCGCTCCTTGACCGTGTGGTCGTCCCACCAGGTCGCGAAGTCCGCGCTGGCCGAGCGCAGTTCGGCGATCAGTTCACGCAAGGGGAGGTCGTCGCGGTGCCGGGCGCGGTTCGCCCGCAGATTGCCGACCGTCTCCCGGGCGACCCGCGCCCAGTCGAGCTGCATCGCCCGTACCGGTGTCGGCAGGAAGAGGGCGCGGGCCAGGTTGTCCGCGCCCGGCGTGCCGAAGTCCGCGCCGAACAGCGCGGCGGCTGCCGCGTTGTGGGCCAGCACGTCCAGCCGGAAGTCCAGGACGTACGCGGGCAGCAGCGGCATCCCGGCGAGCAGGGCGCGCAGCGAGCTGCCGACCAGCGGCCGGTCGTACACCGGCAGCGGCACCTCGCCGCGGCCGATCAGATGCAGGTGCCGCACCTCGGCGGGCGACAGCCGCAGCGCCCCGGCCAGCGCGTCCAGCACCGCCGCGCCGGGTGTGCCGACCCGGCCCTGCTCCAGCCGGATGTACCAGTCGATGCTGACCGAGGCGAGCTGGGCCACTTCCTGGCGGCGCAGACCGGGGGTCCTGCGCCGGGCTCCGGGCGGCAGTCCGACGTCCTGCGGGGTCAGCCGTGCCCGCATCGCGCGCAGGAAATGCGCCAGTTCCGCCTGCCCGCCCGCCTGCCGTACCGCCATGCGCCCATGATCCGCAGGGCGGCGGCGCACTGTCCACCCGCGGACCTGGTACCGCGCGTACCAGCATCCGGAGGGCCTTCCCCGGCGCGTCGGCCCGGCCGAGGGTGGAGCCCTCACCCACCCTTCCGGAGGCCGATCACCATGACCCCGTCCGTCCGCACCGTCTTCCGCGGCCCGCGCCGCGCCGCTGCCGCGCTGACCGCGGTGGCCGCCATCGCCGCCGTCAGCGCCGGGGGTGCCACCTCGGCCGCCGCCCACGGCAGCAGCCCGAGCTACGGCTACACCGCCGTCCGCAGCGGCGTCCCGGCCGGCGCCGGGCACTTCTCCGTCACCAGCCCCGACGTCCGCGACGGCGGCACCTTCCCCGCGGACTTCTACGCCGACGCCTTCGGCTGCGCCAGTGCCAACCGGCAGGTCCGGCTGGCCTGGAGCGGCGCCCCGCGCGGCACCCGCAGCTACGCCGTCACCATGTTCGACCCCGACGCCCCCTCAGGCGCCGGCTTCTGGCACTGGCTGACCTGGGACATCCCCGCCGCCTCCCACACTCTGGGCGACACCCCGCCGCCCGGCGCGGTGGCCGGCACCGACGACGCGGGCGTCACCGGCTACCTGGGCCCCTGCCCGCCCGCCGGCGACATCCCGCACCGCTACGTGATCACCGTCTACGCGCTGGACGTCCCCACCCTGGCGCTGCCCGCCGCCACCCCGGCGACGGTCACCACCTTCACGATGTCGTCGCACATCACGGCCACCGCCCGCCTCACGGCCACCGCCCGCCTCACGGCCACCGCCCGCCTCACGGCCACCGCCCGCCGCTGAGGGCCGCCCGCGCAGGATCCGCCGACGGCGCGGGCTCAGGCCTGGGGGGACGTGCGCGACAGGCCGCGGCGGGGGCGGAGGACCGGGGCCGCGGGCGGCGGGTCGGTGGCCGGCGCGGGAGACGGTGCCAGCCACGTACGGAACACCGTGTGCAGCGACTCGGCCCCGACGATCGGCTCCGCCGGGAGCGGCAGTTCGGCCGGGGCCAGCAGGAAGGGCCGGGACTGGGGACCGCCGAGGCCCCCGTGCGACCCGGCCTGCTCCTCGAAGGCGTGCACGGCCCCGGTCAGGGGGTCGACGGAAGAGTTGATCATCAGGTCGGCCGTATGCGGAAAGCCGTGCACCCGCAGCACCGCGCCCGCCGCGCCCGCGCCGAAGCACGCCAGCGGGTCCGTCCCCGTCACCCGCCCGGAGTCCAGCTCGTGCTCGGCGCCGCCCGGGCCGAGGACCAGTGGCCCGCGCTGCGCGCTGCGTACGAGCACGAAGCCGATCCCCGGGTGCGCGGTGAGCGTGGGCAGCAACCGGGGGCAGCGCCGCTCGATCTCCTCCAGCGTCGCCCGGCCGGCGATGTCGGGGAAGGCGACCAGGCCGAGGTTGCCCGAGGCGAGCACGATCGGGTCGGACGGCAATCCCTCGCAGGCGGCCTCCTCCGCGGGCCGCCGGCCGCGTTCCGGGCGGCGCAGGGCGCTGCGGGCCGCGGCCCGCGCCTCGGCG
This sequence comes from Streptomyces sp. NBC_01477, assembly GCF_036227245.1. Lineage (GTDB taxonomy): Bacteria > Actinomycetota > Actinomycetes > Streptomycetales > Streptomycetaceae > Actinacidiphila. Next base: position 1,849,213 of record NZ_CP109445.1, read on the forward strand.
CCCGTACGCCGCCTGGCCCGCCGCCCCGGCTCCCGCCCGGCGGGCGGCAGCCCGCACCCGGCGCGTACCAGCTCGCGCAGCCCCGTACCGTACGCGTCCTCGAAGGTCTCGCCGGCGCTCTGGCCGTGGTCGGAGAGCAGCACGATCCGGTACGGCCTGGGCGCGTAGCGTGCCGCGTCGGCGATCAGCCGGACCGAGCGGTCGAGGCGGGTGAGGACCTTGCGGGCGTCCCTGCTGCCGGGGCCCGAGTGGTGGGCGACCTCGTCGTAGGCGACCAGGTCGGCGTAGACGGCGGTGCGCCCGGCGAGCATGTCGCCGACGACCGCGGCGACGGCCACATCCCGCTCCACGACCGTGGCGAAGGCCCGCAGCACCGGGTAGATGCCGCCGCGCTTGATACGGGGGCGGTCCCTGCGCAGCCGTGACGCGCTGGACTCCACGACCTCCCGGCCGACTTCCGCGACGAACGACCAGGCGGTGCGCACCGCGTTGGCGGGATCGGAGAAGTAGGCGAAGTAACCGGACCTGGACCGGCTGAACTTCCCCCGCTGGGCCGCCACCGACATCACCAGCGCGGACTGCTCCGCGCCGCCGGTGAAGAGATTGCCGCGGCTGGCGCCGTCCATGGCGAGCAGACCGGGCGAGCCGGTGCGTTCGACCGCCCGGCGCTCCAACTCGGCCGCGGTGGAGGGCCGGTTGCACACCATGACCTGACCGGTCTCCTTCTCGAACCAGCGGAAGGCGGGCACATCGTGGTTGCTGCCGTGCAGGATCGCCAGCTGGCTCGCGCCGGTCTGGCTGCTCCAGTCGGTGTGCCACGCGGTGAGCCGGTGGGTGCTGCCGAGCCAGCCGGCCAGCGTGGGCATCGCGGGCGCGCCGTCGGTCAGGGCGGAGCGCAGCACATCGTGGCCGACGCCGTCGAGTTGGAGGAAGACGGTGCCCGGGGCGGTCGGCAGCGGCGGGTCGCCCGCGTGGCGGCGGCGCCGGCCCGCCAGCCGGGCCAGCCGCCGCCCGTAGGCGGCGTCGTCGCGCACGGCGAGCGCGGTGCTGGTCGCCGACGACGCCGCCGACATCACGGCGGCGATCACCACGGCGGTGGCGGGCGTGACCGCTCCCCTGCCGTCCGGGGTGACGCTCAGCGCGACCAGCAGCAGCGAGCCGTTGAGGAAGAACACCAGCGCGCCGAGCACCAGCGCGGGCACCAGCAGCAACGCCCTGACCAGCAGCGGCCACACCAGCGCGCTCAGTACGCCGAAGGCGCCCGCGCCGATCCCCGCGGTGACCGCGATCTGGGTGGGGCTGTCGCCGTCCGGCGCCTCAAGGCGGAAGTCGGGGAGGAGCCAGGCCAGAACGGCGAGGGTGGCGGAGGCCACCACCCATACCGCGAGCACGCGTCCGACGGCCCGCACAGCGCTGCGCCCCGCGGCCCGTCTCCGACTCTCTCCCGGCTGAGGCACGCCTCCACCCTGCCATATCCGTACCGCGGGACCCGTACCGCCGGACCTGCGGCGGAGGGCATACGCTCGGGTCGCGCGGGAAGGGACGCGGCGTGGCGGGGGGCGCGGCTCCGGACGAGGCGCGGAGGCGGCGGCGCGGGCGGCTGCACAGGTGGCGGCTCAGGTGGCGGACGGTCCCGGTGGCGGACACGGCGGAGGGACGGGCGCGGTGGCGGTGGAGATCACGTGGTGGGGGCATGCCACGGTGACCGTGCGGGACTCCGGCATGCGCGTGCTCACCGACCCGCTGTTCGCGCGCAGGCTGGCCCATCTGCGCCGGCGGAGCGGTGCGGTGCCGCCGCCCGAGGCCGCGGCGGCCGACGTGGTGCTGGTGTCGCATCTGCACGCCGATCATCTGCACATCGGGTCGCTCGCCAGGCTCGCGCCCGGCACCCCGGTGCTGCTGCCGCGCGGCGCCCTCGCGGCCGTCCCGGGGCTGCGCCGGGTGCGCGACCGGCTGCGGCTGACGGAGGTGGCGGCCGGCGAGTCGCTGGTATTCGGGGCGCTGACCGTACGGGTGGCGCCGGCCGCGCACGACGGGCGGCGGCTGCCGGTGGGGCCGCAGCGGGCGCCCGCGCTCGGCTACGTGGTCGAAGGGGCCGCACGGACCTACTTCGCCGGGGACACCGGGCTGTTCGACGGGATGGCGGAGGCGGTCGGCCCCTGCGACGTCGCGCTGCTGCCGGTCGGCGGGTGGGGTCCGTTCCTGGGCCAGGGGCACCTGGACGCCGCGCGGGCGGCGCAGGCGCTGGTGCGGCTGGCCCCGCGGGTGGCGGTGCCGGTGCACTACGGGACCTTCTGGCCGGTCGGGATGGACGCGGTCCGGCCGCACGAATTCCACACCCCGGGCGACGAGTTCGTCCGGCTCGCGGCGGACGCGGCACCGGGGGTGGCCGTGCACCGGCTGGCGCACGGGCAGAGCGTCACGGTCGCGGACACGGCCGGGCGGGAGACCGCAGGGTGATCGCCTTCCTGGCGGCGGCAGCGGCGAATCCGCCGCCCTCGGAGGGCGCGCAGCAGGCGGTGGGCTACCCGTCGCTGTTCCTGCTGGTGGCGCTGGGTTCACTGGTGCCGGTGGTGCCGACCGGGGCGATCGTCTCCAGCGCGGCGGTGGTCGCCTTCCACCAGACCGATCCCTTCGCGCTGCTCGGCGTCTTCTGCGTGGCGTCCTTCGCGGCGCTGCTGGGCGACATCGGGCTGTATCTGCTGGGGCTGCGCGGCGTACGGTCGCGCGGCGGCTCGCGCTGGCTGCACCGGCTGCAGCAGCGGGCCGACGAGCACACGCTCGCCGCCGCCCAGCGGCGGCTCGACGAGCACGGGGCGGCGGTGCTCGTCCTCTCCCGGCTGGTGCCGGCGGGCCGTATCCCGGTGATGGTGGCGTGCCTGATGTCCGAGATGCCGCTGCGCCGGTTCGTGCGCGGCGACGTGCCGGCGTGCCTGGCGTGGGCGGCGACGTATCAGCTGATCGGCATCCTGGGCGGCTCGCTCTTCCCCGAGCCCTGGCAGGGCGTGGCCCTGGCGGTCGGCCTGACCTTCGCGATCGCGGCGGGGCCGGCGGTGTTCCGGCACTTCCGCAAGGCCCCTGCCGGGGGGTGAGGGGTTGTCACCGGCGTGAGGCCTTCTTGCGCGGGGCGCACGTACGGGGGGGTGAGACCCTCTCACGGGCGTGAGGCTGCCTCACGAGGGTGAGGCCCGCATACGAGGGCAGGGCCCGCTTACGGAGGTGAGGCGCCCTCACGGGGGTGAGACCCCTCACGGGCGCGAGACCCCCTCACGAGGAGGAGACCGTGCCCACCGCCGCGACGCCCTCCCCCGCGCGAAGGCACCCTCGCGGAGGCGAGACGCCCTCACTGCCGTAACTCCCCCTCGCAAAGGCGAGACCCTCTCACAGGCGTGAGACCCCCGCCGGCGCGAGACCCCTTCACGAAAGGTGGGCTACCCCGCCGCCGCGCGGGTCAGGCGGCGGGAGGCGCCTACGGGGAGGTCCCACAGGGAGTCGCGAGGGAGGCCTGCGGCGGACCAGGCGGTGCGGAGGCGGGTGAGGGGTTCGAGCGGGGGCTCGCTGGAGAGCAGGAACGTCGCCCAGTGCATCGGGGCCATCGCGGCGGCGCCGAGGTCGCGGAAGGCCTGGACCGCCTCCTCCGGGTCGGTGTGGACCGCCCGCAGCAACCGCCGGGGCGCATACGCGCCGATCGGCAGCAGGGCCAGGTCGATGCCGGGGTGGGCGCGGCCGATGTCGGTGAAGCAGTCGCCGTAGCCGGTGTCGCCGGCGAAGTAGACCCGCGGGCCCGCCGGGTCGGTGAGGACCCAGCCGCCCCACAGCGACCGGCAGCTGTCGGTGAGGCTGCGCCGGCTCCAGTGGTGCGCGGGGACGAAGTCGAAGCGGACGCCGTTGATCTGGGCGGCCTCCCACCAGTCCAGTTCCGTCACCCGGGTGAAGCCGCGGCGGCGGCACCAGGCGGCGAGGCCGGCCGGTACGAGCAGTGCGGTGTCGCGGGGCAGCCGGCGCAGGGTGGGCGCGTCGAGGTGGTCGTAGTGGTTGTGGCTGATGACGACCGCGTCGACCGGGGGCAGCGCCTCCCACGGCACGCCCACCGGCGTGATCCGGGCGGGGGTGCCGGGGATGCGGCGCGACCAGACCGGGTCGGTGAGGACGGTCAGCCCGCCCACGCTGATCACCCAGCTCGCGTGGCCGGCCCAGGTGAGGCCGATGGTGCCGGGCCGCGGCTCGGGAAGCGGGCCCGGATCGACCGGCAGCAGCGGCACCTGGCGCAGGGTGTGGGCGGGCGGGCGGATGACGCACTCGCGGACAGTGCGGACCAGGGTGCGCAGGCCGGGCAGCGGTTCGGTGAGCCGGTCGGCGAACGATCTGGGCCAGACCCGGTGCTCGCCGGGCGGGCGGGGCGCGGCCAGGGTCCGTTCGCTCTGATCGGTCATCGGGACTCCGTCCGTGCGGTCCGTGCTCCGGTCGTGGTCGTCGGGTCGTCGCGTCGTCGGCTGGTCGGTTCGCTGGCGAGTTGGCGGGTCCGGCGGGGCGCCGGTTCGCGGGTCGGGCGGGGGCGCCGGGTTCGCGGGGAGCCGGGTCGCGGAGCGGGGCGACGCCTCGAACGTAAATCAGCCCGCGCGGCCCCGCGATCCCAGATCGGCCGAACCGCTGACCACATCAGGGCCGGTCAGCGCGCTGAAGGCGGCGGTGAGCGCGTCCAGCGCCGCCGCCACGTGGGGAACGGCGAGCGGGTCGGCGGCGGCCAGCGTCGTACGGCGTTCGCCCTCGGTGCGGCCGTGCAGGACGCCGGTGGAGATGCGCACCCGGGGTTCCGCAGGGTCGTCACCGAAGCGGTGGCCGCCGGGTACGGTCCTGCCGAGCGCGGCGGTGAGGTGCTCCTCCAGTGCGGCCGCGTCGAGGTCGGGGGTGCGCAGCGTCGGGTAGAGCTGGAAGCCGGCCTGCGGCGGGCGGCACACCGCGCCGGTGCCGGTGATCGCCCGGTACGCGGCGGCGGCCGTCCTGGCGTGCAGGCGGTTCGCGGCGGCGGCAAGCTCGGTGACCTCGGCCGGCTCGCTGAGTACGTACGCGGTGGCGGCGGCGACCTGCGCGGGCAGTACGGCCCGCAGCGCGGCGAGCGCCGCCGCGGTGCGCTCGCGCCACGCGGTGCCGTGGGCGGTGGCGGGGAAGCGGGCCAGAGCGACGGGCACGGCGGCGGGTGCCAGGGTGGCGCCGAGGTCGGTGAGGACGACGGTGTGGTCGGGCAGCATCTCGGCGGGGCTGAGCAGCACGGTGTCGCGGTGGTGCAGGGTGTCGGAGTACGTCTCGTCGGAGACGATCTGGAGCCCGGCCTCCGCCGCGGCCTCGCAGGTCTCGTGCAGCAGTTCCGGCGCGGTCACCGTCCCGGTCGGGTCGTCGGCCGCCGAGAGCACCAGCAGCCGCGGGTCCGCGCCCGCAGCCCTGGCCCTGCGCACCGTCTCCAGCAGCGCGAACGGGTCCGGCACACCACCGCCCTCGGGCGCGCTGCGCACCGCGTGGACGGGTCGGCCGACCAGCGCGGCGACCGGAGCCTGCCAGGCGGGGGCGGGCCGGGCGAGCACCGGGTCGCCGCCGGCCGCGGCGAGCAGTGCGAGCAGCAGCGATTCGGCGCCGGGGCCGGCGAGCACCTGGCCGGGGCCGCTCCACATGCCGCGCCGGGTGAAGTAGCCGCAGGCGGCGTCCAGGAGGCGCGGCCCGCCGCCCGCGGGTTCGGTGCCGGGCGTGGCCGCGGACAGGTGGGCGGGCCAGTACGCGGGTACCGGAAGGCCGGGCTCCGGCCGCACATCGTGCGGCAGGGTGATCGGCATTGCGCACCTCCGCTGGTAGGCGCCCCGTGAGCCCACCTTCCCTCGCCGCGGCGCTTCCCGCACCAGCAGCGCCGGTCGACGGGAGGCCGCGCCGGGTCAGTCCCCCAGCAGCGCCGGGAGTGCCCGCATGTCGTCGAAGACGGTGGTGCCGGGGCCTTCGAGGCGGTGCGCCGGGGTCAGGCCGCCGCAGTAGCCGTACGCGCGCATGCCGGCCGCGCGTGCCGCCGCGACGCCGTAGGGGCTGTCCTCGACGACCGCGCAGCGCGACGGGTCGACACCCAGCGTGCGGGCCGCGTGCAGGAAGAGGTCGGGGGCGGGTTTGCCGCGGGCGACCTCGGAGGCGCTGAAGATGCGGCCGGCGAAGCGCTCGTACAGCCCGGTCAGGCCGAGGGTGTGGCGCAGGCCGGGGTGGCTGGTGCTGGAGGCGACGCAGGTCGGCAGGGTGAGGGCGTCGAGCGCTTCGACGATGCCGTCGACCGGGGTCAGTTCCGCCTCGAAGGCGTCGCGGTAGAGCTGCCGGTAGCGGGCGTCCCAGTCGTCGGGGAGCGGGCGCCCGAGGTGGGCGGCGATGTCGGCGGCCATGTCGGCGAAGGAGCGGCCGACGAAGCGTTCCACGATCTCGTCCTCGGACAGCGGCCACCCGAGGTCGGCGAGCATCCGCGCGTCGATCCTGACGGCGATCTTCTCGCTGTCGACCAGGACCCCGTCGCAGTCGAAGATGACCAGGTCCGGGCGTCCGTGGCGGGTGTCGTTCACCCGAGTGAGCGTACCCTGCGCGTGCACCGCCCGGCCCTGGGTAACCGGCAGGCATGGCATACCCATGGAAGAACTGGGACACGGCGCTTTTCGCCGAGGTGGCGGGCCGGCACTGGCCGGGCGCCGAGCCGGTGCTGCCGCGGTTGAGCCGGGCCGCGAACCACGGGCGGCTGTGGTGCGCGGTCGCGGCGGGCATGGCGGTGGCGGGCGGCAGGGACGGGCGGCGTGCGGCGCTGCGCGGCATGGGGTCGCTGGCGCTGGCGTCGCTGACGGTCAACACCGCGGGCAAGGGCGCCGTGCGGCGTTCCCGGCCGCTGCTGGATGCCGTGCCGGTGATACGGCGGCTGAACCGGCAGCCGGTCACCTCGTCCTTCCCCTCGGGGCACTCCGCCTCGGCCGCCGCCTTCGCGGTCGGTGCGGCGATGGAGTCGGCGGGCTGGGGCGCCGCGGTGGCGCCGCTGGCGGCGAGCGTGGCCTTCTCCCGGATCTACACCGGGGTGCACTACCCGAGCGATGTGCTGGTGGGCTGCGCGCTGGGGGTGGGCGCGGCGCTGACCGTACGGGCGCTGCTGCCGCCCGCGCCGGGCACTCCGGAGCCGGGTGCCGCGGCGCGGGCGCCGTCGCTGGCCGGCGGGCGCGGGCTCCAGGTGGTGGTGAACGCCGCCTCGGGGCCGCCGCCGCTGCTGACCACGCCCGAGGTGCGGATCGCCGCGGCGCTGCCGGAGGCCGGGGTCACCGAGTGCACGGAGGACGACGACCTGGCGGAGGCGCTGGAGAAGGCGGCGAGGACCGCGGTCGAGCTGGGCGGCGCGCTGGGGGTGTGCGGCGGCGACGGGACGGTACGGCTGGCGGCGGCGGTCGCGCTGCGGCACGGGCTGCCGCTGGCGGTCTTCCCCGGCGGGACCCGTAACCACTTCGCGCTCGACCTGGGCCTGGCCACGGTGGAGGACACCGCGGCCGCGGTGCTCGACGGGCGGGCGGCGCGGGTGGACGTGGCCCGCACCACGGTGCTCGACACGCCGGACGGGGTGGGGGAGCCGTTCCTCAACACGTTCAGCATCGGCTCCTACCCGGACCTGGTGCGGGTGCGGGAGCGCTGGTCGCGGCGGGTCGGGTCGTGGCCGGCGAGCCTGCTGGCCGCGGTGCACGTGCTGCGGACCTGCGAGCCGGTGGACATCGAGATCAACGGCAGGCCGCGCTCGGTGTGGCTGCTCTTCGCGGGGAACTGCCGCTATTCGAGCGTGGGCCTCGCGCCGGTGCGCCGCCGCGACCTGGCCGACGGGCGGCTCGACGTGCGGATCGTGGACGGCGGCCCGTACGCCAGGACCCGGCTGGTGGGCGCGGCGCTGACCGGGGTGCTGACCAGGTCGCCGGTCTACGAGGCCGCGGCGGTGCCGCGGCTGCGGGTACGGGTACCGGGGCCGGGCGTCCATCTGGCGTGCGACGGCGAGGTGGCTCCTGCGCCCCGGGAGCTGCTGCTCGACAAGGTCGAAGGCGGGCTCGTGGTCTACCGCGGCCGGACCTGAGCGCGCCGGACCTGAGCGCACGGCCCTGAACGCACGGCCGCACCGGTCCGCCAGTGCTGCGCGGGGCCGGTGCGGTGGTCCGCCGGGTCGGTCAGTTGGTGCCGCCGGCCAGACCGGCCAGGGCGCGTACGCCCTCGCCCGAGATGCTCAGCGCGTCGGCGTTGCCGGTGTCGATCGAGAGGATCAGCTCGTCCGACGGCCAGGCACCGCTGAGCGCGGCGAGCTGTACCAGCCGGTAGCGGCGGGTCGTCGGCAGCGCGTCCGCCATCCGCGTCTCGGAGGTGAAGACCGGCACCAGCTGCCTGCCGTCCTCCTGCTCGTAGACCGGCAGCTGGATCTCCTGGGGCGGCTCGGCGCCGCCCATCACTTCCGGCTCGTCGTCGAGGCCCGGCACGGGCAGCAGCACTTCGCTGACCGCGAGGGTGCTGAGCGCGATGACGTTCTCGCTGCCGCTCGCGATCTCGTGCAGCGCGCGCTGCGCGGGGGGCAGGGCGCCGTTGGGGCTGATGTTGTCGGTCATCGCTTCTGTGTCCTCTCGCCGCGGGGGCTCGTCCTACGGTTACGGTCACTGGCTGAACCCGGCGCGTACCCATCCACCGGCGGACCATGCCGTCCGGCCGGTGAAATGACGTTGACCAGGCCCGTACCTGGCCGGTTAGCGTGCGCGCATGGTCGCCAGGAGCCCCGCACCCACTGTCCTCGAAGGCCGCCACGTCCGGCTGGAACCGCTGGATCCGGCCGCGCACGCCGCCGCGCTGTTCGCCGCGGGCGGTGGTGATGAGGACGTGTGGCGCTGGCTGCCGGTGGAGCCGCCGCGCAGCGAGGACGCGATACGCGCGCTGGCGGCCGGTGTCGTCGCCAGTTCCGAGGCCGCCGGCGGGCTGGCCTTCGCGGTGCTCGACCGGGCCGGCGGGCAGGCGGTCGGCTGGACCACCTACCTCGATGTGAGCACGGCCGACGAGCGGCTGGAGATCGGCTGGACCTGGTACGGGCGGGCGTACTGGCGTACGGCGGTCAATACCGAGGCGAAGCTGCTGCTGATGGGGCACGCCTTCGACGATCTGGGCTACGGCCGGATCTGCTGGAAGACCGATCTGCTGAACACCCGCTCGCAGCAGGCCATCGCACGGCTCGGCGCGGTCCGGGAGGGGGTGTGGCGGCGGCACCGGCTGCGGTCGGACGGGATGACCTGGCGGGACACCGTCTTCTTCTCGCTGCTGGCCGACGAGTGGCCGGACGCGCGGCAGCGGCTGCGCGCCCGGCTGGCGGCCTGACCCCGGCCGGCGGGCTGGCCCGGCGGGCTGGCGGGCTGGCGGGCTGGCGGGCTGGCGGGCTGGCGGGCTGGCGGGCCGAGCAAGCAGTGGGTACCGGGGGCCGTCACTCGTACTCGGTGCCGCCCTTGCGGGTCAGATAGGCGTCGCCGACCACCTTGGCGATGGCCCGGCCGCCGATGGCGGGGCTGTAGGTGTCGTCGGCGGTACGTACGACGACACCCTCGCGTATGTGCGCGCCCCGGCCCGAGACGGTTTCCCGGCCCTGGGCCAGCTCAAGGACCCGGTCCAGGTCGAAGGGGCCGTGAAAGAGGCGCGGCACGAGCGGCAGCTCCCCGACCGGCAGCTCGGCCGGGTCGAGCCAGGTCAGCCGGCCGCCGATCTCCGCGCACACGTCGAAGGCGGCGTAACCGGGCAGTTCGCGGCGCGCGTCGACGCCGTAGCCGAGGTCCTGCACACCGCTGCCGTAGACCTCGCCGTAGATGCCGATCCTGGTCGCGCCGAGCTTGCCGGCCAGGTCGGCGGCGAGCTGCGGCAGGCCGTGGCCGCGCACGGCACGCCAGTAGAGATTGCCGGGTGCCTCGGTGAGGGCCAGCCGCTGCGAGCCCAGGCCCTTGGAGGTGACGTGGACGGCGCCCGACTCGGCGTGGAAGGTCAGGCAGCAGGCCGTACCGTGCAGTTTCTCGGTGACGGTGACCAGGTCGCCGGGCGCGAAGATGTCCGGGTGGCGTTTGAGGTTCTCGATGTCGATCCACGGCAGCAGGTCCGGCGCGGACTCCGTGTCGCCGCTCATCGAGACCGGCACCGGCGGCACCCATTTGGTGATGCCGAGCCGCTCGGCGAAGTCCTCGTCCGCGGCGGACGCGCTTGCCAGGTCGCTGCCCTCCAGCGCGGCCGGGCGGCACACGATGCCCTGGGACAGCTCCCCGCGCAGCCGTACCGCCTTGACCCGGTTGACCGCGCCGCCCGCGAGCCGACCGGTGAGGCCGAGTTCGGCGATCAGCGGGTCGGGCAGCACCGCCTGCTCGGGGATGTACACCGCGAACTCCCCCGTGCGGTAAGCCCCCTTGGCGACCACCGCGCGATACAGGCCTACCTGTGCCAGCTCCAGCGCGTCGGCGTCCGGGTGCTCCACGATGGTCAGCTGCTCGGCGGTCACCCGCAGTGTGGACATGACTGTCCCCTTCCCCCGACTCCCCCGTCGGTACGGCGTTCGCCCCCTGGTCAGGGGCGCAGCGACCACTGTGGCGGGAGGTGCGCGGGCCGGGCCACCGGTTTACCGCCGCGGGCGGTCGGCGGCCCCCCGCGGCTGACTGCCCGTCAACTGCTGGGCATCTCAGTTGTCGGGGCGCATCAGAAAGTCGTAGTGGGCGGGCAGCGGGTGCTCGGCCCTGGCCGCGGCGCGCACCGCGTCGGTGATCTCGCCGTCGCCGGCCAGCAGGACTTCCGCGACGGCGTACCAGGTCTCGTTCAGCTCCTCCGCGCCCTCCCGCAGGTCGGGGACGACGATCCCGGCGTCCAGCAGGGCGCGCGCGCCGGCCGCGTCCCCCCGGGCGAGTGCGGTACGGGCGCGCAGCAGCCTGATCCGCCCGTCGTCCAGCGGTACGGTCCCGCCGAAGGCCGGCTCCGCGATGATGCGGTCGGCGTCGGCGGCCCGGCCGGCGGCGAGCAGCACGGGCACGGCCTCGACGAGCAGCGCGCGCTGGACGGCCCGCGCCTCGGGTCCGTACTGCCCGGCGCCGGCCTTGAGGCTGTCCCAGGCCGCCGTGTAGCGCTCGGCGGCCTGCTCCGTCCTGCCCGCGGCGGCGTCGGCGACCGCCAGCGCGCGATGGCACCACGGCGAGGGGTGGGCGGCCAGCGAACGCTCCCAGCTGCGGACGGCCTGCGCGCGGTCGTCGGCGGCCCACTGGGCTATGCCGAGGTAGTAGTCGCGGAACCATTCGTTGCCCGGGTAGGTGTCGGCGGACTCCAGCAGTTCGCGCCACTGCGGTGAGACCAGGCAGGGGCCAGGCGCGGCGCCGGCGGTGGGCCGGGGGAAGACGCCGGCCACCAGCAGTTCGACCCAGGGCTTCTGCGGGTCGCCGAGGGTGGTGGGCTCGAAGGGGGTGCCGGGCAGCGGGAAGTGGCCGCGCGCGATCTCCAGGGCGCCCCAGCCCGAACCGGTGGCCAGGATGTCCTTGGGCTCCGCGTCGGCGTGCCCGAGCCAGTCGGCGTACGCGGTGTCGACGGTCACGCGCGGCAGGGCCGCCTCCAGCCGGGCGGCGGCCTCGGCGCGGGCGGTGGCCCAGTCCTCGGCGTGCACCAGGTCCGGGTCGGCGCTGAGCGGGCCGTAGGTCTCCAGCCAGGAGAGGTCGGTGTCGGGGGGCATCGGGATGTGCTCGAACTGGGTGCGGGCCAGGCCCGCCTGGATCTCCAGATAGCCGCCGGTACCCGGCTCGGTGAGCCAGTCCTGCCAGCGCCGGCCGCCGCTGCCCCGGCCCCACAGGAAGATCTTCCGGCCGCGCAGCAGGTCGGTGGACGTCTGGACCAGGCCGTGGCCGTCGCCGTCCAGCGCGGTGATCCAGCGGCGGTCCTCGCCGCGGATGTCGAGGAAGTAGTCGGCCGGGTGCTGCGAACCGGTGGGGTAGCTGACGTCCGGGCCGCCGGGGGCCGGGGCGGGCAGCCCGACATGGCGGAGTGCGCGCCGGTGCCCGAAGTGCCAGGCGGCCTCGGCGGGGGCCAGCACGCGGGTGCGGTCGGTCTCGGGGACCGCGGTGTTGGACCACCAGTAGGCGGGGACGGTGCGGTCGTGCGGATTGCGGACCCGGATGCCGACGTAGAGGAAGTCGGAGTCCTCCGGGAGCCACAGGTCGATCTGGAAGGCCAGGTCGCGCAGCCGCTCCCACTCCCACAGCCGCAGCATCTCGCCGCCGTCGGGCGCCGGCACCCGGCCGGCGTGCAGCGGGGCGCAGGTGTGCGCGGCATGCCCGGTGGTGCCGAGATTCCACTCGACCCCGCCGGAGAACCAGGCGCCGGCCAGCGCGAAGTCCGCGGGCTGGAACACCGGGTTGCGGTAGAGCAGTTCACGCCCCGTGGGCTTGTGGAACAGCGAGTGCAGCCGCCCGCCGAGGCCCGGCAGCACCGTGGCGCGCAGCCGGCTGTTCTCGATCACCAGGGCGTCGAGCTCGGCGGGCTCGCGGTCCCGCCCGTAGCCGTCGAGCAGCCGCACCGGGAGCACCGTACTCATCGGTCCGTACCCGATCTGCCGTGCCATGTCGGCGGGCAGCCCGTCGAGGTCGGCCGGGTCGAGCCGGTGCAGTTCACCTCGCGGGCGCAGCGCGGGCAGTGGATTCTCCGGTCCGAGCGGGGCGGCCGGAATGCTCACCTTCGTACTGCGCACGGTCGTAGCCAAGGCCACCTCATCCGGTTCGTCGGGTACGGCTCGGCCGCCGTGGTCCGCGGCGGCCGTCGTCGGGTGTGCGGGACCGACAGGACCAGCAGGGCCGACGATCACCATGGAACAGCCTTCGCCGCGCTCTGAACAGGCCCTGTCCGAGTCAGGGTTGGGCAAAACTGCCGTAATCGGTCACCATGGCGGCGGGCTTGTCGGACTCGCCCCCGACCGGGTTGGTTGTCGGTGTTCGCTGCTACAACGGAGCCCATGACGACGTCGCCGGAGCCGCGGTTCGAAGAATGGCTCGACCAGATCGAGGAGCGGTCCGCCGCCCTTCGGTCCGCGGCAGGCAAGGCGCCCTCCGGCAGCCGGATTCCGGCCTGCCCCGACTGGACGGTGCCGGACCTGCTTGAGCATGTCGGCGGGATGCAGCGCTTCTGGGCCGCCGCCGTCGCGGCCGGTCCCGCGCCCCGTCCGCCGGCCGACGGCGAGGTGCCGGACCGCACGCCGACCGGTGATCTGCTGGAGTGGTCGGCGCACTCCACGGTGGCGCTGCTCGGTGCGCTGCGCGCCGCGGGTGCGGACGCGCGGTGCTGGACCTGGTGGGCGGACTCGGGCAACGCCGCCACGGCCGGCGCGGTGGCCCGGCACCAGGTGCAGCTGGCGGCGGTGCATGTCAGGGACGCCCAGGACGCCGCGGGTGCGCCCGAACCCCTGCCGTCCGGGCTCGCGATGGATGCGATCGATGAGTTCCTCCATGTCGGTTTCGGTTCGATGGACGGCTGGCCGCACTCCCCCTCCCGGGTCGCGCTGGTGGCGGACGAGGGCCGGACCTGGACGCTGATCCTGGACGAAACCGGCGCCTCGGCCGTCCCCAGCGCGACCGGCGAGGGCAGGCCCGAGGCCGACGCGACCGTGTCGGCGCCGGCGAGCGACCTCCTGCTGGCCCTCTACCGCCGCATCCCCTGGGACAGCGGCACCCTGCGGGTGACCGGCGACGACGCCCTCGTACGGCAGTTGGTGGTCTGGCCGCCGCTCGACTGAGGACGTACCGTCCTGATAAAGGGGTGATGCCCATGTCAGGTCGAGGGTGGCAGGCGGCCGGTGTGACGGGTGTGGCACTGCTGTTGATCGCGGGCTGCTCATGGGGCGGTCACCACGACCCGCCCGGAGCGGCACTCCCCACCGGATCCCCCGGACCCCCGGTGGGCAGCATCGACCATCCCCGCCCGGTCGACTGCTTGGACGGCGCGACTCCACTGCCCGGCAGCGGGACCGGCTCCGCCTCCGCGACCGGCCGCCCCTGGTCACCGCCCGGCTCGCCGTCGCCCAGCCCGGGACGGGACGACGTGACGGTCGGTCCGCTGACTCTGCGCGGTCTGCGCGGTCTGGCCGGCGGCGACCAGGGCGCGCACGGCGTGCGCAATGCGGACGGCTGGCACTATCTGATCGGCACCTCCGTGCGGGACGGCGGGGCGGTGACCCTCACCATCGGCGCCGAGCAGCGTGCCCGGGCGGGTCTGGAATTCGGCGGCAGCCAGGGCATGGCGCCCGCGCCTGCGGTGACCTTCCACGGCTGTGCTGATGCGGCGACCTCCTATCTGGGTGCGTTCTTCGTGGCGGGCGACGGCAAGGCGTGCGTGCCGCTGGACATCCGGGTGGGTGATGGCGCGCCGCAGCGGGTGGTGATCTCCTTCTTCGACGGCGAGTGCCCTGCATAGGGTGGGCCCATGACCGAGCCGACCCTTGGACACTCTCCCGACGCCGAGCACGAGCCCGCCCACGACCCCGAGGTGCTGCACCTGGCCGCACAGGTCTTCGACCTGGCCCGGCAGGGCGACACCGCGAAGCTCGCCGCGTACATCGACGCCGGCGTCCCGGCGAATCTGACCAACGACCGCGGTGACACGCTGCTGATGCTCGCCGCCTACCACGGTCATGCGGACACCGTCACGGCGCTGCTCGCCCGCGGCGCGGAAGCCGACCGGGCCAACGACCGCGGCCAGACCCCGCTGGCCGGCGCGGTCTTCAAGGGCGAGCAGGACGTGATCGGCGCCCTGGTCGAGGCGGGCGCCGACCCGGCCGCCGGAGCGCCGTCGGCGATCGACACGGCCCGGCTGTTCGGCAAGCACGACCTGCTCACGCTCTTCAGTGCCGGGTGACCCCCTCCCGGCCGAGCGCCGGATGACGCCCGGTCAGGCAATGGCCTCGGTGCGCCGGGCGAGTCGGTCCGCGCCCTGCTCGGTCAAGGTGCCGTGCAGCCGCAGCCGGGCTATCCCGCCGTCCGGGAAGATGTCGACCCTCACATGGGTGGCCGGCCGCGGCTCAACAAGGAAGCGATGGACCGTGTCGGGCTGCAACCGCACCCGGTCCAGCAGCCTGACCCACCCGACGCCTTCTCCCCCGCCCGGCCCGGCACCCTCGGAGCCACCGCCCGGCCCGGAACCTTCGCCGTCCCTGACCCACAGCTCCGCCCAGCCCGCCGCATTGCCCTTGAGATACCCGGTGTCGATCTCGACCGCGCGGATCTCGCCCTGCTCGACCAGCCGATAGCTGATCCAGTCGTGCCCGCGGTCGCGGCGCCGCCGGGTCTCCCAGCCGTCGTCCATCTTCTGCGAGCGGCCCGGCAGGATGGTGTGCTCGGGCGGTGAGTAGAAGCGGTCGGAGGCGTCCTCCACCGTCCCGCCGTTCTCCAGCGCCACCAGGTCGAACGTTCTCAGGCCCGCCAGCCACGCCGGGTCGGGCACCACCTCGCCCAGCACCCGCAGCCGCGCCACGCCGCCGTCCGGATACTGGCGCAGCCTCAGATGGGTGAAGCGGCGCTCGACATGCACCGCGAAGGCGTTCTCGGCGTGGCCGCCGACGGCGGTCCGCGGTATCACCTCGGTCCAGCGCACCGCCGGATCCAGCAGTTCCTCCGGCGACGCCCACGGTGACGCCGCGGCTGCTTCCACCGACACCGCTTGCGGGTAATTCCCCCGGAAATGCGCGGTGTCGACGATGATCGCGTGGATCACCCCGGGTGTCCCCAGCCGGATCAGCGCCCAGTCGTGGTCGGCCGGGTCGGGGTGCGGCACCTGGTCCGACGCCCCGCGCCGCCGCCTGGTCTCCCAGCCGTCCATGATCTTGCCCTTGTGCCCGAAGCGCTCGGGATCGAAGACGGCCGGACCCCGTACCAGCAGATTCTCCCGCTCGGCGAAGAATTCGTCGTTCGCCGCGATCACCCCCGCGCCGAGCCTGCGGTCGGCCAGGTCGGCGAATCGCGCGAGCCCGGCCGGGCCCAGGTCCGTACTTCGGTAGTCCGCGAACGGATTGCCGCCCGCGTACGGGAGCGCGTCCCCGGTGAAGGACGTCAGCGCGGTGAACGTCACCCCTGGCTCAGCGCCCGTCCCGGCACCCGCGCCCACACCCACGTCCGACCCCGCGCCGGCCACTGTCCTTGTCATCGCCCGTCCGCCTCTCTTCGATTTCTCTTCGCTCGCCTGCTCCGATCTCTTTCTGTCCTCCACTCTCCGCTGCGACCACCGTTCACGTCCATCGAAACTTACTGAACAGACCTTTCAGTTGCGCTGTACAGTGGGTCGAGGTCGGCGGCCTGCCGCAGTGTGTCGAGCGTCCGCCGCAGCAGGGGTGCGTCCTGCGCTCCGCCGCGTACCGCCCCGACGATCCGGCGGCGCGGCCTGTCCGCCTCCAGCGCCCGGACGACAACCTCCTGGCGCAGCCCGCCCGCGGTCGCCATCCGCGGCACCAGCGCGACCCCCATCCCGGCCGCGACCAGCGAGAAGATCGCCGGCCAGTCCGTCGCCGCATGCGCCTGTTCCGGCACGAACCCGGCGTCGGCGCAGGCCGCGAGGGTGAGGTCGCGCCACGGCCCCCGACTGCCGAAGATCCACGGCTCCTCCGCCAGTTGCGCCAGCCGCAGCGCGGGCGCCGCCGCCAACGGGTGGCCGGGCGGCAGGGCGATGTCGAGCGGGTCGGTGAGCAGCGGGAAGAGCACGAAGCGCGGGTCCCGGGCGGTCGGCGCGTCCACCGCGAGCGACAGCGCGAGATCGACGTCACCGGCGGCGAGCTGCTCGTACGCCTCGGCGGCCTCGGCCTCCCGCACCGACATCGTGATGCCGGGCGAGCTGCGGCGCAACAGGGCTGCGGCGGGCACCACCAGCCGGGTGATCGCGGTGGCGATGGTCCCGACCCGCACCACGCCCGCCTCCCCCTGCGCCCACCCGTCGATCTCGGCCCCGGCGCGTTCGAGCTGCGCGAAGACGATCTCGGAGTGCCGCAGCAGCACGTGCGCGGCTCCGGTGAGCCGGACGCCGCGGCCCCGCGCCTCGATGACGGGCGTGCCGACCTGCTTGGACAGGGCGGCCAGCTGCTGCGACACGGCCGACGGTGTCATCCGCAGCACGCCCGCGGCGGCGGTGACGGTGCCCGTGTCGTGCAGGGCGCGCAGGATCTGCAGTTTGCGGAGGTCCCAGTCCTTCATGCAGCCAGCCTAAACATTCCTCGCCGGAACGTTCTGCCGACGTCCGGGCGCGGACCCCGGTATTCGGCCGGCCTGCGGACGCGGACCACGGGTGCTACGAGGCCGCCGCGGTGCGCTCCCTGTGCTGCTGCGGGCTGACGCCGCGGACCCGCTTGAAGGCCGAGCTGAGCGCGAAGGGGCTGCCGTAGCCGACCCGGCGGGCGACCGAGGCGACGGTGGAGTCCGGTTCACGCAGCAGGTCGGCCGCCAGGGCGAGCCGCCAGCCGGTCAGATACGCCATCGGGGGCTCGCCGACCAGGTCGGTGAACCGGCGGCCGAGCGCGGCCCGGGACACCCCGGTCCTGGCGGCCAGGTCCGCGACCGTCCAGGGGTGCGCGGGATCATCGTGCAGCAGGCGCAGCGCCGGCCCGACGACCGGGTCGCCCTGGGCGGCGTACCAGGCGGGCGCGGCGGCCTCGGGCCGGGCGAACCAGGTCCGCAGCACCGCGATCAGCAGCAGGTCGAGCAGCCGGTCGAGCACCACCTCCTGACCGGGCTCGTCCCGCACGATCTCCTCGCTCAGCAGCGCGGGCAGCGGGCTCGACCAGGCGTCGCCCGACAGCACCAGCACCCGGGGCAGCGCGGACAGCAGCCGGCTGCTGATCTCGCCGCGCATCTGGTAGGTCCCGCTGATCATCACCGCGAACGCGGGCGACTCGCCGGCCGGGCCGCCGGGGCCGCCGGCCCCGCCGGGATCGTCGCCCCAGGTCCGCACCCCCAGGTCCATCCGCTCGCACAGTTCGCCGCCGTCGGGATCGGTGGAGACCTGGCCCGGTCTGATGACGATCTGCGGTTCGGTGTCCCGGTCGCCCGCGACGGTGTACGGTTCCGGCCCGCGGATCACCGCGATGTCGCCGGGGCGCAGCAGTCGCGCCGGGCCGTCGTCGGTGCGTATCCAGGCGTCGTTGCGGACCATGTGCACCAGGGTCAGCGGCGCGAGGTCGGCGATCCTCACCGACCAGGGCGGAGTGAGGACCGACCGCAGCAGGAAGGCGCCCCGCGCCCGCGGGCCGTCCAGCAGATTGGCCAGTGCGTCCATGGCCACAGCCTAAAGCTGGACGCCTGCGTATGGGGACGAGCTTTTCGGCGATGGCCGGGCCGCGGTCCGGGCGGATTCACTGAGGTCATGACGCAGAACACGCGCATCGCACCGGTCGCGCACACCCAAGTCCCCGCGCCGTATGCGGCGCACCGCCCCACCCGAGGAGTTGTCATGAACGGCGACCTGCGCAGCCTGGTGCTGCTTGCCGCCACCCTCACCACCGGCCTGATGGCCGGCCTCTACTTCGCCTTCTCCGTCGCCGTCATGCCCGGTCTCGCGAAGGCCGGCGACCGCACCCTCATCGAGACGATGCAGCGCGTGAACGTGGCAATACTCAACGGCTGGTTCACCCTCGCCTTCGGCGGCGCCCTGGTGCTCGGTGTGCTCGCGGCGGTGATGCACCGCGGCGGGGAGGGACGGTCCGCGCTGCCGTGGATCATTGCGGGCGTGGTGCTCTACACGGCCTCGCTGGTGATCACCATGGGCTTCAGCGTGCCGCTCAACGACCGGCTGGCGGACGCGGGCGCGCCGGGGCGCCTGCACGATCCGGCGGCGGTGCGGGCGCAGTTCGAGTCCACATGGGTGCACTGGAACATCGCGCGGACCCTGGTCACCGCCGGCGCGCTCGGCTGCCTGGCGTGGGCGATGCGGGTGGCGGGCAGCACGGGCCGCGCGTGAGGCGCCGGTATGCCCCGGCGCCGCCGGAGCCGGCGGCGGTCGCGACCGGCGAGGGGTGGGCCGCCACAGGGGAGCGGCCCACCCCTCGCGTGAGCGTCGACCGCTTGGGCGCCTTCCGTCAACGCCCCTCCGGCGAGCGCGTCCTGGCTTTAAGTCAGCCGCCGAAGGCGCCGTGCCGTCCCTCGCCCGCGGCGAAGCGGGCCGCGCCTTGTGCCGCCTCGGCCAGGGAGACGCGGCCGTGGGTCAATTCCACGGCAAGGGCGGCGTCTTCCGGCAGTCCCTGCTGCTCCAGCAGGGCGAGCCGGTCGTGGCGCAGGCAGGTCTGCGGGAAGGCGGCGATCTCGGCCGCGAGTCGCTCGGCCGCGGCGCGGGCGGCGCCGGTGGGGACGACGCGGTCGGCGAGGCCGATGGCCAGTGCCTCGGCCGCGTCCACCGGCCGGCCGGTGAGGACGAGGTCCATGGCGCGGCCGGCGCCGATGAGCCGGGGCAGCCGTACGGTGCCGCCGTCGATCAGCGGGACGCCCCAGCGACGGCAGAAGACGCCGAAGACGGCGGACTCCTCCGCGACACGCAGGTCGCACCACAGCGCCAGCTCAAGGCCGCCCGCGACCGCGTGTCCCGACACGGCCGCGATGACCGGTTTGCCGAGCCGCATCCTGGTGGGCCCCATGGGACCGTCGCCATGTGCGACGCCGTCACCATGCGGTGCCGCGCCGTCGCCATGGGCCGCGCCTGCGGCGATGGGGCCGCCGGGGACGTCGGTGACGCTATTGCCGCGGGCAGTGCCGATCGCCTTGAGGTCGGCGCCCGCGCAGAAGGTGCCGCCCTCGCCCCAGAGCACCGCGACGGCCGCTCCGTCGTCGGCGTCGAAGGCGCGGAAGGCGTCGGCGAGTGCCCGTGCGGTGGGGCCGTCCACGGCGTTGCGGGCCGCGGGGCGGGACAGCACGACGGTGGTCACCGCCCCCTCGCGCTCGGTCCGTACGGCGGGTCCGTACGGTTCCGGCTGTTCCGGCATGGCGGCGGCTCCGTCCGGTCGGCGGGTCAGCGGTGTTCCTGTACGAGCACGGCGAGGGTGTCCGGTTCGAGGGCCCGGAAGACGTGGGCGATGTCGCCCGGGTAGGAGACGTAGTCGCCGGGGGCGAGTTCGACCGGGTCCTCCGCGATGCCGACCAGGGCGCGGCCGGTGCTGAGCACCACGTGCTCGACGACTCCCGGCATGTGCGGGTCGGACTCGCGGGCGGTGCCGGGCTGCGCGGACACCAGGTAGATGTCGCGCCGGGTGTGGGGCGGGGACGAGGCGAGCAAGGTGGCCACGTAGTCGGCGCGTTCGGCGGCGAAGGCGGGGCCCTCGCCCGCCCTGATGATCTGCACCCGGGGGCGCGGCGGCTCCACGAGCTGGGCGAAGGGCACGTCGAGAGTGACACTGAGCGCCCACAGCGTCTCCACGCTCGGGTTGCCGGTGCCCGATTCCAGCTGGGACAGCGTCGACTTGGCGATGCCGGCGCGGCGGGCCACCTCGGCGAGCGAGAGGCCGACGCGGCGGCGTTCACGCTGGAGCGAGGCCGCGATGACGGCGAGCGGGGGGCCGCCAGGAGATTTCTCGTCGTGTGCCACGCCACTCCTTCGTTCGCCGGAGAAGTCGATGTGTTCGCCTTGACGAACGACTCCCTGAGTGTTCAGCATAGGCGACGATGCGTTCGACATGGCGAACAAGACGAGCTCCAACGCGCAGCCTGGCGCGGGACATTGCGCTGGTGTGCGCCGCCGACGCAGTGGTCGGGGTGTCCTTCGGTGCGATCGCGGTCGGACTCGGCCTGCCGGCCTGGCTGCCGATGCTGCTGTCCCTGGTCGTCTTCGCGGGCGCGTCGCAGTTCCTTTTCATCGGCCTGCTGGGCGCGGGCGGCAATCCGGTCGCCGCGGCGGCCGCGGCGCTGCTGGTGAACGCCCGTCATGTGCCGTTCGGCTTCGCCCTGGGCGACGTCTTCGGCGCGGGCCGGCTGCGGCGGATCGTCGGCAGCCACCTGATGGTGGACGAGACGGTGGCCTTCGCGCTGGCGCAGGACGAACCGGCCCGGCGGCGTACGGCGTACTGGTTGTGCGGCACGGGGCTGTTCGTCAGCTGGAACGCCGGTGTGGTGCTGGGCACTTTCGGCGGGCAGGCGGTGGGCGACACCGACGCGCTGGGGCTCGACGCCGCCTTCCCCGCAGTGCTGATCGCCCTGCTGCTGCCGTCGCTGGGGACGGCGCCGACCCGCAGGGCGGCCCTCGCCGGGGTGCTGATCGCGCTGGCCGCGGCGCCCTTCCTGCCTGCGGGCCTGCCCGTGCTGCTCGCGCTGGCCGGGGTCGCCGCGGCCGGTACGCGGCTCGACGGGCGCCGGGCCGCCGCCAAGGGGCCGCGATGAGCACGCAGGCAGGTCTGGTGGCCGCCACCGCGGTCCTGGGCGCGGGCACCTTCGCCTTCCGCTTCGCCGGTCCCGTACTGCGCTCCCGGGTGACGCTGCCGCCCCGCGCCGAACGGCTGGTGGGCGTCGCGGTGGTGGTGCTGCTCGCCGCGCTGGTCGCCACGTCCGCGCTCACCGACGCGCACGCCTTCGCCGGGCCCGCCCGGCCCGCGGGGGTGGCGGTGGGTGCGCTGTGCGCGTGGCGCGGGGCGCCCTTCCTCGCGGTGGTCCTCGCAGCCGCCGCGACCACCGCCGTGCTGCGGCTGCTCGGCGTGTCGTGAAGCCCGAGCCAGGGACGATCGCGCCGGGCCGGCGGCAATGTGGCCGAACTCGGAGGTGACAGCAGGAATGCAGGCCGTGTTACGTGTCATGTCTCCGTCGCTTCACCCACGGACGACACCGTTCTGACGGAGAGCCACCCCCACAGGAGGACACACGTGACCGGTCCGCTGACCCGCCGCCTTCCGCTTCGCCCGCGCGCCACCGCGCGCACCGCACTGCTCGGCGCGCTCGCCGCCTGCCTCGCCTTCACCGTCGCGGGCCCCGGCGGCGGCAACGCTTCGGCCGCCGACACCGATGCGCTGCCGCTGTCCGGCACCACGACGTCCGGGCTGCACAACACCTACGATCCCGCCGCGTTCACGTATCTCGCTCAGGCGCTCGACTCGGGCACCTCGATGATCGAACTCGACGTGTGGGACGACTTCCTCACCCAGGAATGGAAGGTCAGCCACTCCAACCCGACCGGGAACAGCAACAACTGCGTCAACGCGTCCTCCGCCGCCCAGCTCTACACCGGCGGGGCCAACAAGGACCTGGAGAGCTGCCTGGACGACGTACGGGTGTGGCTCGGGGCGCATCCCGGGCACGGGCCGCTGATCATCAAGCTGGAGATGAAGGCGGGCTTCCAGGCCACCTTCGGGATGAGCGCCGCCAAGCTCGACCAGTCGATCAGCGCCCACCTGGGCAGTCTGGTGTTCAAGCCGAACGACCTGCTGAACAAGCCGGGCGGCGGGCAGTACGCCACCCTGGACGACGCCGCGAACGCCGGCAACTGGCCGAGCCGCGCCCAGCTCGCGGGCAAGGTGCTGCTCGAAGTCATCCCCGGCACGGTCGAGGAGGCCAACCCCACCGACACGCTGTGGACCGACAAGGAATACGCGGGCTACCTGCGGGACCTGCACACCCAGGGCAAGACCGCGCAGGCGAACATCTTCCCCTCGGTCCACACCGCCCAGGCGGGCGACCCCAGGACGCGGTATTCGGACAGCTCACTGCGGCCGTGGTTCGTGGCCTTCGACGGTGACGCCGCCACCTATCTCAACGGCAGCATCGACACGAGCTGGTACGACACGCACCACTACCTGCTCTTCATGACCGACTCGCAGAATGTGGCGCCCGCGCTGGACGACGTGAATCCCGCGCCGGCCGACGCACAGGCCAGGGTCGCGCAATTGGCCAAGGCGCACGCCACGGTGGCCTCCAACGACTGGAAGGGCCTGAACCAGGTCCAGGCGACGGTCCTGACGCGCGGCTGAGCCCTCGGCCGGCGGCCCGCCGCCCCTGACAGGTGCGCCCCGCGGTGGTCGGTCCGCCGCGGGGCGCACCGGCGGCTCAGGGCGCGGGTCGCAGCGCCACGAACCCCACGGGTCCCGGCGGCACCTGGGCGAGCTGGACGGTGGTGCTCCGGCCGCGCGTGTGCACTTCGGCCCGGCCCGGCTGGCGGAAGCGCCGCGGCCGGGCGGTGGCGAACAGCGGCCCGTGGGCGCGGTCGGCGGACAGCAGGATGCCGCCGGTCTCCGCGTCGCTCAGTGCCCGCGGCAAGGCGTCGGACTGCCATGTCGCCGCATTGGCCGCGCTGCGGACCACCACCAGGTGCAGGCCGATCTGCCGGGCCACCGGCAGGAATTCGGCCAGCGGGGTGAACGGGTCGTCGCCCCGCGGCGCCACCATGTCGTAGTCGTCCACCAGGACGTACGCCTCGGGCCTCGGCAGCCGGGGCGCGGCGGTCGCCTGGCGCGGCAGGGTCCGCACATCGGAGGCCCGCCCGCGCAGGACCTCGCACAGCTCGCCGATCTGCCCCTTGAGGACGTCGCGCGAGGCGGCGTGACTGAGCAGGTGGGGTCCTTCCACCGCGTCGGCGAGCGCCCCGCGGTAATCCACCACGGCGATCATGGCGCCGTCGGGCGGGTGGGCCGCCGTGATGCCGCGGGCCAGCACTCGCAGCGCGTTGGTCCGGCCCGAGCCCGGCGCGCCGTAGATCAGCAGATGCTGCTCCGCGGTGAAGTCCCAGCCGACCGGGGCGAGCGTGCCCTCGGCGACGCCCAGCGGGACGAACCGCCGGGACGGCGGGGCCGCGGTGTGGAGTTCGGCGAGCGTGATCAGGCTGGGCAGCACCCGCACCTTGCGCACGGCGGGGCCGGGCGCGCTCTTGCCCACCTGCTCGGCCAGGGCGCCGAGCGCGTCGCCGAGCCCGTCGGCCGTGCCGGCGCCGTCGATGCGCGGCAGCGCGCTCCTGAAGTGCTGGGCGTCCGCGGTGATGCCCCTGCCGGGGGTGAACGTCGGGACCATTGCCGCGGCGGAACGGCCCAGTTCGGAGTCGGCGGGGTCGGTCAGCCGCAGCTCGTACCGGGTGCTGAACTGCTCGTGCAGGGTGCGCGGGATGTCGCGCCAGCCGTTCGCCGTGACGACGACGTGGATGCCGCAGCCGGACCCGTACCGCAGCAGGCTCTCCACCTGCTCTTCCAGCTGCTCGAACTCCTTGCGCAGCACCTGCCATCCGTCGATGACCAGCAGGAGGTCACCGGTCCCCGCCTCGTCTCCCGGGTCGTCCGCGCCGCCCGGTGCCGCGCCGGCGGCGGCGCGGTCGTCGTCCGGCGACCGGTGGCCGCCCTGCGCCGAGAGGCGCTCCTCGCGGGCCTTCCACACCCGCACCGCGTCCTCCACCACGGCCACCACCCGCTCCGGGTCCACCCGGTCGGCGGTCCCGCCGACATGCGGCAGGTCCGCGAGACGGCCCAGGTCGCCGCCGCCGAAGTCGAGGCAGAGAAAGCGGACCTGCCGCGGGGTGTGGGTCAGCGCGAGCGAGCAGAGCAGGGTGCTGACGAGCGTGGTCTTGCCCGACTGCGGCCCGCCGACCACCGCCAGGTGTCCGCTGCGGCTGGACAGGTCGGCGACCAGCGCGGCGATCGTATGGTCCGCGGGCCGGTCGACCTGCCCGACCGGGGCCCGCAGCCGGCCGTACGCCGCCGGGTCGGCCAGTGTCGGCGCGCCCGGCGGGAGCGTGGTGAGCAGCGCGGCGAGGGAGGCCGGGGCGTCGAGCGGCGGCAGCCACATCCGGTGCGCGCGCGAGGTGACCCCGGCCATCCGGAACGCCAGCAGTTCGTACTCGGCGGGCCGCGGCTCGCCCACGACGTCCGTGAACGGCTGGGTGTACGAGGCGAAGGCGGCCCTGAACCGGGTCGGCGCTCCATCGGCCAGCAGATAGCCGGAACCCGGTGCGGGCGGCAGGGAGGCCGCGTCGGAGCTGCCGAGTACGGCCGCGCTGTCCGCCGGTGAGAAGGCCCGCAGCGCGATCCGGTAGCCGAACGCGCCGATGAGGTCGCCGCGCAGGGGCGGGCCCAGCCGCTGGGCGCCCATCAGCAGGTGGATGCCCACGCTGCGGCCGGCCCTGGCGAGCGTGCGCAGGACGTCGCCCACGGACGGCCAGGCGGTCAGCAGCTCGTCGTAGTCGTCGATGACCACCAGCAGCCTGGGCAGCGGCGGCAGCGGCACCCCCGCCCACCGCGCCTGCTCGTACGCCCCCACGGTGGCGAAGCTGCTCTCCCGCAGCATCTCCTGACGGCGGCTCATCTCGCCGGTCAGCACCTGCTCCATCCGGGTGACGAGATCCGGCTTCTCCGCCAGGCTTGTCATCAGTGCCGAGGTGTGCGGGAGCCGGCCGAAACCGGCGAAGGCGGCGGCGCCCTTGTAGTCGATCAGCGCGAAGCTGATCTCCTCCGGCGGGTGGGTGAGGGCCAGCGCCATGACGACGGTACGCATCAGCTCGGACTTGCCGGAGCCGGTGGCGCCCACGCACACCCCGTGCGGCCCGGCGCCGCCCTGGGCGCCGTCCTTGAGGTCGAGCAGCACGGTCCCGCCGTCCTCCGTGACGCCGACCGGCACCCGCAGGAAGCCGTGCGGGCGGGCGCCCTGCCAGGCCGCGCCGGGGTCATAGGCGGCGGGCTCCGCAATGCCGAGGAGCGCGGCCAGCCGGGTCTCCGCCTTCAGCGGGTCGGCGACGGCCTGCGGCTCGGCCGGCGGCGGGGCGGCCCATTCCGCGGTGATCCGGGCGCCGAGCGCGCCGAGCGCCTCGCGGTCGCCGCCGTCCTGAACCATCCGCGGCGCGGCGATCCGGAAGGGGCGGCCGTCTGCCAGGCCGCGGCCGGTGGACAGTGTGGCGGAGAGCACCGGGTCGTAGCGCGAGCCGCCGGGGTCGTCCAGGGCGAGTTCGTACCGGGTCTCCAGGACGCTCAGCAGCTCGCCGGGCAGCGTGTCCCACTGCCGGGCGCTGACCATGACGTGCACTCCGCAGTAGAGCCCCACATTGGCGATCCGCTGGATCTCATGGGCGAGGGCGGGGCGGGTGAGGGCGAAATCGAGCCACCCGTCGATGACCAGGAAGATGTCGGCGTGCCGGCCGGGCGGCAGCCCGCGGGAGGCCCGCAGCGCCCGGAAGTCGTCGGCGGACTCCAGGTCCAGGCTGCGGAAGAGACTCTGCCGGGCGTCGGCCACGGCCTGCGCACCGGCCAGCACCGCCCCGACGGTGTCGGTCTCGTGCGGCGCGGCGACCTGCCGGACATGGGGCAGGCCGCGCAGCACTCCGAGGCCGTTCACACCGCCTTCGAGCAGCAGGAATTCCGCCTCGTCCGGGGTATGGGTCAAGGCGGTGGCCACCAGCAGGGTGCGCAGCAGCGTCGTCTTGCCGCTGCCGGTGCGGCCCACGACGGCGGCGTGGCCCGCACGTCCCGCCAGGTCGGCGGTGACCGTCCGGGCGCCGCCGCGGTGCTCGATCCGCCCGACCGGCACCTCGAAACGTGACGCGCCGGGCCAGCCTTCGCAGCGCAGCCCCTGGTCGGTGGTGACCACCGGCGGCGGCAGCAGGTCGGCCAGGATCAACCCGTCGCGGCCCGGCACGGGGCCGTGCCCGCCGCGGCCGTGGTGGGCGGCGGTGGCGTAGGCCAGCTCCACCCGGCCGCTGCAGGAGCCCTTCTTGGTGGGTTTCTGCTCCTCGCCGAGCTGGGCGACGACCGCGTCGAAGACGTAGCCGTACAGCTCGTCGGGGGTGATCACGCCGTCCCGGTCGGCGTCGGCGGCGCCGGTGCGCAGGCCCTCGATGACGGCGGCGGTGAAGACCGAGGCGGGCTCGCCGTTGTCGGTGAAGCGGGTGCCCTCGTAGGCGTACGCCAGGCTGGTGGTGGAGGTCAGCACGAAGGTGCCCTTGCCGACCACCTCGCGCTCGACGTCCACCCGGCGCTCGGCCCGCGCGGTCAGGTCCCGGGTGAACAGGCCGCTGAAGCAGCAGTCGAGCAGGACGATCTTCGCCGCCGCCTCGCACTCGTCGAGCAGGTCGTGCACGAACGAGGCGCGGATCGCGGTGGTGTTGCGCCGCGACAGCCGGGTGTCGACGGTCGCGAAGAACAGCCGGTCGGCGTCGTTGGCCAGGCCGTGGCAGGCGAAGTAGAGCAGCACCAGGTCGTCGGGGGCGCGGTCGGTCAGCAGCTCCTCGACGGCCTCCTCGACCTCGGCCTTGGGCCGGTTGAGCAGCACCCGGACCAGGTCGAAGCGGCCGACCGCCGGGTCCTCCAGCAGCCGGGCGAGCTGGTCGGCCTCCCGCCCCGGCGCCCTGAGCTGGTTCAGGCCCGGGTCGGCGTAACCGTCAGTCGCGACCAGCAGTGCGATCCGCCGACCCACCTGCCGTATCCCCTCCGCCCGTGTCCTGCTCCGGCGCCGCACTGTCCGCGGCGCCGGCGCCGGCATCGGCGTTGGCCCATGCCGCGGCCAGGGCGACGAGTTGGTCCGCCGGGACACCGGTGCCGGACGCGGTGACGGTGCCGGTCCGCCCACCGACCTGCCAGCTGACGGTGGCCTGGGTGACCGCGGACCGCTCCAGGCGGCGCAGGATCACATCGACGACGCCTTTCACGGTGGCCGCCGAGAACACGCCGCTCACCACCAGGGTGCCGAGCTGCAGCGCCGTACCCGCCATGGCGCCGTCCGGCACCTCTGCGGCGTACGCGCGCCGCACCAGCAGTCCCGTGGCCTCCCGCAGGTCGCCCCGCAGCTGCCCGGTCAGCCGGTCGACGCGTTCGGCGTCCACCGCGGGCGCGGCGCCGACGGTCAGCTGCACATCGGCCATCGCGCGCCCGCCCCGTTTCCTTGTCCGCCCGGCCGCCGTGTCCGCCGGCCGTTCACGGCAATTGTGCCAAGGCCGGGGCGCGGGTGCCGGTGATCGGCGAAGTCGGTACGGCCGCGGTCGAGTTGCCCGGGCCGGCCGGAGGAGGCCGCGGGTCTACGCCTCCGGCTCCGGCCGTACGCCGGTCGGGCTGAGGTGCAGGGCCGCGAGCCTCCAGTCCGCGCCGTCCGCGACGATCATCTGGGTGACGCGGAAGTGGCCGTCGACGTCCCGCCCGTCGTAGATGCTCTGCTGGCCCTGTACGCCCACCGCGACCGCCGCGCGCCCGTGCCTGCGGACCGTCACCTCTTCCCAGGTGAAGGCGTCGTGTATGAGCGCGCCCGAGGCATAGCGGTCGATCCACTGCTTCTTGTCCAGGACGAAGCCCTGCGGACCCACCGCCGTGAAGTCCTCGGTGAGCAGGGCGTCCAGCGCGGCCACGTCGCCCAGCCGCTCGGCCTCGGTCCATTGCCGCGCGAACTCGGCCAGCTCCTGGTCGTGGTCCATGCCGTTGCCTCCTGTGCGCCCGTGGGGAGATGGGCAATCCCTCTTGCCCCCTTCAGACTCCCGCAGCGGCGCGGATGTGACATCGACCTGCGGGAGGTCTTCCCCCTCCT
The DNA here is from genome assembly GCF_036227245.1 of Streptomyces sp. NBC_01477. Taxonomy (GTDB): domain Bacteria; phylum Actinomycetota; class Actinomycetes; order Streptomycetales; family Streptomycetaceae; genus Actinacidiphila. Next base: position 1,877,697 of record NZ_CP109445.1, read on the forward strand.
CCTGCGGTCAGCCCCGTCACCGCGATGGCGTACTCCCGGTACTCCCCCAGGAGTAACCGGCCGTGGGCGCGCGGCCGACGACCGGTCCCGCGCTACGTCGCCAGCGAGCCGCGGTCGCCCATGACGATCACCGGGTGGTCGGCGGGCAGCAGGGTGTGCAGCAGGTCGACCATGTGGGCGGCCGAGATGCTGACGCAGCCGTGGGTGGGGCCGCCGTGGTCGACGTGGACCCAGATGCCGCCGCCGCGGTTGGCGCCCAGCGGCTGTGTGCCGTCCAGCGGCGACGTGCCCGGGACGCGGTTGTAGTCGATCGCGATGACGTAGTCGAAGGCCTCGTCGAGCGGTTCGCCGTCGAAGCCGACGCCGCCCGCCTGGAAGGCCGCGGAGTGGTGGTACGGCAGCTTCGTGCCCGGGTCGGGGTCGAAGCCGCCCGCGTCGCTGAGGGTGAACACCCCGATCGGGCTGTGCAGGTCGCTCGCGTGGTGGCTGGCGGTCCAGCCGTGCAGGGCGTTGTGCGCGGCCCATGCCGCGCCGGGCTGCCAGCGGCCGTTGCCGGTCCTGGTCCACAGGGTGACGACGGTGTCGGGGGAATTCTTCGCCTTGCCCGAGGCGACCAGCACCTGGCGGGTGGCGGCCGGGATCGCCGCGCGGGTCTTGGGACCGAGGCCGGTGATCATCGCCACCGAGCCGTCGGGGGCGGCCGTCGGACTGGCGGCCGCCGCTGCCGCGCCGGGCGCCAGGGCGGCGGTACCGGCCGGTCCGCCGACGGTGTGGCGGCCCGCGGTGTCGGCAGCCGCGGCGCCGGCGTGCCGGGTGACGACCGTGTAGCCGGCGCCCACCACGGCGAGTCCGGCCACGCCGACGGCCGCCAGGGCCATCACACGCCGCTTGCGGCGGCGGGGCCGGCGGTGCCGGTTGCGGCTCTGGTCTTCGGCGTCGTCGCTGCGCAGGCCGTCGGCGTCCGGACTGGTCGCGGGTCCGGGCCGGCGGTCGGCGTGTGCGTCGGAGGTTGTGGCAGTCATCGGTACGATCCTCGCAAACACCCGGTTCCCATCCGTCACCCAGCCCCCACAGACGCCCGTTTCATCCTGCACATCCCTATTTCACACCCCGGCCCCACTGCCGGGATCACGCCTCCTTCAGCAGCTCGGCTGCGAGTTCGTGCGGGTGCCCGAGGGCGAGCAGATGTCCGCCGGGCAGCACCTCGACGTCCATGCCGAGCCGTTCGCGTACGACGTCCCGCTGGAATGGCAGCGGGAAGAAGCGGTCGTCGCGGCCCTGAAGGAACCGGGTGGGCACCCGCGGCCAGCCCGCGAGCGGCCAGGGCTGGGCGAAGACGGCGGACGGCGGCCCGGACTGCGGGGCCGCCAGCGCCTCCTCGGCCACCTCGGGCGGCACGTCGTGGAAGAAGTCGGCACGCAGGTCGAACTCGGCGTCCGCGCCGCGGCCGGTCGCCTCCGCGTACGCGGATCTGGCCGCGGCCTGTCCGGTGTTGCCCCACCACTCCCCCGCGGTCTCACCGGGCCGCGGCACCATCGCGTTGACCAGCACGATGCGGTCGACCGGGACGCGGTCGCAGATCAGCGGGGCGGAGAAGCCGCCGAGCGACTGGGCGACCAGGACGACGGGCCGGTCGGCGCGGGGCGCCTGGGCCCGGACGGCGGCGACGATCGCGTCCGCGAACGCGTCGAGCCCCGCGGAGTCGTCGGTCGGCAGGTCGACGGTGACCACCGTGTGCCCGCGGTCGCGCAACCGCGGCACGACCAGGTGCCAGTACCAGGCGGTGCCGTCGGCGCCCGGGACGAGGATGTACGTCGCCACGGTCGTCAGACCGCCGCGCGTCCGGGCACGGCCGGGGGCTGACGGCGGCGGAGGATGCCCGGGGCACCTTGCGGAGGCGTCATCAGGCGGTGGTCGGCCATGTGTGCTCCCAACTGTTGAGGTCAATTTAGGTGCTCGCGGGCCGACGGGGGTGCGCCTGGAGGGCGGCGAGTCGCCGAACGCCGCCACTAGGGGCACGGGTTTTGCGGTCGCGCCGAGAGGGTATCGGGCGCGCGGTTCTCCGTGGTTCTGTGGGGCGCGGTCAGGGTGTGGTGGCGAAGGTGATGCGGTAGCCGGCCTCGCCGCGGCTGGTGAAGGTGCTGGTCGCGTCGTCGTCGACGTAGGAATAGGCGAAGGGTTCGGCCTTCTTGAAGACGGCCGCGTAGTTGACGGGCCATTGGTCGGGGCGGCACTCGGTGCGCGGCGCCCAATGGCCGCGGCAGCAGTACTGGTCGGTGCCGAAAACACCGCAGGGTGACTCGCAGGCGTTGCCCTTGACGCGGAGGGCGGCGGGGCAGTCCACCGGGCGGGTGCAGCCGGCCGCCGAGCAGCCGTCGGCGGAGAGCGGGTCCTTGGTGCTGCCGCCGACGAGGTTGATGTACATCGGCAGGTTGGAGCCGTCGACAAGGCTCACGTCGTAGAAGTCCATGCCGCCCCAGGAGTTCAGGTTGAACTCGGCGAGAGTGGCCGGGATCGCCCCGTAGCCGGGGCACTGGAATCTGCCGCCGCAGTCGCCGGTCTCGCAGTGCCCGCGCCCGGCGGCGTCGAAGGCGCAGCCGGTACGGCCCCAGAAGCGCCCGTTCCAGTGGTCGGGGACCCGCACGCTGAGCGTACGGCCGGGACGCAGCACCCAACCGGTTGTGGTGAGGGCGGGGGTGACGGTCTGTTCGCCCGAGGCCAGCCAGATGGTCTGCGACAGCCGGTTGACGAAGGTGAAGACCCGGGTGCCGGGTTTCGCCGCGAGCGTCTGCGGCGCCGCAGGGGTCGTCGTGTGCTTCTTCTGCGGTGCGTCCGTGCGTGCGGCCGACGGCGCCGGTGTGCCGCGGGTGGGTGACGGGGTGGGCGCCGCCGCAGAGGTCTTGGGAGCCGGCGCGGACATCGCCGCGGCGGGCGTCGCCGTCCGCGCCGCGGCGGCGGGCGGGCCGCCGCCCGGCTGCCGGGCCACGACGACATATGCGGCCACGCACAAGGCGGCGACGACCAGTGCCACCAGACCCAGCACTCCCGGCCGCCGCCCCCGCTGCCTCGCTCTGCTGCCCATGCCGCCGCCTCCCGCACTCGCTCCCGGTCCGGTCAGGAGACCCGGGCGCACGGGCGCGGATAACAGGAACCGCCTGTCAGGCGTAGACCCGGCCGAACCAGCCGGTCCAGTCGGCGCCGACTCGGTCCGCGTCCGCGCCGGGGGTGAAGTCGTGGACGGCGACGCCGACCGTCGCACCCCAGTGGTTGCGGCCGAAGAAGCGGTACATCGCGTCGCCGGTGCGCAGGCCGAAGAAGTACGGGTCGCGGTGGTCGACCACCGCGGAGACCGGTCCGGCGCCGGGCAGGTCGACGCCGACCGCCGCGCCCTGGGCCGCGTCCGCGGGCAGGCCGAGCGCCCGCCAGGCCCGCTCCAGGGCGTCGGGGGCGCCGGCCGCGGCCGGCCCGTCCACCGCGGACCAGACGGCGGCGCGGCCGTTGAAGTACGCCAGGTACTGGCCGAGGGTGTGCAGGTAGAAGTCGGTGTGGCGGTTGGCGCCGTCGTACTGGTTGTCCCAGTCGTCGACGAAGATGCCGCTGTGCACGTACCGCACCCATGAACCGCCGCCCTCGCGGGGCTCGATGAGGTGGTCGAGCTGGTTGAGGGTCTGCCCGTGCACGCCCTCGGGCGCCTCGGTGCGGGCGGTCAGCCGGTGCGGCGGGTCCCACGCGGTGATGGTGCCGCCGAAGGGCGCGGCCCCGCCGGCCCTCGGCTCGTACTCGCTGGGCCACAGCCAGCCGGCGGCGCCGGTGGTGAGGGCGGCGAAGACCTCCCCGGGGCTCGCCTTGACCTCGAACTCACGGGCGATCTCGAACGGCTTGGACATGGTGCGTCACTTCTCCTCGGGGTCAGGCGTGCTGGGGCGCGTAGACGATGTGGTGGACGCCGGAGCCGAACATCTCGGAGCTGACGACCGTCAGTGCGGTGGCGGGCAGGCCGTCCTGGAAGAGCCGCTTGCCGCGGCCGATCACGACGGGGTCGATGAGCAGGTCGATCTCGTCCACCAGGCCCTGGCCGAGCAGCCACTGGACGAGCGTCGCGCTGCCGGCGACGGTGATGTTCCCGCCGTCCTGCTCCTTGAGCCGGGTGACGGCGTCGACAGGGTCGGCCCCGATGACGGTGGAGTTGTTCCACTGGGCCTTGTCGAGGGTGCGCGAGACGACGTATTTGGCGACGCTGTTCATGTGGTCGCCGCCAGGTTCGTCGGCCATCGCGGGCCAGGCGGCGGCGAAGCCGTCGTAGGTGACGCGGCCGAGCAGCAGCGCGTCGGTGGCGGCCATCTGCGCGCCGACCGTGCGGGCCATGTCGTCGTCGAAGTACGGCCCGTGCCACTCGTTGGGCGCCTCCATGACGCCGTCCGCGGTCAGGAACTCGCTGACGATCAGTTTCCTCATGGCGACGGCTCCTCTTTGTCCACGGTCTGTGCGGTGTGCCCGGCCGGCAGGTCGGGGCGGGTGTGCTCCGCCGCTGCCGCGGCGGGCTTCACCGAGGGGTGCAGGGCCACGACGATCCGGTGCGGCCGTCCGCCGGGCGCGTCCTCGTCGTGGTATTTGGTGATCAGCGCGCTGACGCCGCGGGTCAGTTCCTCCACGAAGGCGGCCCGTTGGGCAGCGGAGGCGAAGCGCACCTCGCCGTCCAGCGCATAGGTGGCGATCCGCTGTCCTGCCCGGTCGGTGCCGGTGATCAGCGAGCCGATGTCCCTGACCAGCCGCGCGGCGACCGCCAGCAGCCAGCGCGCGGACAACTGGTCCCGGAAGCGCGCCGGGTCGGGCTGCACGGCGGCCAGCGCCAGCGGCGAGATGACGTACGACGACGCGGTCGCCCGCATCATCCGCTCGGTGACGTTCCCTTTCCTGCGCTCGCCCGCCAGCTCGACCAGGCCGTGCTTCTCCAGCGCCTTGAGGTGGTAGTTCACCTTCTGCCGCGGCAGGCCCACCCGCCCGGCCAGCATCGTCGCCGAGGCGGGTCCCGCGGACAGCTCCGCGAGCAGCCGGGCCCGTATCGGATCCAGGGATACGGCAGCCGCCTCGGCGTCCTCGATCACGCTCACGTCCAACATGGCTCCACCGTCTCACCGAACACTTTTTTTGTCCAGAGCAAATAGATTGTCGGTGAGACGGCGGGGCGGGAAGGGGCGAGCGGCTACTCGGCGCGGCGCGGCGGGCCGTCCCCGTAGTCGCGCATCGTCTGCTCCACCAGCGCCGACAGGCGGGTGTGGTGGGCACCGCGCCAGTAGACCCGGCCGCAGCCGGTGCACTCGGCGAAGACGTCGTAGGACTTGCGGGTGCCGTCCGCGAGCCGGCCCCGTACGGACTCCTTGTCGGCCTCCGCCAGCAGACCGTTGCAGGCCACGCAGCGGGTCCACGGGGCCAGGACGGGCGCGAAGCGGCCCAGGACGTCGCGCAGCTGCTCCTCGGGCCGGTCGCTGTAGACGTAGCCGCCCGCCCACAGCTCGCGGCGGCGCAGCAGGCCGCGGTCGCGGGACAGCATCACGCGGCACTCCTTCGCGGAGAGCGCGGCGAGCGCCGGGTCGCCGATGTCCTCGCTCTCATATGTCGCGTCCACGCCGAGCAGCCGCAAACGGCGGGCCAATGTGCCGAGGTGGACGCCCAGCAGGAAGCGCAGCGGTGCGCCCGGCACCATTTGCGGGCGGGTCACCGCGCGGACCTCCACGTGCTCGCCGTCCGCCGGTACGTGTCCGGTGGGCACCTCGCGGCCGTCGACGGCCAGAGCGCCGACCTCGGTCAGCGGGATGCCCAGCGATTCCACGACGTGGCCGAGCGAGGAGGAGCCGTCCGTCGTCAGGGTCGTGCGTGCGGTACGGCGGTCGGCGGGGAGGAACAGGTGCAGGTCCGCCGGGATCTCGACGGTCACTTCTGGTCGGGTCACGGCGCCAGAATGCCAGGGTGTGCGGGGCGCGCCGCCTCGTGTCGCGGGGCTCGGGCCGCTTCTCCGGGTGCGGGTCCTGCGGGACCTGTCGCGCGCCTCCCCGCGGGTCTCAGAGCGTGTAGGCCACCGTGACCGGGGCGTGGTCGGACCAGCGGGCGGCGTAGGTCGGGGCGCGTTCCACCGTGGCGGCCGTGGCCGCGGAAGCGAGCTTGGGCGTCGCCATGTGGTAGTCGATGCGCCAGCCCGCGTCATTGTCGAAGGCCTTGCCGCGGTAGGACCACCACGAGTACGGGCCCTCCACGCCGGGGTGGAGGCTGCGGACGACGTCCGTCCAGCCGGTCGCGGGGTCCAGGAGGTCGGTGAGCCAGGCGCGTTCCTCAGGCAGGAAGCCGGAGGACTTGCGATTGCCGCGCCAATTGCGCAGGTCGGTTTCCTGGTGGGCGATGTTCCAGTCGCCGCAGACCAGGGCGTGGCCGCCGGTGCGGGCGGCGCGCTCGTGCAGGGCGTCGAGGTGGCCCCGGAATTCCGCCATGAAGCGGTATTTCGCGGTCTGCCGCTCGGTCTCCGCCTCGCCGGTGGGCAGGTACAGGCTGCCGACGGTGAGCCCCGCCGTCGTACCGTCGCCCGGCAGGTCGACCTCGATGTAGCGGCCGGACGCGTCGTATTCGGCCGAGCCGAAGCCGACGCGTACTGCGACGGGCGCCGTCCGGGAGTAGACGGAGACGCCGGCCCGGCCCTTGGCGGCGGCGGGTGCGTGGTAGGCGTGCCAGCCGTCGGGGTCGCGCACGTCGTCGGGGAGCTGGTCGGGTTCGGCGCGGACTTCCTGCAGGCAGACGACGTCGGCCGCGGTCTCCGCCAGCCAGGGCAGGAAGCCCTTCCGCGCGGCGGCCCGCAGCCCGTTCACGTTCACGGTGGTCACGGTCAGCACCGGACGGACGATACCCGCAGCGGGCGGAGGGCGGGAAACCGCGTCGCACTGGTGTGCGACGGGCAGGGGCTGTGACCACGTAATATGGCGATGTGGAGATCAGAAGGACGCGTTACGACGAACCCGCCGCGGTGCGGCTGAACGACCTGGTGCAGCTGGAGTACACCGAGCGTTACGGCGAGGGGGACGCCACCCCGATGGCCGCGGATCACTTCGACCCGCCGCAAGGGCTGTACCTGGTGGCCTACGACGCCGACGGCGAGCCCGTCGCGAGCGGCGGCTGGCGGGCGCAGGACGCCTCGCCCGAGGGGCACGAGGACGGCGACGCGGAGATCAAGCGGATGTTCGTGGTGCGGCAGGCGCGCGGGCGGGGGCTGGCCCGGGCGATCCTGGCCGAGCTGGAGGCGAGCGCGGCGGCGGCCGGGCGGACGAGGGTGGTGCTGGAGACCGGGCTGCGCCAGCCGGAGGCGATCGCCCTGTACGAATCCTGCGGCTATGTACCGGTGAAGAAGTTCGGCTACTACCGCGACCAGAACCTCAGCGTGTGCCTGGGCAAGTCCCTGGTCGAGCCGCGGGCCTGAGATCCCGGCGGTGTCAGCGCCGCCGGGAGCCGCGCAGGAAGCGCCCGCACAGCCAGCCGGCGACCAGGGTGGCGAGCAGTGCCTGCCACAGCGGGACGGTGACCTCGGGCACGATCAGCCGGATGCGGACGCTGTGGGTGTTCTCGAAGACGAAGACCAACGCGAACACCGCGATCACCAGGACGGCGATCCGGCCCGGCGTCAGCCGCTCGCGCAGGCCGCGGCCTGCCGCTCTGTCGGACGTCATGACGACCACCCTGCTCTCGGCTGCCGGTCCCCCGCCGCCCATGATCCCCGGGAACGGCGGCGGGGGCGGGGGCGTACTGCTCCGGACGGGTGACGGCGCGGTCAGGCGTGCAGTTCCTCGTAGACGGCCAGGACGCTGCGGGCCTGCTGCTCGACCTGGTCGCTGACCGGCACCCAGCGCGGGCGGTAGGCGCGCTCGTACGCCTCGCACCATTTGTCGACGAGCCGGGCGACCAGGGGGACGTCCGCGACCTGGCGGAGCATGGCGGCGGCGCGCAGCGGGATGCGCTGGGCGTAGACCTCGATGCTGGTCACCCGGGCGGTGGTCATGTCGGGCAGCGGAGCGGCGTCCGGCGCGCGGACGGCGGGGTCCCAGTCGGCGGTGAGCGCGGGGCCGAGCCCGATCAGTTCGCTCACGGTCCGCAGCAGGGCGCAGTCCACCCCCCTGAGCTGCGGGCGTACCGCGTCCAGCACCCGTCCCACGGTGGGCAGGTCGCGGCGCAGGCCGGCGCCCGCGGTGCGCAGGGCGCGGTCGGGGTCGGGGTGCGGGGCGGTGTCGGCGCTGCGGTCGCAGGCCCACATCGGGACCTCGACGATCGCGGTCACACCGTCGTAGCGCCTGGCGTGCACCCAGGTGGAGTGGGCGCCGTCGCCGGCCGCGGGGTCCTCGCAGGGCGGCATCACATAGACGCCGGGGCCGGGGCTCGGCCACTGGAAGGCGTCGGAGGAGCCGCTCTCCAGCGGGATGTCCAGTTCCGCGGCCGACTTGCCGATGCGTTCCGGCACTCCCGGCACCTCGCTGGTGAGCTGGACGAAGCTGCCGCCGACATCGATGCCGTGCAGCGAGCACTGGAGCACCGGCCGCAGCATGTCGAGGACGCCGACCAGGGCGCGGGTCTCCGGCAGCGCGGGACAGGTGTCGTCGTCGTGCGGCAGCCACTCGGGCTGCTCCGCCGTGCAGGGCCGGAAGAAGTGCTCGTAGTGGCCGCGCAGGGTGTAGGGGCCGGACAGCCAGGGCTCGTTGAGCGCGGCGCCGTCCGGGTCGATGCACAGCAGGAAGTGCCAGCTGCTGCCGTCGTCCTCGCCGTGTGCTCGCTGCCGGGCGATGCCGCCGGCCAGCCGCAGCGCCGTGGCGCCGCCCACGGCGGCCTCGTTGGCGTGCGGACCCGCGACCACCAGTACATTGCGACGGCCTTCGCCCACCGAGAGCATCAGCAGCGGCCGGCCGGCCCGCGAACTGCCGACCCTCCCCAGCCGGCAGATCCCCGGATAGCCCAGCGTCAGCGCGCGGGCACCGGCGGTTATCTCATCGGTCGTCGGATAGAGCATCCCCGCCATCCTCGCCACCGCAATCCCCCAGGGGGCCCGGGCACGGAAGGCCGGGCCGCCTTACGACATCGAGTTCGATCCCGTCAGTACGACACGCCCGGCGCAGAGGTGTCAACGGTGCTACCGCGGCTGTTACGTGAACCGCCGCGGGCGCGGTGCCGAATCTGCGCGCCCGCGGATCGCGGCAGTGAGCCGGCGCGGCACCGCCGCACCGCCGCACCGCCGCACCGCCGCACCGCGGCAAGGACGACGGCGGGACGGGAGCCCTCCGCGTCCCGGCGCACGACGCAGGCAAGGACGCGATCACGGTACCTAATGGAAGTAATGCCTTCATGCCATTAGTGTGGGCCGTGGCGGCACCGAGCCGCCCTCTGCACGGGGAGGCGTACGCGATCATGCCCGCATTGCAACTGCCGCAAGTGGCACACCGGTTCACCGAGGTCGACGGGCTGCGGATCTTCTACCGGGAGGCAGTGCCCGCCGCCGAGGACGCCCCCGTGCTGCTCCTGCTGCACGGCTTCCCGTCCGCCTCGCACCAGTACCGCCGGCTGATCGACGCGCTCGGCGGCCACTACCGGGTCGTCGCGCCCGACTACCCCGGCTTCGGGTACAGCGACCTGCCCGCGGACAGCGGCTGGACCTTCGACCGGCTCGCCGACACGATCGAGGGCTTCTGCCTCGCACTCGGCCTGGACCGCTTCACTCTCTACGCCTTCGACTTCGGCGCACCCGTCGGCTTCCGGCTGGCCACCAGGCACCCGGAGTGGATCGCCGGCCTGGTCGTGCAGAACGGCAACGCCTACGAGGAGGGCCTCAGCGACCTCGCGCGGGGCCTGGTGGCGGAGACGCCCGAGGCCGAGGGGTCGCGGGAGCGGGTGACCGGTCTGCTCACCGCGGAGGTGACCCGCGGCCAGTACGAGGGCGGCACCGCGGACCCGGCGGTCGTAGCGCCCGAGGGCTGGACGCTCGACCAGCACTTCCTCGACCTGCCGGGACGGCACGGCATCCAGCTCGACCTGCTCTACGACTACAGCAGCAATGTGGCGCTCTATCCCCGGTGGCAGGAGTGGCTGCGGCAGCACCGGCCGCCGCTGCTGCTGGTGTGGGGCACGGGGGACGCGTTCTTCACCGAGGCCGGCGCGCGCGCCTTCACGCGGGACGTGCCGGACGCCGAACTGCACCTCTTCCGCACCGGGCACTTCGCCCTCGAGGAGCAGGTCGGCGAGATCGCCCCGCTCATCGCGGACTTCCTCGACCGCACCTGGGCAGCCGCACCGGGGCCAGCCGACCGCTGAGTCACGCTACGGAGCCGGCGGCGGCGATCCGGGCGGAGAATCCTTACGGAACACGGACGGTGGCGGTGCTGGACCGCTGGTCCATGGTCACTGTCAGTGGTGGGTGCCAGACTCGTCAGCATGAGCACCGCACCTGTCTCCGTACCGCCGCCGCGTCGGCGGATCCTCGTCGTGGACGACGACCCGACCGTCGCCGAGGTCGTCGCGGGCTATCTCGACCGGGCCGGCTTCGCCGTGGAGCGGGCCGCGGACGGCCCGACCGCGGTCGCCCGCGCGGCAGCCGAGCGGCCGGATCTGGTCGTGCTCGACCTGATGCTGCCGGGCATGGACGGGCTCCAGGTGTGCCGCGCGATACGGGAGGCGGGGCCGCTGCCGGTGGTGATGCTCACCGCGCGGGGTGACGAGGACGACCGCATCCTCGGCCTTGAGGTCGGCGCGGACGACTATGTGACCAAGCCGTTCTCGCCGCGCGAGCTGGTGCTGCGGGTCGAGTCGGTGCTGCGCCGCGCCGGCTCGCCGCCCGCGCCCGGGCCGTGGCTGCGGTCGGGGCCGCTCGCCCTCGACCCGGCCGCCCGCCGGGCGCTGCGGGACGGCACGGAATTGCCGCTGACGATCCGCGAGTTCGACCTGCTGTCCTTCTTCCTCCAGCACCCGGGGCGGGTGCTGGGCCGCGAGGAGCTGATGCGGCGGGTGTGGGGCTGGGAGTTCGGCGACCTGTCGACGGTCACCGTGCATGTGCGGCGGCTGCGCGAGAAGATCGAGGACGATCCGGCCAGGCCGCGGCTGATCAGTACGGTGTGGGGCGTCGGCTACCGCTTCGACCCGGGGCCGCCCGGGGCCGCGGAGGGCGGTGCCGCCGATGCGTGATCTGCTGGTGATCGCCGCGTATGCCGCGGTGGGCGCGGCGGTCGTCGGGCTGCTGGGTGCCGCCGCCCTGCGCCAGCTGCGGAACCGCTCGGTCGCGCTGTCGCTCGCCGTGGTCGCCGTCGTCGCGGTCTGCGCGATGCTGGCCGGGACGCTGTCGGTGGCCTGGGCGATGTTCCTGTCGGAGCACGACCTCGGCGTCGTCACCACCGTCTGCGCGATAGCGGCGGCCGTCTCCCTCGGGGTGGCGCTGCTGCTCGGCCGCACGGTCGTGGCCGGCAGCCGGGCACTTGCCGCGGCGGCGCGCGCCTTCGGTGACGGCGACGCCTTCGCCGCGCCCCCGGGCGCGCCCACGGCCGAACTCGCCGAGCTGGGCCGCGTGCTGGCGGCCACCAGCGCGAAGCTGGACGCCTCCCGGGAGCGGGAGCGCGCGCTCGAGGCGTCCAGGCGCGAGCTGGTCGCCTGGATCTCGCACGACCTGCGCACCCCGCTGGCCGGGCTGCGGGCCATGACCGAGGCGCTGGAGGACGGGATAGCGGCGGACCCCGGCCGCTACCACCGGCAGATCCGCGCCGAGGTCGAGAGGCTCAGCGGGATGGTCGGCGACCTGTTCGAACTGTCCCGCATCCAGGCGGGGGTGCTGGCGCTCAGCCCGGCGCGCATGTCGGTCTACGACCTCGTCGGCGACGCCATCGCCGGTGCGGATCCGCTCGCCGCGGAGCATGGTGTGCGGCTGGTCGGTGAAAGGGTCGAGCGGATACCGATCGAGGTCGACGGCCGGGAGATGACGCGGGTGCTGGCGAATCTGCTGGCCAACGCGATTCGGCGGACACCGGCGGACGGTACGGTCGCGGTCTCCGCGCTGCGGGACGCCGCGTCCGGGTCGGTGGTGGTGTCCGTGACGGACGGTTGCGGCGGGATTCCGCCGGCCGATCTGCCCCGGGTCTTCGACACGGGGTGGCGGGGCAGCGGGGCGAGGACGCCTCCGGCGGGGGCGGGGCTCGGGCTCGCGATCGTTCGCGGGATCGTGGAGGCGCATCACGGGCGGGCCGCTGTTCACAATGTGCCGGGCGGGTGCCGCTTCGAGGTCGTGCTGCCCCCGGCCACTCCCTTGCCGGGGGGGCTTTAGGGGGTACGGGCGGTTCGCCCCCGTGCTTGGCCTCCGGCCGGGGGTGGGCCTACGGGTGGGCCGTTCTCGTGCGTGGGTCCTTGCGCTCCTGGGTGGGTGCCGCTCGCGGTGGCGTTCACCGTGCCGCCACGCGGGGGTTGCGTGCGCAGGTCCCCGCGCGCCCGGGTGAGTGCCACTTACCGTGGGCGTCGCACTTGCCGTGCGCTTCCGCCGGGCGCGCAGTTCCCCGCGCACCTCAGGGGGCGCCACTTGCCGTGGTGCCGCCGTGCCGCCACGTCGGAGTTGCGCACGCGGTTCCCCGGCCCCCCAGGTCGGTGCCACTCGCGGTACGCCTCGCGCTTGCCGTGCGTCTCGGCCGGGCGCGCAGTTCCCCGCGCACCTGGGTGGGTGGCACTTGCCGTGGTGCCGCCGTGCCGGCGGGGGTCAGTGGAGGGCGGGGGTGTGGAGGGTGAGGGTGGCCGTGGTGGTGTCGAGGGTCGCGGGAAGGCCGAGGGGGATCGTCACGGCGGCGTCGCAGTGGCCGAAGCCGAGGTCTTCCAGGATCGGGACGCCGAGCGGAGCCAGGCGGTCGAGGAGCAGGGCGCGCACCTCGTCGTAGGGGCCGCAGTCCTCCCAGGAGCCGAGGGCGATCCCGGCGACCCCGTCGAGCCATCCGGCGCGCAGGAGTTGGGTGAGGAAGCGGTCGAGGCGGTACGCCTCCTCGCCGACGTCCTCCAGCAGCAGGATGCCGCCCGCGGCCGACGGGCGGCCCGACCGCGTACCGAGGTCGGAGGCCAGCAGGCTCAGGCAGCCGCCCAGGACGACGCCCGCGGCCCGGCCCGGCACGAGTGCGCGGGGGGCCGGTGCGTGCAGCACCTGGACGTCCTCGGGCGTGAAGAGGGTGCGGCGCAGGTGCTCCTGGCCGGCCGGGTCGGTGAGGAAGCCCGGGGTGCCGGGCATCGGGCCGTGCAGGGTGGCCACGCCGAGGCGGGTGGCGAAGGCCTGGTGCAGCACGGTGATGTCGCTGTAGCCGAGGAAGACCTTCGGGGCGGCCTGCTGCATGGCGTCCCAGTCCAGCAGGTCGGCCATCCGCTGGGTGCCGTAGCCGCCGCGGGCGCAGATCACGGCGGCCAGGTCCGGGTCGCACCAGGCGTCGCGCAGGTCGTCGGCCCGTGCCTGGTCGGCCCCCGCGAGGTAACCGCAGGGGTGGCCGTCCAGGACGTGCGGGGCGACGACCGGCTCAAGGCCCCAGCCCCGCAGCACGTCGAGCCCGGCGTCCAGCACGTCCGGCGCCACGGGACCGGCGGGCGCCACGACGCCGACCCGGTCCCCGGCCACCAGCCGCCGCGGCCTGACGAGCCCGGCCGCGGCGGGGTGGACCGGGGTGGAGGTCCCGCTCACGGCGTCAGGTCGAGCACCGGCACCCCTGGCGGGGTGAAGCCGAAGACCTGGCCGTAGAGGGAGAGTTCGGCCTCCAGGCAGGTCACCAGGGTGTCGAGGCGGCGGAAGCCGTGGCTCTCGCCGGGGAAGGCGAGGTAGGCGTGCGGGATGCCGCGGCCGGTGAGGGCGGCGAGGAAGCGGTCGCACTGGACGGGCGGGCAGATGACGTCGTCCAGGCCCTGCATCAGCAGGAAGGGCGCGGTGATGCGGTCGGCGTGGTGGACCGGGGAGCGGTCGTGGTAGCGCTCGGGGACCTCGGTGTGCGGGCCGATGAGGGATTCGAGGTACCAGGACTCGAAGTCGTGGGTCTCGCCGCCGGCCGGCGACCAGCCGGCCAGGTCGAGGATCGGGTAGCTGATCGCGCCGCAGGCGAAGGCCGTGGTGGTGGTCAGCGCGGCAGCGGTGGTCCAGCCGCCGGCGCTGCCGCCGCGGATGCCCAGCCGCGCCGGGTCGGCGGCTCCCTCGGCGACCAGGCCCTCGGCGACGGCGACGCAGTCCTCGACGTCGACGACGCCCCACTGTTCGCGCAGCCGGTTGCGGTAGGCGCGGCCGTAACCGGTGGAGCCGCCGTAGTTGACCTCGGCGACGCCGATGCCGCGCGAGGTGAAGTAGGCGATCTCCAGGTCGAGGATCATGGAGGTGCGGCTGGTGGGCCCGCCGTGCACCCAGATGACGTACGGGGCCGGCCCGGTGGCGGTGTGCTCGGGGTGGCGGGGGGCGTAGACGTGGGCGTGCACGTCGCGCCCGCCGGGTCCGGTGAAGACCCGGTCCTGGGCCTCGGGGAGGTACGCGGGGTCGACGGCGTCGTGGTGGGGGTTGCCGAGGACCCGGGTGCGGCCGGTGGCGGCGTCGAGTTCGACGATCTCGGGCGCGCTGCGGGCGCTCGCGGCGAGGCCGATGACGCGGCTCCCGGTGGCGGCGAGGGTGCCGCCCCACTCGGTCCAGTGGCCGGGGGCGTCGGTGAGCCGGCCGGTGGCGGGGTCGAGCAGCGCGAGCCGGGCGGCGCCGACGCCGTGCAGGACGGCGACCAGGCCGTGGTCGAGCGGGGCGAACCAGCGCTGCCCGATCTTCCACAGCGGCCCGGCGAATTCCTCCTCGCGCGGGCACAGGTTGACGGCGTCGCCGGTCGCCGGGTCGACCCGGTACAGATTCCACCAGCCGGTGCGGTCGGTGGCGGCCAGCAGGGTGCCGTCGGCGGCCCAGTCGGCCTGCGAGACGGCTTCGTCGGGGCCGCCGATGAGGGTGCGGGCCGGGCCGAGGGTGCCGTCGGAATGTACGTCGGCGACGCGCAATTCCGTGCCGTCCCAGGGCATCCGCGGGTGGTCCCAGGCCAGCCAGACGGCCTGGCCGCCGTCGGGCGACAGCCGCAGGCCGGTGATGAAGCGGTGGGCGGCGGGGGCGAGTTCGCGGACGGCGTCGCGATTGTCCGCGGCGGCGCCGTCGAGCGGGACGGCGGTGTGCACCCGGCGCAGGTCGCCGGGGCCTTCGCCGGTGAATTCCTCCAGGACCGCCCACACTTCACCGCGCTCGGGGTGCACGGCGGGCTCCGCCCAGCGCAGTCCGCCGCCGACGGCGGAGACCGGGGTGAGCGGATACGGCGGGTCCTGCGGCCGGTCGGGCCGGAAGGCGTAGAGCCGCTGGTCGAGGTGGTGGGCGAAGACGATCAGCGGAGAGCCGTCGACGAGGGCGCCGGCCCAGGGGGTGCCGCCGTATTCCATGACGCGGTTGCGGACGTTCCAGGGCGCGGGCAGCGGGCATTCCTCGGTGCCGTCGGGGCGGCGCCTGATCAGCGCGCGCCGGCCCCCTTCCGCGGGGCGCGGCGCGGTCCACCACAGGTCGTCGCCGACGATGCCGATGCTGTCGGGGCTGCCGTCGTGGGAGGCGGCGGTGGCCGCGTCGATCGGCGAGGGCCAGCTGCCGTAGCGGGCGTCCTGCTGCGTGGTCGTGGTCATGCGGACTCCTCCGTCGCGGTGCCGCGCAGGAACCGGTCGAGCACGCGTACGCCGAAGTGCAGCGCGTCGACGGGGACGTGCTCGTCCACCCCGTGGAAGAGCGCCGGATAGTCGAAGCCGGGCGGGAGCCGCAGCGGCGAGAATCCGTAGCCGGTGATGCCGAGCCGGGAGAACTGCTTGGCGTCGGTGCCGCCGGACATGCAGAACGGCACGGCGACCGCCCCCGGGTCGAAGTGTTCGAGGGCCTCGCGCATCGCGGCGAAGGACGCGGAGTCGACCGGCGCTTCGAGCGGCACCTCGTGGTGGTGGTAGTTCCAGCGCACGTGCGGCCCGGTGAGCCGGTCCATGGTGCTGGTGAACTCGTCCTGGCCGCCGGGCACGACGCGGCCGTCGATGTACGCGGTGGCGGTGCCGGGGATGACGTTGACCTTGTAGCCGGCCTGCAGCATCGTCGGGTTGGCGCTGTTGCGGACGGTGGGCCGCACGAAGGCCGCGGCAATGCCGAGCTTGTCGAGCAGCGCGTCGACGTCGCCGAGGTCGGCGGGGACGCCGTAGAGCGCGGCCAGTTCGGTGAGGGCGGACCGTACGGTGGCGGTGAGGCGGACCGGCCAGCGGTGCTCGCCGATCCTGGTGACGGCGGCGGCCAGGTGGACGACGGCGTTCTCGTGGTTGATCTTCGAGCCGTGGCCCGCCCTGCCGTCCGCGGTCAGCTGGAGCCACGCGGTGCCGCGCTCGCCGGCCGCGACCGGGTAGATCCGCAGCCCGTTGTCGGCGTGGACGGTGTAGGCGCCGGACTCGCTGATGCCCTCGGTACAGCCGGCGAAGAGGTCGGCGTGCTCGGCTGCGAGGTAGCCCGAGCCGTAGGCGGCGCTGTCCTCCTCGTCGGCGGTGAAGGCGAGCACGATGTCGCGGGGCGGGCGCCGGCCGGCGCGGGCCCAGGCGCGGACGCAGGCGAGCACCATCGCGTCCATGTTCTTCATGTCGATGGCGCCGCGGCCCCACACGACGCCGTCGCGGACCTCGCCGGAGAAGGGGTGCACGGTCCAGTCGTCGGCCTGCGCGGGCACCACGTCGAGGTGGCCGTGCACCAGCAGCGCGTCGGCCGACGGGTCGGTGCCGGGGATTCTGGCCACCACATTGCTGCGGCCCGGCGTCTTCTCCAGCAGGGCCGGCTCGATGCCGACCTCGGCGAGGCGCTCGGCGACGTATTCGGCGGCGATCCGCTCGTTGCCGTCGCCGCCGCCGCGGTTGGTGGTGTCGATCCTGATCAGGTCGGAGGTGAACCGCACCACCTCCTCCAGCGCCACGTCGTCGACCACCGGGGCGCCGTGCTCGCGCGAGGCCTCCACGGACCGCTCAGCCATACTGCTCCTCCACCGCCTGGGACACGAGAGTCGTCACGGCCTTGAACGCGCGCAGGGCCGCGTACATCGTCGGCAGGGTATACGCCACCCGCCGCTCCCCGGTCTGCTCCACCCCGGGGATCACGGTGGCCGCGCCCACCAGGTGCCACGCGTCGAATTCCAGCTCGACGGTGAACGGCCCGGCCTGCGCGGGTTCGTGCCGCACGGCCAGCGCCGCGGCCTCCTGGGCCGCGGCGCGGATGTCGGCGGCCGTCCTGGCGGGCGGCCGGCAGACGGCGGCGTAACGGGACACGTAGTCCTTGACGGCGACCGTACGGGCCTGCGGCGCGTAGCCGTGCGCGTCGACGCCGGTGCGGTCGTCGCCGGTCACCAGGACGACGGGGACGCCGTATTCGGCGACGACCAGGGCATTGAGCCGGCCTTCGCTCGCGGGCTCGCCGTCGACCCACACGCCGGTGATCGAATTGGCGAGGTAGGTGTGGGCGAGGACGCCCTCGGTGCCGGCGCCCGTGTGGTAGCCGACGAAGGCGATGCCGTCGACGTCGCCGTGCTGGACGCCCTCCACCATGGACAGCTCCTTGTGCCGCCCGGTGAGCATCTGGGCGCGCTCGTCGAGCTGCTCGAGGAGCAGGTTGCGCATGGTCCAGTGGGCCTCGTTGATGAGCACCTGGTCGATGCCGCCGTCCATGAAGCCGGCGACGGCCGCGTTGACGTCGGAGGTGAACATATGGCGGCAGCGCTGCCACTGCTCGGTGCCGGGCAGGACGTCGGCCGGCCAGGTCACACCGGTGGCGCCCTCCATGTCAGCCGAGATGAGGATCTTCCGCATGCCGGATCACACTACGCGGCCAGTCCGGCGACCAGCCACAGGGAGGGGACCTCGATCCGTGTGCCGTCCGGCCGGAATTCGGTGGTCAGCAGCGGCTCCTCGCCCGCGGCCAGCACGTCGAGGCCCGCGGCGGTGAAGTAGCCGGGCAGCGCGGCGTCGTGGACCTCGCCCGGCGCGATGCCGTGCGCGAGGACCGCGCCGAGCTTCGGCGGCGGCCCGGCGGGGTCCTGGGCGAGGTCCTGGAGCAGGCCTTTGCACGCCTCGGCCAATTCCACCGCGAAGACCCGGCCGCGCTGCCCGGTGAGGGTGGCGATGCCGTCCACCAGGCGGCTGCGGTCGGCGGTGTCGCTCTGGTGCAGCACGCCGCGCATATAGACGTTGGCGTCGCCCCATTCCGCGTGCAGCGCGCGGACCGCGTCGGTGTCGACGGCGTCCAGCTGCTGGTAGGCGGCGAGGCCGTGCGGGTCGTCCCGCCTGGCCCGCGCGACGGCCGCGTGCGCCAGGTCGACGCCGACGACCCGCCGGTAGCGGCCGGCCAGGAAACGGGTCTGCGTGCCGTTGCCGCAGCCCAGGTCCACCAGCGGCAGGCCCGGGTCGAAGTGCGCCGCGAAATGGCGCAGGTGCCGCTCGGCCGTCTGCGCCGGGTCTGCGTCCCACAGGACACCCCCCGGCTCGTACGGCGCGTCCTCCCAGAAGCTCTCCCACACCCGCGCGTACCGCCCGGAGACGTTCACACGTACTCACCACTCCCCACGTCGTGATCGTACGAAAAGACAGCGGGCCGCCGCGGCCGGCCGGGAGCCTCAGCTCGTACGGCGGGCCGGCAGCGCCTGCTCGAACCACACGGTCTTGCCCTGCGCCGACCGGCTGGTGCCCCATTCGCGGGCCAGCCGGCTCACTATCCGCATCCCGCGCCCGTACTCGTCCTCGGGACCCGCGCCGAGCAGCACCGGCACCCCGTGGTCGTCGTCGGAGACCTCCACCAGCAGGGCGTCGGCGCGCACCAGGCGTAATCCCACCGGCCGGGCGTGCGCGTGCCGTACGGCGTTGGTGACGACCTCGCCGACCAGCAGCTCCGCGGTCTCGCTGACCTCGGCCAGGTCCCACGCCCGCAGTGTGCCGCGGACCAGGGATCTGGCCCTGCGCACCTCGCCGGGGTCGGCGGCCAGCTCCCAGGCGGCCACGTCCTGGCGCGAGATGCCGTTGAGCCGGGCCATCAGCAGCGCCACGTCGCCCTTGCGGCGGCCGGGCAGGCCGAGGGCGCGGATGACGGTGTCGCAGGCGTCGTCCATGGACGCGGCCGGGTGCGCGGCGCTCCCGCACAGCGCGGCGAGGCCCGCCCCGATGCCCGGGCCGCGGGCCTCGACCAGGCCGTCGGTGCACAGCACCAGCCGGTCGCCGGGCGCGACGGGGACCCTGACCGTCCCGAAGGGCACACCGCCGACGCCCAGCGGCGCGCCGGCCGGCACGTCGAGCAGTTCGCCGCGGCCGTCGCCGGCCCGCACCAGGACCGGTGGGAGGTGCCCGGCGTTGGCGATCAGCACCTCGGACTCGACCGGGTCGTAGACCGCGTAGAGGCAGGTGGCCAGGCACTCCTCGCCGAGCCGCTGCGCCAGGTCGTCCAGGTTCCGCAGCAATTGCGCGGGCGGCAGGCCGAGCTGCGCCATGGTCTGCACAGCGGTGCGCAGCTGGCCCGTCGTCGCGGCCGAGTTCGGCCCGTGGCCCATGACGTCGCCCACCACCAGGGCGAGCCGCGAGCCGGGCAGTTTGATGCTGTCGAACCACTCGCCGGCCCGGCCGGGCCGGGTGCCGGGCAGCCGCCGGGTCACCACGTCGCAGCCGGGCGTCCGGGGCGCGATGTGCGGCAGCGTGCTGCGCTGGAGCGTGTCGGCGGCGTCGCGCTGACACGTGTACATGCGGGCGTTGTCGAGTACGCGCCCGGCGCGGGCGGCCAGCTCCGCGCCGGTGACGCGGTCCATGGCGTTGAACGCCGGGCGTTCGCGGTGCCGCAGCAGGATCATGAAGCCCAGCACCAGGTCGCGGGCCTTGAGCGGGACCACCAGCATCGAGCGGTCGGTGATCAGCGGG
Organism: Streptomyces sp. NBC_01477; assembly: GCF_036227245.1. GTDB lineage: Bacteria > Actinomycetota > Actinomycetes > Streptomycetales > Streptomycetaceae > Actinacidiphila. Next base: position 1,897,671 of record NZ_CP109445.1, read on the forward strand.
CCGATGTCGCGCCGGGGGAAGAGCGCGGCGAGGGCACGGCCCGCCTGCTCGCCGATGCGCGGCAGCATCACCGGGTCGCCGGTGGCCGTGCACTGGAGGAACGGGGACCGCGCGGGAAAGGCCATCGACTCACCGACCGGGACGAGGTCGTCCCAGCGCCCCGGCTCGCCGGTGTGCTCGACGGCGACGCGGCACCACAAGGTGGCGGCGTCCGGCGGCCCGTCGGGGAAGCCCTCGCCCGCCAGCACCTGCTCGCGCAGATAGGTGGCCGCGACGTCGGTGAAGCGCGGCACCACGGCCGCGCCGACCTCCTGGACGGTGCGGGCCAGGTCGAGCGAGGTGCCGATCCGGCCGCTGACCTCGTTGAGGAACTCCAGGTGCTCGCGCACCGCGGCATGGTCCGAGCCCGGCGGCGGCTCCTCGGCAGCCAGCGGCGCCCGGTCGGGCGCGGCGGCCTTTTCCGCCGCGAATCGCGCCGCCTGCCGGCTCGCCTGCCGCGCGACCCGGCGCGGCACTCCCCAGTCGGGGGTGACCGGCACCCGGTCGTGCCGGCTGATCTCCAGCACCGGATAGCCCAGGTCCAGCACCTGCGCCACGATCCGGGCGCTGTCCAGCGGATTCATGCTGGGCATGATCTCCGGCAGCCGCTTGGCGAGCCCCTCGGCGCCGGCGAATTCGGTGTGCAGGGCGAAGCCGGGCGCGATCCGCCCGCGGGCCTCGGCCGGTGCGTCGTCGTCGCCGGGCAGCAGCCGGGCGGCGTCTGCGGCCAGGACGAGCAGCCGCTCGGGTCCCGGGCCGATCAGCGGATAGGCCCACCACAGCACGTCGAGGGCGCCGTCCCGCGCCGTGTCCCGCTCCGGCTCGAAGAGCCGGGCGCGCCCCGCGGTGGGATACGGCCCCGCGCCGGCCAGCGCGGCCTCCAGGTCCTGGCCGAATTCCTCCTCGGGCGGATAGGCCGCGCCGCCGCCCGAGGGGAAGCCGGCGGCCTGCCACGCGGCGCCCTCCAGGGCGCCGACCACCGGCAGCAGATCGGCCGCGGGGCGGCCCACCGCGTCCCGGCGGGGGCGGCCGAACAGCTTGCGGGCGCCCGTGCTCCAGTGCGAGACCGCGCCTGCGGCGTCCACCACGATCACCGCGAGCGGCATCCGGCCGGAAAGCCCCGTCGGATTAGGGCGGTCCATCGTTCGCTGGGCTCCTTCCCCTGGCTGTCGCCGACCCCGTCCCAGCGGGCGGACGCACTCGTCCGGTACAAGATCTGCGATGCCGATACCACGGTACGGCCGGGGCGGGGTGCCCCGGGAGGCAACGGGCGAATCCGGGCGCACGCCCGCGCGCGAGCAACCATGCGAGCCGTGCTAGCGTCCAAACTCTGTGTTCGAACTCTGATCCGAGCCGGTCACGGGTGGGGGTTCGATCCCCGCCGGGAGTTTGCCGGCCGGGACACCCGCACCATTCCCCGCCCCCCGGAAGAGGCCACGTGACGACCTGGCAGCCTGCGCAGGTTTCCGCACCCCGGAAGCCCAAGGCCCTGCTGCGCCGGGTGAATGTACGCCACCCCGTCGTGGTGGCGACGGCGCTGGCCGCCGTGCTGCACGTGCTGTGGGCGTTCTTCCTGGCCAAGGACTCCGGGGACATGGCCGCGCAGTACGCCTGGACCGACTTCATACGGGCGCATCCCGCGGCCTCGTACAACCTGTCCTGGTACGGCGGGATGCACCCCGCCTCGTACAGCATCCTGTCGCCGTACATCATGGCGGCGCTGGGGGTGCGGACCACCGCGGTGATCGCGGGCACGCTGTCGGCGACGGTCGGCGCGGCACTGCTGATGCGGGGCGGCATCCGCCGTCCGATGGTGCCGGTGCTGTGGACGACGTTCGCCCTTTGGTGTGACGTCGTTTCCGGCCGGGTCACCTTCGCGCTCGGCATGCTCTTCGCGATGGTCGCCGCCCTGGTGCTCTTTCCCGCCGCCCCGAACGCGCGCGGCCGCTCGCCCCGGCTGGCCACCGCGGTGGCGATGACCGCGCTCGCGACCATGTGCAGCCCGGTGGCGGGCCTCTTCATGCTGGTCGTGGCGGCGGCGCTGTTCCTGACCGGCCGCAAGGCCGACAGCTACGTGCTGGCCGTGGTGCCGCCGCTGGTGGTCGGCGCGACCTCGCTGCTCTTCCCCTTCTACGGAGTGCAGCCCTTCGCCTGGTACTTCGCGATCATCCCGTTCGCCGTCACACTGGTGACGGCCCTCGTGGTGCCCAAGGCCTGGCGCGAGATGCGCGCCGGCTCCTGGGTGTACGCCGTCGGCGTCGCCATGACCTGGGTGATCCCGTCGCCCATCGGCAGCAATGTGGAACGCCTCGCGCTGCTCTTCGGCGGCACGGTGCTGCTGCTGGTGGCCCGCAGCAGCCACTGGACCGGGCGGCGCCTGGTGGCGCTGTGGCTGGCCTTCGCAGGGGTGGCGGGCTGGCAGATCACCAAGCCGATCGTGGACCAGGTGAACACCTCGGCGGTCGGCTCCACCGTCCGGCACGCGCCGCCGCTCATCGCCGAACTGAAGAAGCTGCACGCGGACAAGGGCCGCATCGAGGTCGTACCGCTGCGCTCGCACTGGGAGGCGTCGGGCCTGTCGCCCTACTTCAACCTGGCCCGCGGCTGGAACCGGCAGGCCGACGTCGAGCGCAACCCGCTCTTCTACGACGGCACACTGGCCCCCGACAGCTACAAGGCGTGGCTGCAGCACTGGAGCGTCTACTACGTGGTGCTGCCGTCCGACCAGCCGGACGGCGCGGCTGTCGCCGAGGCGAAGCTCGTACGGTCCGCCCCCGCGTGGCTGACGCCGGTGTGGAACGACGCGAACTGGCAGGTCTTCCGGGTCTCCGCGGATGTCGACCCGCTCGCCGACCCGCCGGCCGCCGTCGCGGAGGCCGGGCCGGCCGAGCTGACCGTCACCATGCCGCGTGCCGGGTCGGTGCTGCTGCGGATCCCCTGGTCCCCGGTGCTGGGGATCGAGGGTGCGGACGATAATCGGCACGGGTGTTTGATGCCGGACGGTGAGTGGACGCGGCTCAATGTCCCGGCCGCCGGTACGTACCGGATCGGCGGTACGTACGCCGTCATCCGGGGCACGCAATGCCCCAAACCCCAGCAGTAGCCCTTCCCGGGCGCTTGGATTCCACGGCTCCCTCTCGGCAGGGGGTACGCCTCCGCTGGCGCGGGCCTGACGGTGCCGGCTGCGTCGGCGGGTGCGCTTCCGCCGGGGGCGGGGGGCTGTGGGGTTCCCTTTCGGCAGGGGGTACGCCTCCCCCGAGGGCGCGGGTCCTGCGGTTCCCGGGTCCCCTTTCGGCAAGGGGGCGCATCCTCCGGGGGCGGGGGCTGTGGGGTCCCCTGACGCAGGGGGTGCCCATCAGGGGCGCGGGGAACTGCGCGAGCAACCCACCACCGGCCGGTGGTCCGGAGCGGACCGAAGAGACCCTTTGGGTCGGTGACGACCCGCGCGCCGGTGGGGGCTGAGCGCGCCGTTCCCCGCGCCCCTGCGGGGCACGTCCCGCCGGGCGGACAGCGCGCCAGCGCCGTGGCTGAGCGCGCCGTTCCCCGCGCCCCTGGCGGGCACCCCGCGGGGCAGGGCTCGCCCCTGGGTGCGCACCCCCCGAGGCGGGGCCCGGGTCCGAAGGGCGCCCCCGGCGGAAGGTGCGGGTCGGGCGGGGCACCCCCAGGGAGGGGGCTAGTCGGCGTGGCCGAGTTGGAGGTCGCGTTCGGTGCGGCCACCACCCGCGACCTGGAGAACAGTAGCCACCGGCGGGTACCCCGCCGCGATGACGGTGTACTCACCGGCCGCGAGGTCGACAAAGCGGAAGTGGCCGTCGGAGCCGGTGGTGACCGAGTCGACGACATTGCCCGCGGCGTCCAGGAGGGTGACCCTCGCGTCCTCCACCAGGCGGCCGCCGGGCGCGCGGACGGTGCCGCGCAGGACCGCGCCGCCGGCGAGTTCGACGTCCTGGCGGGTCTCCCGGGAGGCCTGCACGGTGACCGGGAGGGCGGCCGGGCGGTAGGCGGGGGCGCTGGCGGCCAGGGTGTATTCGCCGGCGACCAGTTCCGCCAGGACGTAGGAGCCCTCGCGGCCGCTGCGGGCGGTGGCCACGACGTCGCCGCGCACATCGGTGAGGGTCACGATGGCGTCCCGTACCGGCGTGCCGTCGGCGGTGCGTACCGCTCCGGCCAGCCGGCCCGCACCGCCGAGGACCACGTCGAGGTCGACGGGGTGGTCGCCGACGGTGACGCTGACGGCCTGCGGCTGGTGGCCGCCGGCCGCGGCGATCAGGACGTAGCTGCCGGCGCCCGGTGTGCTCAGCGCGTAACGGCCGTCCTCCGTGGTGGCGCCGCGGCCGATCTGCCGCCCTGTGACGTCGATCAGGGTGAGCGCGGCCCGCCCGACGCTGCTGCCGTCGGAATGGTGGACGGTGCCGCAGACCGGGACGCCGCCGTGCTTGTGGGAGGACATCCGCCGGGCACCGGGCAGTGACGCGTCGGGCGCGCCGCCGTCGAAGTGGTCGGCCGTGGGGGCGTCGTACGCGGTCGTGGCTGCGGCACCGGGGCCGTGCTGGGTGACCAAGGGTTTCTCCTTGAGCAGGAAGGCGAAGAGGAAGCCGAGGACGAGCACCGGCACCAGGTAGAGGAAGATCCGCGGCATGGCGTCGGCGTACGCCTGCACATATCCGTCGCGCACCGCCGCGGGCAGAGTGCGGACAAGTTGCGGGGTGACCGACTGCGGGTCGGGCAGATGGGCGCCGTGCGGCAGTTCGACGGCCAGCCGCTTGCCGAGCCGGTCGGCGAACAGCGTGCCGAAGACGGCCGCGCCGACCGACCCGCCGATCTGCCGGAAGTAGTTGTTGGCGCTGGTGGCGGCCCCGATGTCGGCGGGCCGCACCGAATTCTGCACGGCGAGCACCAGGACCGGCAGCGCCAGGCCGATGCCGAGGCCGAGCACGGCCATGTAGACGCTGTAGGTGAGCTGCGGGGTGTCGGCGTCCAGCAGCGACAGCAGCCACATCCCGACCGCGGACAGGGCGCAGCCGACGATCGGGAAGATCTTGTACCGTCCGGTGCGGCTGATCAGCTGGCCGCCGGCGATGGACGCCGCCACGACGCCGAGCATCATCGGCAGCATCAGCAGCCCCGAGCCCGTGGCGCTGGCCCCGTCGACCATCTGGAGGAAGGTCGGCAGGTAACTGGCCGCGCCGAACAGGGCGATACCGACGACGCAGCCGATCAGCGCGGTGACGTTGAAGACGCCGTCGCGGAACAGCCGCAGCGGGATGACCGGTTCCGCGGCGAAGCGCTCCACGAGTGCGAAGAGCAGGGCGCAGCCGATCGCCGCCGCGCCCAGGCCGAGGATCTCCCGGGACTGCCAGCCGTACTTGGAGCCGCCCCAGGTGGTGACCAGCACCAGGCAGGTGGAGCCGGCGGCGAGCAGCAGGGCGCCGAGGATGTCGAGCCGGGGGCGGGCGGTGGGTTTGGGGAGCTTCAGGACCAGGGTGATCACGAGCAGGGTGACCAGGCCGAAGGGGATGTTGATCGCGAAGCACCAGCGCCAGGAGGCGTGGTCGGTGAAGAAGCCGCCGAGCAGCGGCCCCGCGACCGAGGCGAGGCCGTAGGCGGCGCCGATCAGGCCCATGTACCGGCCGCGTTCGCGGGGCGGGACGATGTCGGCCATGATCGCCTGCACGCCGATCATCAGCCCGCCGCCGCCGATGCCCTGGACCGCGCGGAAGGCGATCAACTCGTCCATGGAGCGCGACCAGGCGGCCAGCGCGGAGCCCGCGACGAAGGTCAGGATCGCGAACTGGAAGACGCCCTTGCGGCCGAAGAGGTCGCCGAGCTTGCCGTAGATGGGCAGGCCGATGGTGGAGGCCAGCAGATACGCGGTGACGACCCAGGACATCTGGTCGAGGCCGTGCAGCTCGCCGACGATCTTCGGCAGCGCGGTGGCCACGATCATCTGGTCGAGGGCGGCCAGCAGCAGTGCCAGCATCAGGCCGACGAAGATCAGCCGGATCCGGCGGGGCGTCAGATCGGCTCCGGTGGCCGGCGCTTGCGTGCCGCCGGCGGAGACGGGCGCGAGTGCGACGCCTCCGGCCGGGGCGATGCCCGCGCCCCGGCCGCTGTCGCCGCCTCCGCCCCCGCCTCCGTCCCCGGTCGGTACCGCCGTCCGGTCGGTCAGCGTGCTGCCAGCCACCCTTCACTCCCCTCGTCGCACCTGCTGCGCCACCGTCTCCCGCATGAGGCGACAACGAAGCAGCAGCGCGGCGATTCTCAGGAAGTAGGCAAAACCACCCGTATCAGTGAAAAATCATGAAACCGACCGGGTGACGGCGCACCAGGCCCTATGCCTGCGGCGCACCGCCTTCGACCTCGGCGGCGAGCCCGGCGAGGATCGCGTCGTAGATACGGCCGAGACCCTTGGGGGCGAAGGTGCGCTCGAAGAAGCCGCCGACGCCGGTCGCGCCCTGCCAGTGGGTGGCGGCGACCACCTTGCTGCCGCCCTCACCCGACGGGGTGACCGTCCAGGTGGTCACGAGCGTGGAATTGCGGTCGGTCTCGACCAGCTGCCCCGCGGCGGGGGCGGTGACGTCGAGCAGGCAGTCGCGTACGCGCTTGCTCGTGGCCTGGAGCTTCCAGTGCACGACGGTGCCCGCGCCGGTGCCGCCGGCGCGCACCTCGTACTCGCTGAACTGCTCAGGGAGCACCCGGCCGCGGGTGCCGGCGTAGTCGGCGAGGGCGTCGTACACCCGCTCCGGCTCCGCCGCGACGATCCGCTCCGTGGTGGCCTCGACGAGCGCCATGAATTCTCCTCGGTCCGTGTCCGTGCACGTTGTTCACGCGCCGCCCAAGCCAACCACACCCGCTTTTCGAATCTGTGTTCTATTGTGGAGGGAGACGGCACACCGGACGACCGAAGGAGGGCGCGATGCGCTGGGACCAGCTGGGCCGGGACGACGCCACGGCCGCGCTCTTCGGCACCGACGCGGTCACCCGCCGCTTCGACACCCCCGAATTCCGCGGCATCACCTTCCACGAGGTGCGGGCCCGCTCGATACTGAACCGGGTGCCCGGCGCGTCCCGGATGCCGTTCGAGTGGACGGTCAACCCCTACCGCGGGTGCAGTCACGCCTGCGTCTACTGCTTCGCGCGCAAGACGCACAGCTATCTGGACCTGGACACCGGACACGACTTCGACAGCCAGATCGTGGTGAAGACCAATGCCGCGGAGGTGCTGCGCCGCGAACTGGCCGCGCCGCGCTGGCAGGGCGAGCATGTCGCGATGGGCACCAACGTCGATTGTTATCAGCGGGCGGAGGGCCGCTATCAGTTGATGCCCGGCATCCTGGCGGCACTGCGGGACCGCGCCAATCCGTTCTCGATCCTCACCAAGGGCTCGCTGATCCTGCGCGATCTCGAACTGCTGCGGCAGGCCGCGCGCGTGACCGAGGTGTCCATCGCGCTGTCCGTCGGCTTCCTCGACGGCGAGCTGTGGCGCAGCGTGGAGCCGGGCACGCCTTCCCCGCAGACGCGCCTGGCGGTCTGCCGCACCCTCAGCGAGAACGGCATACCGTCCTCGGTCCTGATGGCCCCCGTGCTGCCGTTCCTCAGCGACTCGCCCGAGCAGCTGCGGGCCACCGTCCGCGCCATCGCGGCGGCCGGCGCCGGGTCGGTCACCCCGCTGGTGCTGCATCTGCGCCCCGGAGCCCGGGAGTGGTACATGGCGTGGCTGGCCCGCAACCACCCGCATCTCGTACGGCGCTACGAGGCGATGTACGCGGGCGGGTCCTACGCGCCGACGTGGTATCAGCGCCGGGTCACCCGCCAGGTGCACGAATTCGCCGCCGAGTTCGGCTGCGGCCCGGCCCGCAGGCCCGGTTTCCGGCGAGCACAGGAGCAGGAGCGGGCGCAGACCCCGGCGGCGGACCCGCGAGCACCGGAAGCCGGCCCCGAGCGGCCCGCGGACCCGGGGGACACCCAGCTCACCCTGCTCTGACGGCGCCGCGCGCCGCCGCACCTTTCTGCCGGCCGTACTCCACGGGGGCGTACGGCCGGCAGACCACCCGCACGGGTGACGCCGCACCCGCATCGGCTCCCGCCCCGACGCCCGTCGCGCTCATCTGTCGGCGGCACAGATCACATGCGCGCAGGGGTGGCGTGGAAGTTACCCGCCAGTTACCCTCGAAAGCACCGTGCACGGCGGCCTGGTGACGCAGCCGCCGCGCACTCGCACCACCACGTCGGTTCGGCATCATCGCGGCGCGGCCCCGGGACAGGGCCGGCCGGTTGTTCACGCGGGCGCGCACATCCCGGCGACCGGCCCGCGACTCCGCCTCACCTTTCCGGCCGCGCGCGCCCGTAAGCGCCCGGTCTCCTCAGCGTCTGGAGTCACGCGATGGACCGTCCCTCCGCAGCCGCAGCACCGTCCGCGGCGCCCTCCCCCGAAACCGCCGTCACTCCCCCGTACGTCATCGCCGTGATCGGCCTGGGCACCATGGGCACCGGTATCGCCGAGGTCATGGCCAGGGCGGGCCACGAGGTGATCGGCGTCGACCTCGACGACGCCGCCGCCCGCCGCGCGGTCACCGCATTGGAGCGCTCCACCGCCCGCGCGGTGGAGCGCGGTCGCGGCACCCCGGGCGAGCGCGCCGACGTGCTCGCCCGCTTCCGCACCTTCCGCGACCTGCGGGCCGCCGCGGCGGCCGACCTGGTGATCGAGGTGGTGGACGAGCGCTACGACACCAAGCGGGACGTGATCACCGCGCTCGACCGGATCGTCAGGCCCGGCGCGATCCTCGCCACCGGCACCAACGCGCTGTCGGTGACCCGTCTCGCGGCCGAGACCGGCCGTCCCGACCGGGTGCTCGGCCTGCACTTCTTCGCGCCCGCGCAGGCCATGAAGCTGGTCGAGGTGGTGTCCACCGTACTGACCTCGCCGGAGACGACCGCGACCGTGACCGCGCTGGTGCGCAGCCTCGGCAAGGAGCCGGTGGCGGTCGGCGACCGGCCCGGATTCATCGCGGACGGGCTGCTGTTCGGATATCTGAACCAGGCCGCCGCCATGTACGAGGCGCGCTATGCCACCAGGGAGGACATCGACGCGGCGATGCGGCTGGGCTGCGGCCTGCCGATGGGACCGCTGGCGCTGCTCGACCTGGTCGGGGTGGACACCGCGACCACCGTCCTCGACGCAATGTACGAGGCCAGCAAGGACCGGCTGCACGCCCCCGCGCCCGTGCTGCGCCAGCTCACCGCGGCCGGGCTGCTCGGCCGCAAGTCGGGGCGCGGCTTCTACACCTACGAGGCGCCCGGCAGCTCGACGGTGGTCCCGGACGCGCAGACCCCGGCGGGCGGCCGAACGCAAGCGGAGCCCCGTACGGTCCGCAGCGTCGGCGTCGCCGGATCCGGCACCATGGCGGCGGGTATTGCCGAGGTCTTCGCCAAGGCGGGCTTCCCGGTGCAATTGGCCGCGCGCAGCCCGGAGAAGGCCGAGCACGCGGTGGCGCGGGTGGCGGCCTCGCTGGACCGCTCGGTGGCGCGGGGACGGCTCAGCGCGGAGCAGCGCGACGCGGCCGTCGCCCTGGTGACGCCCGCGGCCTCCTACGACGCCTTCGCGCAGGCCGACCTGGTGGTCGAGGCGGTCGCCGAGGACCTTTTCGCCAAGCAGCAGCTCTTCCGGATCCTGGACAAGGTGTGCCGGCCGGGAGCGGTGCTGGCCACCACGACGTCCTCGCTGCCGGTGGTCGCCGTCGCCAGGGCCACGGAACGCCCGCAGGACGTCGTCGGGATGCACTTCTTCAACCCGGCGCCCGCGATGAAGCTGGTCGAGGTGGTGCACACCGTGCTCACCGCGGCCGATGTGCGGGCCACCGTCCACCAGGTGTGCGGCGCCCTGCGCAAGCACCCGGTGGACTGCGGCGACCGGGCGGGCTTCATCGTCAACGCGCTGCTCTTCCCGTACCTGAACAACGCGGTGAAGATGGTGCAGGACCATTACGCGAGCGTGGACGCGATCGACGCGGCGATGAAGCTCGGCGGCGGCTACCCGATGGGACCCTTCGAACTGCTCGACGTGGTCGGGCTCGATGTGTCGCTGGCGATCGAGCAGGTGCTGCACGGGGAGTTCCGCGACCCGGGCCTGGCCCCCGCGCCGCTGCTCGAACACCTGGTGTCGGCGGGCTGCCTCGGCCGGAAGACCGGCCGCGGTTTCCGCGAGTACGCCCGCCGCTGAGCGGCCGGCCGTCCGGCCGCCCGTGCGGCGAGCTGGGGTGTTTTTCCCCCGGCCGCCGGACGGGGCGGTCCGCCGTGTTACGTTCCCCACATGTCCCAGTCCGCGAAGCCCGGTACCCCCGAGACCGCGACCGTACGCCGCGCCGCCGCCCAGCGGCACCGTGTGCGACAGGACCTGGCGGCGGCCGCGATGCACCTTTTCGCGACGCAGGGCTACGAGGCGACCACCGTCGACGAGATCGCGGCGACGGCCGGTGTGGCGCGGCGGACCTTCTTCCGGCACTTCCGGTCCAAGGAAGAGGCGATCTTCCCCGACCACGACGACACCCTGGTCCGCGTCCAGGCCGTACTGGACTCCGCGGACCCGCACGAGCACCCGCTCGACACGGTCTGCCGCGGCATCACCGAGGTGCTGCGGATGTACGCGCACCTGCCCGAGGTGTCGGTGGAGCGCTACCGGCTGACCCGGGAGGTGCCGACGCTGCGGGAGCGCGAGATCGCCTCGGTGGCCCGTTACGAGCGGCTGTTCACCCGCTATCTGCTGGGCCACTTCGACGAGGGCGCGCAGGGCTACGGCGACGACGACCCGCTGCTCGCCGAGGTCGCCGCCTCCGCGGTGGTCGCCGCGCACAACCATGTGCTGCGCCGCTGGCTGCGGGCGGACGGCAAGGGCGACGTGGAGGCGCAGCTCGACCACGCCTTCGACGTGATCAAGGCGACCTTCGGTACGGGCATCGGCGCCGGGCGGATACCGTCCAGGGCGTCGTCGGCGACCCCGGCGACGGTGTCCCGGCACGGCGAGGTGGTGGTCGCGGTGGCCCGCACCGACGCCTCCCCCGCGCAGATCCTGCGCAGCATCGAAGAGGCGCTGCGCAAGGCCTGAGCGCCCGGCCGGCACCACCGCAGCGGCGCCCCGCCGCCAGGTGCCGCCTCCCCACCCGCCACCCCGGCAGCGCGTCAGCCGCCACCTCTGCGCCCTTCCACCGCACGTCAGCAGCGGCCCTGCGCCACCTCGGCGACCCCCCTCCGCGCCTCAGCGGCGGCCACCCGTCCCCCGGGTGGCCGCTGTTGCCCGTTCCCGGCGCCGGGGTGACACTGGGAAGAAAATGGCACGCAGTGTCTTTACGACTGGCACGCGGTGCCATACGGTATCCACAGTCCGGGCGGACGGCATGCGGTGATCCCCCGCAGGCCGGCTGTCCCCGAGGCCCGGACGCCTGCGTCACAGGCATTCCGCGCCACCGCGCGGCTCCTTCGCTCCACCGCCAGCTCCCCGCCGGACCGACGACGGCACCTCCATCCCATCCCGACCCCCGCGTTCCCCGTACGCGTTGCCGCGGCCACCGAGAAGGACCCGGCCGCACATGCGGGAAACGCTTCGCCGGAGGCGAGTCATATGAAGGAAATCCTGGACGCCGTCCTCGCGCCGGACAGTACGGCCGCCGACTTCGCGGCGCTCACGGTGCCCGCGTCGTACCGCGCGGTCACCGTGCACAAGGACGAGGCGGAGATGTTCGACGGCCTCGCCACCAAGGACAAGGACCCGCGCAGCTCGCTGCACCTGGACGAGGTGCCGGTGCCGGAGATCGGCCCCGGTGAGGCCCTGGTCGCGGTGATGGCCAGCTCGGTGAACTACAACTCGGTCTGGACCTCGATCTTCGAACCGGTGTCGACCTTCGCCTTCCTGGAGCGCTACGGCCGCCAGTCGCCGCTCGGCAGGCGGCACGACCTGCCTTACCACGTCATCGGCTCCGACCTGTCGGGCGTCGTGCTGCGTACCGGCCCCGGGGTGAACAAGTGGCAGCCCGGCGACCGGGTCGTCGCGCACTGCCTGAGCGTGGAGCTGGAGTCGGCCGACGGCCACAACGACACCATGCTCGACCCGGAGCAGCGGATCTGGGGCTTCGAGACCAACTTCGGCGGCCTGGCCGAGATCGCCCTGGTCAAGTCCAACCAGCTGATGCCCAAACCGGAGCACCTGAGCTGGGAGGAGGCCGCCGCCCCCGGCCTGGTCAACTCCACCGCCTACCGGCAGCTGGTGTCCCGCAACGGCGCCGGCATGAAGCAGGGCGACAATGTGCTGATCTGGGGCGCGAGCGGCGGACTCGGCTCGTACGCCACCCAGTTCGCGCTGGCCGGCGGCGCCACCCCGGTCTGTGTGGTGTCCAGCCCGGAGAAGGCGGAGATCTGCCGCCGGATGGGCGCGGAGGCGGTCATCGACCGCAGCGCCGAGGGCTACCGCTTCTGGCGCGACGAGCACAGCCAGGACCCCCGGGAGTGGAAGCGCTTCGGCGGCCGGATCCGCGAACTGACCGGCGGCGAGGACGTGGACATCGTCTTCGAGCACCCGGGCCGGGAGACCTTCGGCGCCTCGGTCTACGTCACCCGCAAGGGCGGCACCATCGTCACCTGCGCCTCGACCAGCGGCTACACCCACGAGTACGACAACCGGTATCTGTGGATGAGCCTCAAGAAGATCGTCGGCTCGCACTTCGCCAACTACCGCGAGGCGTGGGAGGCCAACCGGCTGGTCGCCAAGGGCCGTATCCACCCCACCCTGTCGCGCACCTACCGCCTGGCGGACACCGGCCAGGCCGCGTACGACGTCCACCGCAACCGGCACCACGGCAAGGTCGGCGTCCTGGCGCTGGCGCCCGAGGAGGGCCTGGGCGTGACGAATCCGGCGATGCGCGAGCGGCACCTGCCGGCCATCAACCGCTTCCGGGACATCTGATGGCGTCGCCCCGGGCGGGCGGGCCCCGCGAGCGGGACCGGCCGTGGCTGATGCGGACCTACGCGGGACACTCCACCGCCGAGGCGTCCAACGCGCTCTACCGGAGCAATCTCGGCAAGGGCCAGACCGGCCTGTCGGTGGCCTTCGACCTGCCGACCCAGACCGGCTACGACGCCGACCATGTGCTGGCCCGCGGCGAGGTCGGCAGGGTCGGGGTGCCGGTCGCGCATCTCGGTGACATGCGGCGGCTGTTCCAGGACATCCCGCTGGAGCGGATGAACACCTCGATGACCATCAACGCCACCGCCATGTGGCTGCTGGCGCTCTACCAGGTGGTCGCCGAGGAGCAGGGGGCGGACATCGCCGCGCTCCAGGGCACCACCCAGAACGACATCGTCAAGGAGTACCTGTCCCGCGGTACGCATGTCTTCCCGCCGGTGCCGTCGCTGCGGCTGACCACGGACATGATCACGTACACCGTCCACCACATGCCCAAGTGGAACCCGATCAACATCTGCAGCTACCACTTGCAGGAGGCCGGGGCCACGCCGGTGCAGGAGATCGCCTACGCGATGTCCACCGCGGTCGCGGTGCTCGACGCGGTCTTCGCGTCCGGGCAGGTGCCCGAGGAGCGCAGGGGCGAGGTGGTCGGCCGGATCTCCTTCTTCGTCAACGCCGGTGTGCGCTTCGTCGAGGAGATGTGCAAGATGCGCGCCTTCGGCCGGATCTGGGACACCGTCACCCGGGAGCGCTACGGCGTCCAGGACCCCAGGCAGCGGCGCTTCCGCTACGGCGTGCAGGTCAACTCGCTCGGTCTGACCGAGGCGCAGCCGGAGAACAACGTCCAGCGGATCGTGCTGGAGATGCTGGCCGTGACGCTGTCCAGGGACGCCCGCGCCCGGGCCGTCCAATTGCCCGCCTGGAACGAGGCGCTGGGCCTGCCGCGGCCGTGGGACCAGCAGTGGAGCCTGCGGATACAGCAGGTGCTCGCGCACGAGAGCGACCTGCTCGAATACGCCGACATCTTCGAGGGCAGCCATGTGATCGAGGCGAAGGTCGCGGAGCTGGTGGAGCGGGCGACCGCCGAGATCGCGCACATCGAGCAGCTGGGCGGCGCGATGGCGGCCGTCGAGTCCGGCTACCTCAAGTCGGAGCTGGTGGCCTCGCACGCCGCCCGGCGGGCCAGGATCGAGTCGGGCGAGGAGCAGATCGTCGGTGTCAACATCCACGAGAGCACCGAGCCCAGCCCGCTGACCGCCGACCTGGACACCGCGATCATGACGGTCGACCCGGCCAACGAGGCCCGGGTGGTGGCCGCGCTGCACGACTGGCGGCGGGCCAGGGCCGAGCCGCGCGCGCAGGCCGCGCTCGGCGCCCTGCGGTCGGCGGCGGCGGGCGGAGAGAACCTGATGGCGGCGACGCTGGACTGCGCGCGGGCGGGCGTCACGACCGGTGAGTGGTCCTGGGCGCTGCGCGACGTCTTCGGCGAATACCGCGCGCCGACCGGGGTCGGCAGCGCGCCGGTCGCGGTGGCGGCGCGGGACGGCGGCCCGCTGGCCGACGTACGCCGCAAGGTCGCGGACACCGCGAACGAGCTGGGCGGCGGGCGGCTGCGGCTGCTGGTCGGCAAGCCGGGGCTCGACGGGCACTCCAACGGCGCCGAGCAGATCGCGGTACGCGCCAGGGACGCCGGCTTCGAGGTGGTCTACCAGGGGATCAGGCTGACCCCCGAGCAGATCGTCTCCGCTGCGGTCGCCGAGGACGTGCACTGCGTGGGCCTGTCGATCCTGTCGGGGTCGCACGCCGCGCTGGTGCCCGATGTACTGGAGCGGCTGCGCCGGGCGGGGGTGGAGGACGTCCCCGTGGTCGTCGGCGGCATCATCCCGGCCGCGGACGCGCTCGCCCTGCGGGCGGCCGGTGTGGCGGCGGTGTTCACACCCAAGGACTTCGGTATCACCGGGATCATCGGCCGGATCGTGGACGAGATCCGGCTCGCGAACAAGCTGGAGGTATGACTGTGCAGTTCGGCCGCACGTATGAGGAGTTCGAGGTCGGTGCCGTGTACAAGCACTGGCCGGGAAAGACGGTCACGGAATACGACGACCACCTCTTCTGCCTGCTCACCATGAATCACCACCCGCTGCACATGGACGCCAACTACGCGGAGAAGGGAACCGACTTCGGCCGCAATGTGGTGGTCGGGAACTACGTCTACTCGCTGCTGCTCGGCATGTCGGTGCCCGATGTGTCGGGCAAGGCGATCGCCAATCTGGAGGTCGAGTCGCTGCGGCACGTGGCGCCGACCTTCCACGGCGACACGGTCTACGGCGAGACGACGGTGCTCGACAAGTGGCCGTCGAAGTCCAGGAGCGACCGCGGCATCGTCCAGGTCGAGACCCGCGGCCACAACCAGGACGGCACCCTGGTGTGCGTTTTCCGCCGCAAGGTGATGGTGCCGACCGCCACGTACATCGAGCAGCGCGGCGGGGAACAGCCCGGCCGCCCGCAGCCGGAGGGGAACTGAGCCGATGGCCGACCGACTCGCGCAGACCGACGGACTGACCGACATCCAGCGGGAGATCCTCTCCACCGTCCGCAGCTTCGTGGACAAGGAGATCCTGCCGGTCGCCACCGCTCTCGAACACCGCGACGAATATCCCACCGAGATCGTCGAGGGCCTGAAGGAACTGGGCATCTTCGGCCTGATGATCCCCGAGGAGTACGGCGGCCTCGGGGAATCGCTGCTCACCTACGCACTGGTCGTGGAGGAGATCGCCCGCGGCTGGATGAGTGTGTCCGGCATCATCAACACGCATTTCATCGTCGCCTACATGATCAAGCAGCACGGCACTCGGGAGCAGAAGGAGCACTTCCTGCCGCGCATGGCGGCCGGCGAGGTGCGCGGCGCGTTCTCGATGTCGGAGCCGGGCCTGGGTTCCGACGTGTCGGCGATCCGCACCAAGGGCGTACGCGACGGGGACGGCTATGTCGTCAACGGGCAGAAGATGTGGCTGACCAACGGCGGCTCGTCGAACCTGGTCGCGGTGCTGTGCCGCACCGACGAGGGGCAGCCGGCCGAGGCGCCCGCGCACCGGTCGATGACGACCTTCCTGATCGAGAAGGAGCCGGGCTTCGGCGCCAACCCCGCGGTCCCCGGCCTGACCGTGCCCGGCAAGATCGACAAGATGGGCTACAAGGGCGTCGACACCACCGAGCTGATCCTGGAGGACGTACGGGTGCCCGCCGACCGCGTGCTGGGCGGCGCGAGCGGGCGCGGCTTCTACCAGATGATGGACGGCGTCGAGGTGGGCCGGGTCAATGTGGCCGCCCGCGGCTGCGGTGTGGCCAGGCGCGCCTTCGAACTCGGCATCTCCTACGCCCAGCAGCGGCACACCTTCGGCAAGGCCATCGCGGAGCACCAGGCGATCCAGTTCAAGCTCGCCGAAATGGCCACCAAGGTGGAGGCCGCGCACCAGATGATGGTCAATGCCGCGCGCAAGAAGGATTCCGGCGCGCGCAACGACCTGGAGGCCGGAATGGCGAAATATCTGGCGGCCGAGTTCTGCAAGGAGGTCGTCGAGGACGCCTTCCGCATCCACGGCGGCTACGGCTTCTCCAAGGAGTACGAGATCGAGCGGCTGTACCGTGAGGCGCCGATGCTGCTGATCGGCGAGGGAACCGCAGAGATTCAGAAAATGATCATCGGCAGGCGGCTGTTGGAGGAGTACCGGATCCAGGGATAATGTCCGCATTCGCGGTGATTTATCCGAGGCGAACGTCACACTGTGTCATGAGTCAAAGCACCGGAACCAGCCACCGACTCGCCCTTGCGCTTGCCCAGTTGCCGGTGTCAGCCGATACCATCGAGTCAAAGCCGCCGTCCCCAGAAGTAATTCGCGGCACCCTCCGCTACGAAGGTCTTCCATGCCCCACAGCCATTCCCCTGCTCCACGCGGCCGGGTCCGCCTCGCACGTGGCGCATCACCGTGGCTCCTCCCGACCGTGGCCACCGCGGCGGTCTCCCTCGCCAAGGCGCGCCAGTCCGGCCGCTGGGCAACCGTGGCCGTCCCCGCCACCGCGCTCGCGGCCGGGATGCTGTGGTTCTTCCGCGACCCCGAGCGGGAGATCACCGACGGCCGGGTGATCAGCCCGGCCGACGGCGTGGTCCAGAGCGTCATGCCGTGGAAGGACGGGCGCACCCGCGTCGCGATCTTCATGAGCCCGCTGAATGTGCACGTCAACCGGGCGCCGCTGACCGGCACGGTCTCCTCCGTCGAGCACATCCCCGGCGGGTACGTACCGGCGTTCAACAAGGAGAGCGAGAACAACGAGCGGGTGGTCTGGCACTTCGACACCGAGCTCGGCGACATCGAGATGGTGCAGATCGCCGGAGCGGTCGCGCGGCGGATCGTGCCGTACGTGCCGCGCGGCTGCAAGGTCGAGCAGGGCGACCGGATCGGGCTGATCCGGTTCGGCTCCCGGGTCGACGTGTACCTGCCGGCCGGGATCGAAGCGGGTGTCGAGGTCGGACAGACCACCACGGCTGGGGTGACACGCCTTGACCGTGACTGATCCGGATACGGCGCAGTCCACCTGGGTGACCGAACTCCAGGACGAGGTCGACGACCTCCCCCTGTCGACCCGGCTGTCCATCGCCGACGCGCTGACCCTCGGCAACGCGATCTGCGGCTTCATGGCGGTGTACTTCACCACCACCGGGGTCCTGGTGCCGCACCTGATGGGCACCAGTGACGGCGGCATGTCCAAGCACAGCGCCGCCACGGCGGTCACGCTGATGCTGCTCGCCTCCGTCTTCGACCTCTTCGACGGGCTCGTCGCGCGCAAGCTGCGCAGCTCGGCCATGGGGGCCGAGCTGGACAACCTCTCCGACCTGATCAGCTTCGGGCTCGCCCCGGCGTATTTCGTGGTCGTCTGGGGGCTGGTCGCCGACGACGCCCACGGGAAGGTCTCCGCGGTCGCCGCGGTGCTGGTGGTGCTGGCCGTCGTCCTGCGGCTCGCCCGCTTCTCCTGCACGACGCTGCGGGACGGCGTCTTCCAGGGCATGCCGAGCCCCTTCGGGGCGATGACGGTGGTGTCCGTGGTGCTGCTCGAACTGCCCTTCGTGCCGACCATCGCGGCGATCGTGGGCGTGGCCTGGCTGATGGTGAGCCGGGTCGAGTACCCCAAGCCGCGCGGACGGCTGGCCGTCCTCACCCTGGCCTGGATCCTGGTCAGCATGGGCTGCCTGACCGCCTGGACGCTCGACGTCCCCGGCGGCCACCAGCTCCTCCAGACCGGCGCGGCGCTCCAGTGCCTGGCCGCCGCGGTGATCCCCTGCTTCGCGACCACCCGTCGCGTGAACACGATGCGCGCCAACCGCCGCGAGGCCCGGGCCGCAGCGCTGCGCTAGCCCGGGGCGGGGTTTGCCACCGCGTCGGTGGGTACGCATCCGCTGCCGCGGGGTGAGGGTGCCGCTGCGTCCGGGGGTACGCCTCCCCCGGGCGCGGCGGCTTTTGCGCTCCCGGGCGCGCGAGTCTTGTGGGGGCGCGGGGAACGGCGCGAGCAACCACCCACCGGCCGGTGGTCCGGACGCGACAGCAACAGCCCCTCTGGGCCGGTGACGACCCGCGCGCCCGGCGGGGGCTGGTCGCGCCCCTGAGGGGTGCCCCCCTTACGCAGAGGCACCCGGGGCCACCGGGTCAGGTCAGGAAGTCCTGGGCCAGGCGGGCGGCCAGCTGTTCGAGAAGGGGGCCGGCCTCCGACATCGAGCGGGCCGGATCCGACTCCAGGTCGGAAAGCGCGTAGGCCCGGCGGATGCCGGCCCGGCCGAGATCGGCCGGGGGGAGGGCGAGCCGGCCGCAGACGGCGACGACGTCGATCCCGCGCGCCCGAGCCGCCTGGGCGACGCCCACCGGCGCCTTCCCGTGCAGCGTCTGCTCGTCGAGCGAACCCTCACCCGTGATGACCAGCGTGGCGCCGTCGAGCGCCGCCTCGAAGCCGAGGACGTCGAGCATCACGTCGATGCCGGGCCGGAAGTCGGCCCGCAGGCCGACCATCGCGCCGAAGCCGATGCCGCCCGCGGCGCCCGCCCCGGGCGCCTCGGCCTCCGCGGTGGCGCCGAGCACCTCGGCGAAGCGGCCGAGCGCCGCGTCGAGGGCGGCGACGTCGGACGCGGACGCGCCCTTCTGCGTGCCGTAGACCGCCACCGCGCCCTTCGGACCGAGCAGCGGGTTGTCGACGTCGCCGGCCAGCACCACGTCGGTGCCGGCCAGCCGCGGGTCGAGATCGCCGAGGTCGGCGGTGGCCAGGCCGGCGAGCGCGCCGCCGCCGGGCGCGACCGGCACCCCCTCGGCGTCGAGCAGCCGCGCGCCCAGCGCGCTGAGCATGCCCGCGCCGCCGTCGTTGGTGGCGCTGCCGCCGACGCCGAGCACGATCGTGCGGGCCCCGGCGTCGAGCGCGGCCCGCAGCAGCTCGCCGGTGCCGTACGTGGTGGCGGTGAGCGGCGCGAAGATCCCGGGCGGCAGGTGCCGCAGGCCCGACGCCTCGGCCATCTCCACCACCGCGGTGCCGTCGCGCAGCGCGTACGCCGCGTCGACGGGCTCGCCGAGCGGCCCGGTGACGCGTACCGTGCGCCGCTCGAAGCCGGCGGCGACCGCCGCGTCGACCGTACCGTCGCCGCCGTCGGCGACCGGCAGCGCGGCGACGTCGAGGCCCGGTACGACGGAGCGGAGCCCGGCCCTGACGTGCTCGGCCACCTGCACCGCGGTCAGCGAACCCTTGAACTTGTCGGCGGCGATCAGCACGCGCCCCGTCGAAACCCTTGTCGTCTCGGACATGTCGTCCTCTCCATCCGATACGGAACATCGCGCCGTTCGGACCCTATCCCGGCCCGGCCCGCGTGCCCATCGGCAGCGCGCTCGGTGATCGCCCGAATACGGCGCGTCGAGGCGCCCGGCGCCGTAAGTTGGCGGCATGACGACCGACTTCGCCAGCTACATCGCCAGTCTTCCCAGGATCCTCGCCGGGGCGAGCATGCTGTTCCGCTCGGCGGACGGGCGGATTCTGATCGTGGAGCCGAACTACCGCGACGACGGGACGTGGACACTGCCGGGCGGCACGATCGAGTCGGACCAGGACGAGACACCGCGGCAGGGCGCGCGCCGGGAGACCCTGGAGGAGATCGGCCTCGACGTGGCGCCCGGGGCGCTGCTGGTGCTCGACTGGTCCTCGGGTCCCGGCCGGCCGCCGTCGGTGAGCTTCCTCTACGACGGCGGGGTGCTCTCCGACGAGCAGCTGGCCGCGGTGCGCCTCCAGGAGTCGGAGTTGGACTCCTGGCGGCTGATCGACCCGGCCGAGGCGGACCGCTACTTCTCGCCGGGCCAGGCGGGCAGGATCCGTGCGGCCCTGGCGGCACTGGCAGCGGGCCGGCCCGCCGAGCTGGTCGACAGCCACCCGGTCACCGAGGACCGGTGACCGGGGGCGGGCGGCCGGTTGGAGGCCAGGGGCGGCGTCAGGGCTTGGGGATGTCGAAGTAGTAGGTGAGGCCGCCGGCCAGCCGGATGTCGCCCTTGACCTTGAGCTTGCGGGTGAAGAAGAGCGTGGGGCCCGAGGCGTTGCCCGACACGAGCTTGAGGAATTCCGGCGCGGCCATGGTGAGGCTGAGCTGCGGCTCGCGGTCGGTGCGCTCGGGGGTCACCGTGCAGGTGCCGCCGCCGATGTGGGTCTCGTAGACGTCGTCCGGGCCGCTGTCGCCCTCGGTGATGCGCCAGCGGATCAGCGCGTCCTTGCCGGCGGCGGCGTCGGGCTTGAAGAGCGTGTGCATCCGCCCGAAGACCTCGTCGAGCACCCGGCGGCGCTGCGGTCCGCTCATCAGCTCGGCGATGCGCCGGGTGGGCAGGCCCTTGACGATCCGGGCGAATTCGTCGGGCTCGACCGAGCCGAAGTCCAGGGTCTCCAGGTCGAGATCGTCCAGTGCGGCCATCGGCCACCTTCCTTACTCCAGAGTAAATTTACCGGCGGGTAAGACTAGTTTCCCTGCCCCCCGGTGACAACCCGCGCTCGTCACGGGTGACCGTCCTGCGGAAGATCCGTGAATGGGCCGTAAAGCGGCGACACAGAGCAACCTTTACCCCTATGCTTCCGTTTCGGCACCCGCGAACTGCTCGCAGGAATGGGTGCCTTGCGGCTTGATCCGCTTCTTCGGCACGCCCCCCACACCCACCGCGGCCCGCGACGGCCGCATGTCGTGTTTTCCGGGCTGTCCGTCCCCACCGCTCCGTTCCACCGAAAGGCCCCTATCCCATGTCCCAGTCCCAGACGCTCGGCAACGGCCAGTCCACCTCGTGGGAGAAGTTCTGGTACGTGCTCGGCTGCGTCTACTTCGGCGCCGCCTACCTGTCCAAGGTCCCGGCGAAGAAGGCGCTCAGCGAGTACGGCCTGGTGGAGCTGACCGGCGCCGAGCAGTTCTGGTACGTCGTGCTGTGCATCGCCTTCGGTACCGGCTACTTCTCGAAGGTCATCACCAAGAAGGCCCTCTCCGAGGTCCGCTTCGCCGCCCCGCAGGCCTACGCGCCGCAGCCCGGCCAGCCGCCGTACGCGTCCTGACCGCGTCCGTCGCCCGGTCCGGCGCCGCCACCCCGTGCGAGCGGGGACGGCGCCGGGCCGGGCGTCGGCGTCAGCGGCGGGCCGGCCGCCGCAGGTGCCGCAGGACGGCGCGGGCTGCGTGGTGGCCGCTCATGCCGTGCACGCCGGGCCCCGGCGGGGTCGCGGACGAGCACAGGAAGACCCCGGGCCGCGGAGTGGCGTAGGGCACCGCCGCGAGCCGCGGGCGCAGGACGCTCTGCAGGCCCGCGAAGGCGCCGCAGGCCACGTCACCGCCCACGTAGTTGGCGTTGCGGGCGGCGAGTTCGGCCGGGCCGGTGACGGCGCGGGCCAGTACCAGGTCGCGGAAGCCCGGCGCGAAGCGTTCGATCTGCCGCTCGACGGCGTCGGTGGCGTCGCCGTGCCAGCCGTGCGGGACATGGCCGTAGGCCCAGAAGACATGCTTGCCCTCCGGAGCCCGCGACGGGTCCACCACGGTGGGCTGCGAGGTGATCAGGAACGGGGTGTGCGGCGGGCGCCCGGTGACCGCCCGGTTCAGCGCGTCGCCGATCTCGGTGTAGGTCGGGCCGATGTGCACGGTGCCGGCCCGCCGAGCCTGCTCCGCCGTCCACGGGACGGGGCCGTCGAGGGCGTAGTCGATCTTGAAGACCGAGGGGCCGTAGCGGTAGCGGCGGTAGACGTCGCCGAGGGCGGCGATCCTGGCCAGCGCGGTCGGCGAGGTGTCGAAGACGTAGGCGCGGGCCGGCGGCAGCTCGTCCAGCTTGCGCACGGTCACCCCGGTGCGGATGACGCCGCCGAGTTCGGTCAGGTAGCCCGCCAGCGCGTCGGAGATCGCCTGCGAGCCGCCGCGGGCCACCGGCCAGCCGCGCTCGTGGGCGGCGAGCGCGAACAGCATCGCCATCGCCCCGGTGAAGGGCTGGCTCAGCCGGGAGATCGCGTGCCCGCCGAGCCCGGCGATCAGCCCCCTGGCCTTGGCGTCGCGGAAGCGCAGCGCCAGCAGCGCGGCCGGCGGGGTCCCGGCCAGCCCGAAGCGGACGAAGCGGTAGGGGTCGCGGGGTATCCCGGCCCACTGCGGCCGCAGGAAGTCCGCCGCGAGCGCGTCCCAGTGGCCGGCGTAGGGCGCCATCAGCCTGCGGTACGTGACCGCGTCGCGCGGCCCGAGCGAGGCGGCGGTCTCGCCGACGGTACGGCCGAGCACCGCGGCGGTGCCGTCGGGGAAGGGGTGCGCCATCGGCACCTCGGGCTGCAGCCACTCCAGGCCGTGCCGGGCCAGCGGCAGCGCCTTGAAGGCGGGCGAGCCGATACCGAAGGGGTGCACCGCGGAGCACGGGTCGTGCCGGAAGCCCGGCAGCGTCAGCTCCTCGGTGCGCGCCCCGCCGCCCACGGTGTCGGCGGCCTCGTAGAGCTGCACGCTCAGGCCCGCGCGGGCCAGTTCGACCGCGGCGGTCAGCCCGTTGGGTCCCGCGCCGACGACGACCGCGTCGGCGACGACGGCCCGCCTCACCGCGAGCCGCCCTCACGCCATGGCGCGACCCGTCCGGCCGCGCCGACTTCGTTGCCCATGACGCCATCCAATCAGACCGCTCCTTCCACCGGCCGTGCGGTGCGCATCAGCGCCACGTACAGCAGCAGCGAGGAGGCCAGGCCCACCGCCCAGCCGTAGTCGGCCAGCGGTTTGAGGAACGGGATCAGGCCGTGCCGGGGGAAGGGCCCGGCGCCCGGGGCGGAGTAGGAGCCGCCGACCGCGAGCAGGCCGCCGACGGCGAAGGCGGCGACCGCCCGCCAGTTCCAGCCGCCGGTGTACCAGTAGCGGCCGGCCGGGTCGTACAGCTCGCCCAGGTGCAGCACGGTGCGGCGGATGATCCAGTAGTCGGCGATCAGCACGCCCGCGACGGTGCCCAGCACACCGCCCACCACACCGAGCCAGGTGTAGATGTAGATCTCCGGGGTGGAGATGAGCTTCCACGGGAAGAGCAGCACCCCGATGACACCGGTGATGAGCGCGCCGGTGCGGAAGTTGACGAACCTCGGCGCCAGGTGGGACAGGTCGTAGGCCGGGGAGACGACGTTCGCCGCGATGTTGACCGAGATGGTCGCGATGAGCACGGTCAGCAGGGCGTAGACGATCCCGATGTCGCTGTGGCTCTTGGCGGCCAGCGCCACCGGGTCCCACAAGGTGGCGTCGCCGGTGCCGTAGACGGCCTGGGCGCCCGAGGTGACCAGCACCGACAGCAGGGCGAACGCGGTCATCGTGGTGGGCAGTCCGAGCGACTGGCCCCAGGCCTGGGCGCGCTGGCCGGCGCCGAAGCGGGTGAAGTCGGGGATGTTGAGCGCCAGCGTCGACCAGAAGCCGATCATGCCCATCAGGGCGGGGAAGAAGACCTTCCAGAAGTGCCGGCCCCAGCCGAGCTGCGAGGGCTGGTCGAGCAGCGGGCCGAGGCCGCCTGCCTTGACCGATATCCAGATCAGCAGCACGACCGCGCCGACCAGCACGAAGGGCGCGGCCCAGTTCTCGAAGCGGCGCAGGGTGTCCATGCCGCGGGCGATGACGGCCAGCTCCAGGGCCCAGAAGAGCACGAAGCACAGCCACAGCGGCCACGGGTAGCCGCCGAGGTGCCGGGCGCCGGCCCAGTCGCCGGGCAGCACCCGGTCGAGCAGGACGAAGATGCCCTGGCCGCCGATCCAGGTCTGGATGCCGAACCAGGCGCAGGCCACCGCGGCCCGCACCAGCGCGGGCAGGTTGGCGCCGCGCAGGCCGAACGACGCGCGCGCCAGGACCGGGAAGGGTATGCCGTACTTGGGTCCCGCGTGCCCGGTGAGCAGCATCGGGGCCAGCACGACGACATTGGCGACGGCGATGGTCAGCACGGCCTGTTTCCAGTCCATGCCGAGCGCGACCAGCCCGGAGGCGAGCGTCCAGGACGGGATGTTGTGCGCCATCCCGACCCACAGGGCGGAGAAGTTGTACGTGGTCCAGGTGCGGTGGGCCACGGGGACGGGCAGCAGGTCGGGGTTGGCGTAGTGGCCGGCGGGCGGGGCCGCGTCGGCGGGGAGTTCGACGCGGTCACCCGCGCTCTCGACTATGGCCATGGACACACCTCACGTCAGAGCGGGGATGATGTGCTCGCCGTACGCGTCGATCGTCGATTCCTTGGCGTCGTGCATGTCGTAGATCGCGAACTGGTCGACGCCCAGGTCGCGCAGGGCCTTGAGCTTGGCCTCGTGGACCGGCGGCGGCCCGATCAGGCAGAAGCGGTCCACGATCTCGTCGGGCACGAAGGCGGTGTCGGGGTTGCCGCTGCGCCCGTGGTGGGCGTAGTCGTAGCCGTGCCGCTGCTTGATGTACGCGGTCAGCTCGTCGGGGACGAGGCCCGAGTGCTCTCCGTAGCGGCCGACCAGGTCGGCGACGTGGTTGCCGACCATGCCGCCGAACCAGCGGCACTGCTCGCGGGCGTGCGCCAGCGCCTCGGGCGAGTCGTCGGCGGTGACGTAGGCGGGGGCGGCGACGCAGACGGTGACGGACGCGGGGTCGCGGCCGGCCGCCTCGGCCGCGGCGCGGACCGCCTTGACCATCCACTCGGTGAGGTAGACGTCGGCGAGTTGCAGGATGAAGCCGTCGGCCCGCTCCCCCGCCATGGCGAGCGCCTTGGGGCCGTACGCGGCCATCCACACCGGCAGCCTGCCGTCCTCGACCCACGGCAGCCGCAGCGCGGTGCCGTCGATCACGGCCTCCCGGCCCTCGGCCAGGTCGCGGATGGCGGTGATGGCCTCGCCGAGCCTGGCCAGGGTGTTGGGCGGACGCCCGGCGACCCGCATCGCCGAGTCGCCGCGGCCGATGCCGCACACCGTGCGGTTGCCGTACATCGAGTTCAGGGTCGCGAAGGTGGAGGCGGTCACCTCCCAGGTGCGGGTGCCCGGGTTGGTGACCATGGTGCCGACGGTGAGCCGCTCGGTGTGGTCCAGGATGCGGCTGTGGATGACGAAGGGCTCCTGCCAGAGCACGGCGGAGTCGAACGTCCAGCCGTGGGTGAAGCCGTTGCGCTCGGCGCGCCGCATCAGCTCGACGACGTCGGACGCGGGCGGGTCGGTCTGCAGCACGAGGCCGAAGTCCATGGCCGCACTCCTTCTGGGTGACGGGGGCTTGAGGGTGCTCAGAGGTACTGACACAGGCCGCGCGGGGTGTACTGGCCGTGTCCTGCCCGGCCGACGTAGGCCTGCCGCTCGATCACCGGGACGCCGCGGGACAGTACGGTCTCCACCCGGCCGGTGAGCCGGCGGCCCTCGTAGGCGGAGTAGTCGACGTTCATGTGGTGGGTCCGCGCGGAGACGGTCTGCTCGGCGTGCGGGTCGTAGACGACCACGTCGGCGTCGGCGCCCGGGGCGATGGTGCCCTTGCGCGGGTAGAGGCCGAACATCCGGGCCGGGGCGGCGCAGGCGATGTCGATCCAGCGGCGGCGGGTGAGGTGGCCGTCCACGACGGCCTGGTGGAGCAGGTCCATCCTGTTCTCCACGCCCGGCAGGCCGTTGGGGATCTTCGAGAAGTCGCCGCGGCCCATCTCCTTCTGCCCGGTGAAGCAGAACGGGCAGTGGTCGGTGGAGACCACCTGGAGGTCGTCGGTGCGCAGCCCGCGCCACAGCGCGGCCTGGTGCTCGCGCGGGCGCAGCGGCGTGCTGCAGACGTATTTGGCGCCCTCGAAGTCCGGCTCGGCGAGATTGTCGGTGGACAGGAACAGATACTGCGGACAGGTCTCGCCGAAGACCGGCAGGCCCAGGTCGCGGGCCGCGGCCAGCTCCGCGACGGCCTGCTCGGCGGATACGTGCACGACGTAGAGCGGCGAGCCGGCCACCCGGGCGAGCTGGATGGCGCGGTGGGTGGCCTCGGCCTCCAGCAGCGCGTGGCGCACCTCGCCGTGGTAGCGCGGGTCGGTCCGGCCCGCGGCGAGCGCCTGCTGCACCAGGACGTCGATGGCGATGCCGTTCTCGGCGTGCATCATCACCAGGCCGCCGTTGTCCGAGGCGCGCTGCATGGCGCGCAGGATCTGGCCGTCGTCGCTGTAGAAGACCCCGGGGTAGGCCATGAACATCTTGAAACTGGTGACGCCCTCCTCCACCAGGAGGTCCATCTCGGCGAGCGTCTTGTCGTTGACGTCGGCGACGATCATGTGGAAGCCGTAGTCGATCGCGCACTGGGCGTCGGCCTTGGCGTGCCAGGCGTCGAGGCCGGCCCGCAGCGAGGCGCCGACACCCTGGATCGCGAAGTCCACGATGGTGGTGGTGCCGCCCCAGGCCGCGGCCCTGGTGCCGGTCTCGAAGGTGTCGGCGGCGGTGGTGCCGCCGAAGGGCATCTGCATATGGGTGTGGGCGTCGACACCGCCGGGGATGACGTACTTCCCCGTGGCGTCGATGACGCGGTCGGCGGTCCAGCCGGCCGCGGCGTCGCTGTCGTGCGCGGCGAGCGCGGCGATCCTGCCGCCCTCGATCAGGACGTCGGCGTGCATCTCGTCGGCGGCGGTGACGACCAGGCCGCCGCGGATGACGGTGCGGGTGCCGGTGCTCATACGGTGGCGCCTTCCGTGCTGCTGTTCTCGGGGGTCTCCAGTGCGGTCTGCGCCGCCTTCAGCGCCGCTTCGAGGGCGGCGGCGCCCTCCTCCGCCTCGGCGACGGTCAGCGACAGCGGCGGCGCGATCCGCAGCACATTGCCGGCCCTGCCGCCCTTGCCGATGAGCAGGCCGTGCTCGCGGGCGGCTTCGAGGACCAGCCCCGCGGCCCGCGAGGAGGGGTCGTCGGTGCCGGGTACGACCAGTTCGACACCCAGCATCAGGCCGCGCCCGCGCACCTCGCGGACCACTCCGAGGCCGGCCCCGACGGCCTCCAGCCTGGCCTTGAGCAGGCCGCCGACCCGGCGCGCGTTGCCCGGCAGGTCGTGGTCGATGAGATAGCCGAGGTTGGCCAGCGCCGCCGCGGTGGTGACCGGGCTGCCGCCGAAGGTGGAGATCGAGTTGGCGGTCAGGCAGTTCATCACCTCGGCGCGGGCCACCACACCGCCCATCGACATGCCGTTGCCGATGCCCTTGGCGAAGGTGAGGATGTCCGGCGGCCCGGCCTTGCCGTGCGCCTGCCAGCCCCAGAAGTGCTCGCCGGTACGCCCCCAGCCGGTCTGCACCTCGTCGGTGATCCACAGGATGCCGTGCCGGTCGAGCACCTGCTTGAAGGCGGCGAACAGCCCGTCGGGCGGCAGCGTGAAGCCGCCGACGCCCTGCACGGGTTCGGCGATCAGCGCGGCGATCCTGCCGCCGGCCTGGCCGAGCACGTCCTCCAGGTCGGCCACGCACGCGGTGATGAATTCGGCGTCCGACAGATGCGCGTACGGCCCGCGGCTGCGCACCCCGCCGTGCACGTACAGCGTCTGGAGCGGGGACAGGCTGGTGGGCGACCAGGCCGCGTTGCCGGTGATGCCGATCGCGCTGAACGAGCGGCCGTGGTAGCTGTTGCGCAGCGCCAGGATCTGGTTGGAGCCGCGGTAGGCCGTCGCCAGGAGCAGCGCCGTGTCGTTGGCCTCGGTGCCCGAGGTGGTGAAGAACACCCGGGCGTCGGGGATGCCGGACAGCCGGGCGATCCGCTCGGCCAGTTCGACGGCCTGGCTGCTCAGATACAGCGTCGAGGAGTGCAGCAGCTTCCCGGCCTGCGCGGCGACCGCGGCGGCGACCTCCGGCAGGGCGTGCGCGGTCATCGTGGTGAGGATGCCGCCGAAGAAGTCCAGGTAGCGGTTGCCCTCGGCGTCCCAGACGTGCCGGCCCTCGCCGTGCGTCAGCTCGATCGGCCGCTCGTAGTACGTGGCGAGCCAGTCGGGCAGCACCGCGCGGTGCCTGGCGTGCAGTGCCGCGTGCGCGTTCGCGGTCTCGGTGGCCATGGGCTCAGGCCTCCGTCAGGTCGCCGTAGGCGTCGGGCCTGCGGTCGCGGTAGAAGGCCCACTGGTTGCGCACCTCGTCGATCAGGCCGAAGTCCAGGTCGCGGACGAGCAGTTCCTCCTTGGTGTCGGAGGCGGTGCCGTCCACGAACTGGCCGCGGGGGTCGACGAAGTAGCTGGTGCCGTAGAAGTCGTTGTCGCCGTACTCCTCGCGGCCGACCCGGTTGATCGCGGCGATGAAGTATTCGTTGGCCACCGCGGCGGCCGGCTGCTCCAGCTGCCACAGATACGCCGACAGGCCGCGGCTGGTGGCGCTGGGGTTGTACACGAGCTGGGCGCCGGCCAGGCCGAGGGCGCGCCAGCCCTCGGGGAAGTGCCGGTCGTAGCAGATGTAGACGCCGATCCTGCCGACCGCGGTGTCGAATACCGGCCAGCCGAGATTGCCCGGCTTGAAATAGTATTTCTCCCAGAAGCCGGTCACCTGCGGGATGTGGTGCTTGCGGTACTTGCCGAGGAAAGTGCCGTCCGCGTCGATGACGGCGGCGGTGTTGAAGTAGACCCCTGGCTGCTCGGCCTCGAAGACCGGGACGACGATGACCATGCCCGTCTCCCGGGCGAGGTCCTGCATCCGCCGCACGGTCGGCCCGTCGGGCACGGCCTCCGCCCAGCGGTAGTGCTCGGCCTCCTGCACCTGGCAGAAGTAGGGGGCGTTGAAGACCTCCTGGAAGCCGATCACCTTCGCACCCTGCGCGGCGGCGGCCCTGGCGTGTTCCTCATGCTTGGCGATCATTGTCTCGGTGTCACCGGTCCAGGTCGCCTGGACCAGCGCGGCACGCACGACATTGCTCATGGCAGCAGCTCCTCTGACGTGACGTCACGCCGGTTCTACGCACGTAGATCCCCGCCGTCCGACGAACGTAAATCCCTCGCCCCACTCTGACAAGGCCCCCGCCGTTACCGCCTGACGTCTCCCATGTTTCGTCCGCGCCCGACCCGTACGGCGCACGGCGGGCGGCGGGCGCGGGGGTCGGCCGGGCCGGATGGCTGGAAGCAGCTCATGGCGCGGGTGGCGCGTTCGAGAGCGCGGCCTTGCGCGGCCGGACCACGGGAGCCGGTGAATCGAACGGCGGCGGGGGGCCGATATGCACTTCCCGCCATAGTCGTCCATTGGGCTGACCAGGTGGGATATCCGCATTTACCGTAATGATCGTGAAAGCCGTACGTCGTACGCGGTGGTGGTCGGCCGCCGCCGGGCTGGCCGCGCCCCTGCTGGTGGTCCTCGCCGGACAGGCGCTGGCGACGCCGCGGCCCGCCCCCGGCGGGGTGGCGGTGACCATCGGCTGCTCCCGCACGGGCGACGCATGCGGGATCTCGGTGGTCGTCTGCGGACCCGGCGGGCGCGTCACGCACGTGGTGCGGCTGGCCGGTTCGCCCCCGCTGCTGCCGCTCGGCCGGCTGACGGTGCGGACCGGCGGCCGGTGCGGGGTGCCGGACCCGCCGGTGACGGTGGCCCCGACGGCGCCGCCGACGACCGCGGCACCGACCGCGGCACCGACGACCGTGCCGCCGCCCACGGCTCCCGGTCCGACCCCGACGGCCGCGCCGAGCGCGGCGCCGGGTGCGGCGCCGACGCCGTCCGGGGCCGCGGCCCCGGCTCCGGTCCCGGCGGGTCCTGTGGCGCGGGGGGTGCACGCCCTGCCGGTCCCTTCCCCGTCCGGCGCGTCCGCCCCGAAGACGCCGCCGCGGCCCGCCGGCCCCTCCCCCGCGGCCCCGGCCGCCACCGCCGGCGCGCTGCCGCCGCTCGCCGACGAGCCGTACGACCGGGGTTCCGGCGACGCCGCGCGCTGGTGGCTGCTGACGATGTCGGCCGTCCTGCTGCCCGCGCTGCTCGCCGCGGTCCCCTTCCGCCCGGCGCGGCGCCGGCGCTAGAAACCACCCGCCCGACCCCTGGGAGTGCCATGTCCACGTTGCCGCGGTACTCGGCAGGGCGCTTGCCGCGAGCCCGCCCGACCCCATGGGAGTGCCATGTCGCCTTACGCCGTCCCCCTGCTGGCCACCCTCGGCGGCGCCGCCTTCGCCTTCTGCCTCGGCCGATTCCTCGGCAGAGGCCGCGTCACGGCAGAAGGGGACTACGGCAGCCAGGCGCTGTCCATCATCGGCGCGGTGCTGCTCAGCTCCTTCATCCTGCTGACCGGCTTCCAGGTCGCCGGCAGCTGGTCGGCGCTCAGCACCGCGCGTTCCGGCACCTACGACGAGGCGCGCGCGCTGACCGACACCTACTGGGCCGCGGGCGGCCTGGCCGCCGCCGACCGCACCACCGTGCGCGGACTGCTGCGGCGGTACACCGCGGATGTCCGTACCGCCGAATTCCCCGAACTGCGCCACGGGCGGACCAGCCCCGCGACCTGGCAGGCGCTGGACCGGGTGCGCGGCGCCGTGCGCGGCGCGGTCGCCGTGCGGCCCGACCAGCAGGCGGCCAAGACCGCGGCCCAGTCCGCGCTGGCGACCGTGTACGAGACGCGCACCGACCGGGCCGCCGCGGCCAAGGCCGGGATACCCCGGATCATCTGGCTGGCGATGGTCGTCTCCGGGTCCTTCCTGGTCGCCTTCCCCGCGGTCCTCGGCCTCACCGCGACGCCGCGCCACCTCGTCGCCCTGTGCTTCGCCGCCGCCGCGGTCGCCTTCGCCATCAGCCTGACCGCCCAGCTCAACCACCCCTTCCGGGAGCCCTTCGGGGTCGGCAGGACGGCTTTCGTCTTCGCCGAGACGCGCTTCGGCCAGATGGACGCACCGCAGCGCTGACCCACGTGTCGGGGCGGCCGGCCGGGGCAGACGGGCGTTATGGCCGTACTGAGGAAATTCGCCCGTCCCCTGCTCGCCTCGGTTTTCGTCAGCGGCGGTTACGCGGCGCTGCGCCACCCCGAGGCGTCGCCGTCCGACGTGACACCGACCGCGCTGCCGTTCGCCGACCGCCTCCGGAAGCTGCCGCAGGATCCCGAGCAGCTGGCCAGGATCACCGGCGCCGTCCAGGTGGGCGCCGGGGCCCTGCTGGCGCTCGGCCGGATGCCGCGGGTGGCCGCGGCTGCGCTGGCCGTCACCCTGGCGCCGGCCGCGCTCGCGGTCGACCCCTTCTGGACGATCACCGACCCCGAGGAACGCGCCCGGCAGCGCGGCCGGTTCTTCGCCGACCTGTCGCTGCTCGGCGCGCTGCTGCTCGCCGCCGCCGACACGCACGGCAAGCCGTCGCTCGCCTACCGCACCAAGAGCGGCGCCCGGCACGCGACGGACGCCGTCGCCGACCGGGTGCACAGGACCGGTGACGGCGTCCACTCCGCGGCGGACAGCCTGACCGGCGGCGTGCGGGACCTCGCCGACGGCGTACGCGCCCGCCTTCCGGTGAACTGAGACGCGCGGTCCGGGGAAGGCTGTGAGTGTGACGCCGGTTCGATCCGGCCGTGCGAAAGGACCAGGAGCATGATCCGTATCGGGGACATCCGCGAGTGGCGGACGCATGACGTCGTCGACCCCGAGGGCCACAAGATCGGCACGCTGGAGGCCGTCTACGTGGACACCAGCACCGACGAGCCCGCGATGGCCACCGTCCAGGTAGGACTGCCCACCCGCCACCGGCTGGTGTTCGTCCCCCTGGACGACGCCCAGGTCGGGCCCGGCTATGTGAAGGTCGGCTACGACAGGGCGCTGGTCAGGGAATCACCGTCCATCGGCACCGACGACGTCCTGCCGGCCGAGGGCGAGCCGGCGCTCTTCAAGCACTACGGCCTTCCCTACCAGCCCGGCGCCAATGGCGAGCGCCAGCTCGCCCGCCGCTGACCCCACGGCTCGCCCGCGCGGCCGACCGGACCGAGGAGGTACCGCGTCATGGTTCTTTTTCTGCTGCTGATCATCGTGGCGATGGTGCTGGGCCTCATCGGCGCGGTCGTCCACGGCCTGCTCTTCCTGCTGATCCTCGGCATCGTGCTCTTCGTCGCCGACCTCGCCTACCTCGGCCGCCGCTGGCGCCGGTCGGGCCGCCGCCCGGTCCGCTAGGACCTGCACGGCAGGCCGTGAGGCCCGCCTCCGGTATCCGCCGGAGGCGGGCCTCACGGCCTGCCGTGGTGCAGGGCGGCGGCGAGGTCGCGGTGGCAGGGCGGGGAGACCCGGGCCGCCGCCGCGAGGAGCAGGTCGGTGAGGGTGGGGCGGGCGCGGGCCACCGCGGCGGCGGCGTCGGCGTTACGGCCGCGCGCGACCGTTTCGAGGAGTTCGCCGGCCTCGGCGGAGCGGCCTCCGGCGTGCAGCAGGTCGGCGACCAGCGCGACATCACCCGCCGCCCGCGCGGCCACCTGGTGCAGCAGGGTGCGCGAGTGCTCCCCCCGCCCGTCCGCGGCGAGGGCGAAGACCGCGTCCGCGACCGGCCGCGGCGGCAGTGCCGCGATCTCCCAGAGCAGCGTCGCCACGTCCGCGGCGAGGCCGGTGCGCTCCAACTCCCGCACCACGTAGGGAATCCGCTCGGCCGGGCCTTCGGCGGCGGCGCTGAGTACGAGGTAGGCGGCGCCGCTCTCCCCCGACTGCCGCAGCCGGCCGAGGCGGGCGGCCTCGGTCCGCGCTTCCGCGGCCCACCGGGGGTCGGCGACCGGGCGCTGCGGCTGCGCGACCGGCTCGGGCGCCCCGGCGAAGCGCGCGCCCCGCGGCAAACGGGCGGCGGGCGCTCCGGGAGCGCCGGGAAGGGCGACCGCCCCGGCTTCGGGCGCGCCCGCGAAGCGTGCCCCGCGCGGCGCGGCGGGCCTGGCCGCCTCCGGCGCGGGCGCCGCCTTGGCGGTCGGCTCGAAGGCCCCGGCGAAGCGCGCGCCCCGCGGTCGCCGTGCCGCGGACGCGGTCTCGGGTTCGGGCGCGGGGGCCGACTGCTCGGGTTCGGGCAGGGCCACGGCGGCGAGCCGCTGGTGCAGGTCCGTGCAGCGCGAGGTGGTGCGGGTCAGCTCGTCACGGGTCCAGGCCAGCGCGTTGGCGCGGGGCGCTGTGGGGTGGTGGGCGTAGGCGCGGGCGGCCTCACGGGCGCGGGAGACCGCCGTCTCGCGGGCCCGGGTGGCCACGGCGAGCCGGCCGCGCAGCCGGGCCTCGGCGTCAGGAGCGGCGTCCTCGGCGGCGAGGGCGGCACGGTGCAGGGCGTACGCCCGTCCCGCCTCGCCGGGATCGACGTCGCCGGCGCCGGAGTTGACCGCGAGGTCGCGCAGCACGGTCCTGACCACGTCCCAGGGCGGCACCTCCAGCCCGGTCTCGTGGGCGCGGGCCGCGCCGGGCTCACGTTGTGCGTACAGCCCGTACCAGCCCGGCCGTTCGCCGAGCGCCGCCACCAAGGACCGGAAGTAGTACGTGAATTCCGCCGCCATCAAACCCTCCCCCGCCACGTGCCGGACCGCTGTCCGTCCGGCATTGGACACCCGGGGCGTTACGGCACTGCTACGGGCTGTTTTCCGGCGGCGACAGAATCGGCAGCCGACTCGACAGGCAAACTTGTAAGTTTTCCTGTTGATCTCTTACGGTGGGCGGTATGCCGACAGCCGATCGCGCACGCACCGCGGACGAGCTGACCACGCTGGTCGCCCAGCTGGCCAGGCGGCTGCGGGCGGTCTCCGCGCAGGCGGAGCTGACCCCCTCGCAGCAGTCGGTGCTGGGACGGCTGGGGCGGGAGGGGCCGGCGACGACGGCCGCGCTCGCCCGCGGTGAGCTGGTCAGACCGCAGTCGATGCGGATGACGCTGGCCGCCCTCCAGGAGCGCGGGCTCGTCGCCCGCACCCCGCACGCCACCGACGGCCGGCAGGTGGTGTTCTCGCTGACGGCCGAGGGCGGGGAGCTGCTCGGCTCCGGCCGGGCGGCCCGCCGCGGCTGGCTGGCGCGGGCGATCGACACCCGGCTCACCCCGGAGGAGCACCGCGCCCTGGCCGGCGCCCTCCCGCTGCTCCGCCGCCTGGTGGAGTCCCCGCAAGCCGACGGCGAAGTTCCGCACCCCTACCCCACAGGAGAGGTCCCCCGATGAGTGTCACCACCCTCGACTCCCGTACCGCCCTGGTCGTCATCGACCTCCAGCGCGGCATCGTCGCCCTGCCGACCGCCCACCCGGCGGACGAGGTCGTCGCCCGCAGCGCGCGGCTGGCCGCCGCCTTCCGCAAGGCGGGCCTGCCGGTGGTGCTGGTGAACGTCACCGGTGGAGCGCCCGGCCGTACCGACGGCGGCCCCGCCGCCGCCCGGGCCTTCCCCGAGGGCTGGACCGAGCTGGTCGACGAGCTGGACCGGCAGCCGTCCGACATCACCGTCTCGAAGCAGCAGTGGGGCGCCTTCTACGGCACCGGCCTCGATCTGGAGCTGCGCCGCCGCGGTGTCACCCAGATCGTGCTGTGCGGGATCTCCACCAGCATCGGTGTGGAGTCCACGGCCCGCGACGCGTACGAGCACGGCTACAACGTCACGGTGGCCACCGACGCGGTGACCGACATGGACGCCGCCGCGCACGACCGCGCCGTCACGACGATCTTCCCGCGGCTGGGCGAGACCGGCGCCGCCGCGGACATCCTGGCGCTGCTCCCGGCCTGACCGGGGGCGGCGGGGGCCGCCCGCGCCACCGGCCCGCACCATAGTCGGCACCGCTCGAACACCGCTACGATGCCGCGCCATGAGCGACGACCTCCGCAATCTCGTCCTTGGCCTGGCCGCGGCCGCCGTCTGCGTGGCGCTCGGCTGGTTCGCCCGCAGCTATCTGTGGCAGCGCAGGCTCCAGCGAAAGCGGCGCTTCTTCGGGCTGCCGAAGGACTCCGAGTGCCTGCTCGTGGTGCCGCGCGACCCGGGTTCGCGCAGCTGGAGCGTGGCGCGGCACGACGCCTTCGCACTCCTTGAGCTGGCCGCGGTGATCAAGGAGTGCGGGGCGCACGCGGAGGTGCTCGCGCACGACACGGCCTGGCAGGGCTTCGGCGCGCGCACCGAGTTCTGCATCGGCGGCCCGGCGGAGAATCTGCGGCTCGGGGCGCATCTGCGGTCGATGCTGCCGGGCATCGAGGTCAACACCGACCCGGCGCCCGGCCCCGAGCAGGGCGCGATCACGGTCGGCGGCGAGACCTACCCGCTGGAGAAGGGCGCCGTCGAGCACGTGCTGCTGGCCCGGCTCGCGGCGGCCGGCGACACGGGCAACGACCGGCCGGTCTTCCTGTCCTCGGGCCAGCGCGGTATCGCCAACCAGGCGGCCGTACGGTATCTGGCCAGGCACCACGGGCGGCTGGCCCGCAAGCACGGGGTGGACGCGACCTTCTGCCTGCTGCTGCGGGTGGTCAATTCCCAGGCGTACGGCTCGGACGTGGTGGAGCTGGTGGCCGATGTCACCAAGGCGGCCACGGCGACGTCCAGGAAGCTCAGTCAGCGAGACCGATCACCAGCCACATGATGCCGGTGCCCGCGACCGTGCACAGCAGCGTGGAACTGGACGGGTGCGGGCTGTGCGCCTCGGGGAGGATGTCGGAGGTCGCAAGGTAGAGCAGGAAGCCGGCGAAGAAGCCCAGGTAGAGGCCGAGCGCGCCGGACGGGATGGTGAAGGCCAGCGTCACGGACGCGCCGACCACCGGGGCGATCGCGTCGGCGGCGAGCAGCAGCTGCGCCCGGCGGCGGCCGTTGCCGTACAGCCGGGTGATCGTGTACGTGTTGAAGCCGTCCGCGAAGTCGTGCGCGACGACCGCGATGGCGACCACGATGCCGACGGTGCTGCCGGCCTGGAAGGCGGCGCCGATCGCGAAGCCGTCCATGACGCTGTGGCCGACCAGAGCCGCCGCCGCGGTGACGCCGATGCCCTTGACGGGGTCGTGCGCGTGCCCGTGGCCGTGCGCGTGCGGGGCGTACTCGCCCTCGTGGGCGCGGTGGATGGCGACCGAGCGCTCGATGATGTGCAGCGCGAGGAAGCCGGCGACGAACATCAGCAGCGCCGCGGGCACCCCGAAGACCACCCGGGGCTGGGTCTCCAGCGCCTCGGGCAGCAGGTCGAATCCGACGACGCCGAGCATCAGCCCGGCGGCGAGTCCGAGGACGAGGTGGCGGCGGTCCCCGACGCGTTGGGCGACGACTCCGCCGACGAGGGTCATCGCGAAGGCGCACGCGGCTATCAGGACCGGCATGGATCGATGATCCATGACGCCGCGCGCCCCCGCGACTCAGGGTCGCCTTACCTCAGGGTGCCCTTACCTGCGACTTCTCAGCGGCGGCTGCCCGAGTCACCGATCCGGGCGGTGACGGCCTGCGCCATGATCGCCTCGCCCTTGGCGTTGGGGTGCGCGGGTGCGGCGGGCGAGGCGGGCACCAGCGGCTCGATCCAGCGGTCGGCGGGCGCCTTGCACATGTCGTGGCCGATGGTCGGCCGGTAGGTGTCGACGTACTCGGCGCCGCCGAGCAGCGCCTCGATCCGCAGCATGGCGTTGAGCTTCTTCTCGGTGTCCCGCAGATACGGGAAGTCGCCGGCCGCGAAGGGCACGGCGGGGAAGCAGCCGACACCGTCGTCGGGCAGCAGGTCGGGGTAGCCGACCACGACGACCCGGGCACGCGGGGCCTGGCGGTGGACGGCCCGCAGCACCTGGGCGATCTTCGGGGCCGTCTTCACGACGTTGACGGTGAGCTGGTCGATGCCGCTCGCCTGGTAGTGCTGCTTGCAGGGACTGCCGGTGGGGGCGGTGACGCTCAGACCCGCGCAGGTGGCGATGATCGAGCCGAAGCCGACGTCATTGCCGCCGATCTGCACGGTGACCAGGGTGGCGTCCCCGGTGACGGCGTCCAGTTGCGGGCCGTTGGTGCCCTGCGCCTGCCACATCTCGGCGGTGGTGGCGCCGCTGCAGCTGACGTCGGCGACGCTCGCGTAGCGCCCGGCGGCGGCGACCAGCGAGGGGTAGTTGCGGTCCGACCTGGCGCAGTTCGCGTCGACCTGCGCGGGTATGGCGGGTCCCGAGGTGTAGGAGTCGCCGAGCGCCACGTAGTGGACGGCCGGCTTGCCGTGCTGGGGACGGTGCTGCGGGCCGGGGTGGGCGGCGGCGGGGGTGACGGCCGCGGCGGTCAGCGCGAGGGCCCCGCCGAGGGCCGCGGCGCCCAGGCCCACTGCCCGGCGGCGCACCGGCGCGGGCCGCTCGGGCACCGCCGCCCCTGTGACCGCGCTCCTGCTGCTGCCCGTGCCAAACCTGGCGGCCATGAGGCCCCTCCCCTGCGTCGACGCTGACGTCGGTCAAGGCTCAGGGGCGCGGAGGGCGCTGTCAATGGGCCGGACGCCACCGCGCCGCCCGGCGTTCACGCGGCCGGAACAGCCCCGCGCCGCCCGGCGGTCACTTCGCGTGCGGCCGAGCGGCGCGGGCGGGCGGGGCGGGGCGCGGGCGGCTCGGACGCGCACCGCCCGGGTGGCTCGGGTGGATCAGGTGACTCGACCGCCCAGGTCGCCCAGGTCGCCCAGGTCGCCCAGGTCGCTCAGCTCGCTCAGCTCGCTCAGCTCGCTCAGCTCGCGACGAGCTTGCGGGCGGCGGCGGCGATGGACGGGGCGCTGATGCCGGCCGCGTCCAGCTGCTCGGCGGGGGTCGCGGAGCCCGGCATGGTGTGGACGGCGAGCCGGGTGTGCCGCGGGGTGGGGTGGCCGTTGCCGAAGGACTCCATGACCGCGTCGGCGAGGCCGCCCTCGGGGTGGTGGTCCTCGACGATCACGAACCGCCCGGTGTCCGCGGCGGCGGTCCGCAGCGTCTGGGTGTCGACCGGCTTGACCGAGTAGAGGTCGATCACCCGGGCGCGGATGCCGTCCGCGACCAGCTGGTCGGCGGCGGCCAGCGCCTCGTGGACGGTCACGCCGGCGCCGATCAGGGTGACCTGGTCGTCCTGGTGGGAGCGCAGCACCTTGCTGCCGCCGATCGGGAAGGCGTCGTCGGGCCCGTAGATCACCGGACCCTCGCCGCGGGTGGCCCGCAGATAGCTGATGCCGGGCCGGTCGGCCATCGCGGTGACCAGCTGCACGGTCTGGTTGGCGTCGCAGGGGTAGAGCACGGTGGTGCCGTGGATGGCCCGCATCATCGCGAGGTCCTCCAGCGCCATCTGGGACGGGCCGTCCTCGCCGATGGCGACGCCCGCGTGGGTGCCGACCACGTTGATCGCCGAGCGGCTGATCGCGGCCATCCGCAGGAAGTCGTGGGCGCGGGTCAGGAAGGCCGCGAAGGTCGACGCGTAGGGCTTCCAGCCGCACACCCCGAGGCCGACGGCGGTGGCGATCAGCTGCTGCTCGGCGATGTAGCACTCGATGTAGCGCTCGGGGTGGTCGGCGGCGAAGAGCTGCGCCTTGGTGGAGTCGCCGACCTCGCCGTCGAGCACCGCGATGTCGTCGTGCAGCGAGCCGAGCGCGGCGAGCGTCTCGCCGAAGGCGGTACGGGTGGCCACCGGGTCGCCGCCGGTGGCGTAGCGCGGCAGGGCGGTGTGCGGGTCGCCGCCGCCCCGCTTGGGCGGCTGAGCGTCGTGCGGCGGGTGCACCTCGACCCGCAGGTCGCGCCGGCCGCCCAGCTCCCGTACGGCCTCGTCCGGGTCGGGCAGCGGCTTGCCGTGCATGCCCTCGCGGTCCTCGACGGCGGTCACGCCCCGGCCCTTGCGGGTGCGGGCGATGATCGCGGTGGGGGCGCCGCGGGTGGTGCGGGCGGTGCTCATGGCCCGGTCGACGGCGTCGATGTCGTGGCCGTCGACCTCCACGGTGTGCCAGCCGAAGGCGCGGATCCTGCGGGCGTAGGCGTCCAGGTCCCAGCCGTGCCGGGTGGGGCCGCGCTGGCCGAGCCGGTTGACGTCGATGATCGCGGTGAGGTGGTCGAGGCCCTCGATGCCGGCGTGCTCGAACGCCTCCCAGACCGAGCCCTCGGCCATTTCGCTGTCCCCGCAGATCACCCAGGTGCGGTAGGGCAGGTGGTCGAGCCGGCTGCCCGCGAGGGCGACGCCGACGCCGATGGGCAGGCCCTGGCCGAGCGATCCGGTGGCCACGTCGACCCAGGGCAGCCGGGGGGTGGGGTGGCCCTCCATCCGGCTGCCGAGCTTGCGGAAGGTGAGCAGCTCCTCGTCGGTGATGGCGCCCACGGCCTTGTAGGCGGAGTAGAGCAGTGGCGAGGCATGGCCCTTGGAGAGGATGAGGTGGTCGTTGCCGGGATGGCCGGGCCGGTCGAAGTCGTAGTGCAGGTGCCGGGCGAGCAGCACCGCCATCAGGTCGGCGGCGGACATCGAGGAGGTGGGGTGCCCCGATCCGGCGGCGGCCGCGGCCCGGACCGCGTCGACCCGCAGCTGCTGGCCCAGCTCGGCGAGGTCGGCGTCGCTCATGACCGGGGTGTGGGTGGTGGTGTCGTCCATGGCCGTCTCTTTCCTCGCGGGTCGGTCCGTCCCTGCCGTGCGGCTGCCCGACCGCGGGTCGGACAAACCGGGATTGCGTCCCACCCGTCACCCTCCGCCATGTCCGGCGGGTCGGCCAGCGCTCAGATCTCCTCGGGCAGGTCCTCGGTCACCGCGACGCCCTTGGCCCTGGGGCTGCGCCGCTCGTGCTTGGCGATCAGGTTGGCGCACCACGACAGCAGCATGCACATGCCGATGTAGACCGGCGCGATCACCATGACCACCGGGATGAACGGCAGGTCGTAGTCCAGATTGGTGGCAATGAGCTTTCCGGAGTACAGAAGCTCCTGGTAGGTGATGAGATAGCCGAGCGAGGTGTCCTTGAGCGCCACCACCAGCTGGCTGATGATGGCCGGCAGCATGGCCCGGGCCGCCTGCGGCACCAGCACGTGGGTCATCACCTGGGTCTTGCGCATCCCCAGCGCGTAGGCCGCCTCGCGCTGGCCGCGCGGCACCGCGTTGACCCCGGCGCGGAAGACCTCGGCGAGCACCGAGCCGTTGTAGAGGGTCAGGCCGATGATCAGCGCGAGCATCGGGTCCAGCTTGAGCGCGATGAAGATGAAGAAGATCATCACCAGCAGCGGCATCGCCCGGAAGAACTCCACCACCAGCGTGCTCGCCCAGCGCACCACCCGGTGGTCCGACAGCCTTCCGGCGGCGAAGACCACCCCGAAGACCAGCGAGGCGAGCGCCGCCCAGCCGAAGGCCTTGAGGGTGTTGGCCAGACCTGTCAGCAGCAGCCGCTGGATGCCCGCGTAGGTGAACGGGCGCCATTTGACGGCCGCGAACTGCCCGGTGTCGACCAGCCGGTAGACGATGAAGCCGATCAGCGCGGCCAGCAGCAGGCCGCTGATCCACGCGTACAGCCGGTGCCTGGCCAGCGCCCTGGGGCCCGGGATGTCGTAGAGGGCGCTGCTCCCGGTCACCCGGCCACCCCGAACTTCCGCTCCAGCAGGGCGAAGATCCCGGCCAGGCCGAGCGTGACGATGAGATAGCCCACCGCGATCCACACAAAGGTCCACACGATGCTGTAACCCAGTTCGTTGAGCGGTTTGTAGGTGCCGAGCAGTTCGGTGACCGAGAAGGAGCCGGCGATGGCGGAGTTCTTGGCCAGCGCGATCAGGGTCGAGCCGATCGGCGAGATCACCGCCCTGGCCGCCTGCGGCAGCACCACAAGTGACAGCGTCTGGGTGAAGGACATCCCCAGGCTGCGGGCCGCCTCCCCCTGCCCGAGCGGCACGGTGTTGATCCCGGCCCGCACCGCCTCGCAGATGAAGGCCGAGGTGTACGCGCCCAGCGCCAGTACGGCGAAGACCATGAAGGGCAGCACGACACCGAACCGCGGGAGGCCGAGCAGCACCGCGAAGAACAGCAGGGTCAGCGGGGTGTTGCGGAGCACCGTCACCCACACCGTGCCGAACACCCGCAGCGCCTTGACCGGCGCCACCCGGAAGCCGGCGATCAGCACCCCGACGGCCAGCGCGAGGGCGCCGGCGAGCAGGGTGAGCTGGACGGTGCCCCACAGCCCCTTTCCGTAGAGCGAGAAGTTGTCGGTCAGTACGCTCACACGCGTCGCCCCCTCAGTAGCGGTCCACCGGCGGCGGGGTGGGCGCGGGCACCCCTGACAGGCCGAGGGTGGCGTTGTAGGCCCGCTTCCAGTCGCCGTTGCGCTCGTGGGCGACGATGGCGTCGTCCAGCGCGGACCGCAGCGCGGTGTCGCCCTTGGACAGGCCGATCCCGTAGGGCTCCTTCGAGAACGGCTTGCCGACCACCTTCAGCTCCTTGGGGGCCTTGGCGGCGTATCCCAGCAGGATCGAGTCGTCGGTGGTCACCGCGTCGACCTGGAAGGTGAGCAGGTTGTCCACGCACACCGAGTACGTGTCATAGGTGACCGGCTTGGCCTTCGGGTAGTCGGCCTCGATACGCTGGATGGAGCTGGAGCCGGCGGCCGAGCAGACCTTCTTGCCGTCCAGGTCGCGCGGGCCGTTGATGTCGTGCTCGTCGGTGCGCACCAGCAGGCCCTGCCCGGCCAGGTAGTACGGGCCGGCGAAGCCCACCTGCCGTTTGCGCAGCGCGTTGATGGTGTAGGTGCCGACGTAGAAGTCGATCTGGCCGTTGCCCAGCGAGGTCTCGCGGTTGGCCGAGGCGATGGCCTTGAAGCTGATCCGGCCGGCGGGGAAGCCCAGCGAGGCGGCCGTCATCCGGGCGATCTCGATGTCGAAACCGGAGTACGTCCCCGTGGCGGGGTCGCGCTCGCCGAGGTAGGGCTGGTCGTCCTTGACGCCGACGACGAGCCGGCCGCGGCGGTGGGCGCGGCTCCAGGTGGGCGAGGCGGGCAGCGAGAAGCCGGTGTCCACGTGGTAGGCGGGCAGGTCGGCGGCCCGCGGCCCCTTGACCGGCGGGCTGCCCGGCCGGCCGCAGCCGCCGGCCAGGGCGAGGGCGGCCAGCACGGGCAGGAGCGCGGCGGCGAGCCGGGCGGTACGGCGCATCAGGGTCCCGTGGCCGGTCAGTGGTGGAGGATCTTGGACAGGAAGTCGCGGGCCCGGTCGGTCCGCGGGTCGGTGAAGAACTCCTCCGGCACCCGGTCCTCGATGATCTGCCCGTCGGACATGAAGACCACCCGGTCGGCGGCGGACCGCGCGAAGCCCATCTCGTGGGTGACCACGACCATCGTCATGCCCTCCTCGGCGAGTTGCTGCATCACTTCCAGCACCTCGTTGATCATCTCGGGGTCGAGGGCCGAGGTGGGCTCGTCGAAGAGCATCGCCTTGGGGTCCATGGCCAGCGCGCGGGCGATGGCCACCCGCTGCTGCTGACCGCCGGACAGCTGGGCGGGCAGCTTGTCCGCCTGCGCCGACAGGCCGACCCGGTCCAGGAGTTCGCGGGCCTTGCGCTCGGCGTCGGCCTTGGAGCGGCGGCGCACCTTCAGCGGCGCCAGCATCACGTTGTCCAGCACGGTCCGGTGGGCGAAGAGGTTGAAGGACTGGAAGACCATGCCGACGTCGGCGCGCAGCCGGGCCAGTGCGCGGCCCTCGGCGGGCAGCGGCAGGCCGTCGACGGTGATGGTGCCCGACTCCACCGGCTCCAGCCGGTTGATCGCCCGGCACAGGGTGGACTTGCCGGACCCCGAGGGGCCGATGATCACCACCACCTCGCCCCGGCCGACGGTCAGGTCGATGTCCTTGAGCACATGGAGCCGGCCGAAGTGCTTGTTGACACCGCTGAGGACGATCAGTGGTTCCGGCATGCCCGCGGCGGTCAGCCGAGCACGCGGTGGACGAGCGTGTCGCGTTCGGTCTGCGGGATCGCGGTCCAGCGCATGCCGCGCAGGGCGCCTTCGAGGGCGAGCAGGGTGTGGGTGCAGGCGTCGTCCGGCAGGTCGGGGCGGATCTTCTCGAAGGCCCTGCCTGAGCCCAGCCGGCGCAGTTCGCCCGCGTCGTCGACGCCCGCGCGGCGCAGACGGTCGGCGAGCACCGCCCCGATGTTCGGCAGCTGCTGTAGGGAGTCCACGTGGTGCCTCCGGTGCCAGGCTGATGGGTGGGTCAAGGGAACGTCTGACGCCATCATGCACATATGCCGTGCCGCAGCCGGGCGACCACGCCCCTGACACGCCCTGGCCTGACCCCTCCGTACTGCGCGGACCACTGATTCGGGTGACGGCGCGTCACCCGATGGACGCAGCCGCCCCTTCGCCGCTTTTGTCGCGCTCCTCCCCCGTCCCAGTGCCTCGCCGCTGCCGCGGTGCCGCGCCGTCTCGGTCCTCCGCCGTCTCGGTCCTCCGCCGTCTCAGTCCTCCGCCGTCTCCGCCAGCACCTGGGACAGTTCGGGGCTGCCGTTCTCGGCCCAGGCGTGGCCCAGTTCGACGGTGTCGATCTCGCGGCCGGTCGCGAGCCGCACCACGGGGCTGCCGTTGGGCGACACCTCCCAGCCGGCGCCGGGCACGGTACGGACGATGACGGTGCCGAGATAGAGGCCCGCGTCATTGCCGAGCCGGTCGAGGGCCTGCTCCTCCTCGTCGCGCCAGCTGGGCACGAGTTGGTCCAGCGCGCTCAACGAGGCGGCGGAGTCGTCGAGTTCCACCCCGTCCTCGGCCGCGCGGTCACGCAGCAGCTGGCATTCGCCGAGGAGTTCGGCCAGCGTCTCGGGGTCGGGCCGGCCCCCGTCGCCGAACACGGCGAAGCGGGCCGGGACATGCCGCTGGCGCCACCGGGTGATGAGAGGGATGTCCATCTCCCCAGCCTGGCACCGCATCCGGCGGTCCGATACCAGGCGCGCGGCTCACAGCACGTATACGCCGCCGGACGCACCGTCCATACGCGCGCCGCCGCCCGGCCGCGGTCGGTCCGGCCGAAGTCGGTCCAGCAGCGGTCGGTCCGGCCGCCGTCAGTCCGGCAGCGCCTCCGCGGCCGCCCGCAGTGCCGCGGCCGCCCCGCCGGCGATCGGGTCCCCGTGGCCGAAGCACGCCACGTCCACGTCGAGCGCGGCGAGCCGGCGGAAGGAGCCGAGCGCGCGGGCGGGGTCGCTGTTGAACACCCCGGGCATCGTCCGGCCCTCGACGTTCGCCGCCGTGTCGCCGGTGAAGAGCACCCGCGGCCCCGGCAGGTACACCGCGATGCTGCCGTCGGTGTGCCCCGGCACCCACACCGCCTCGGCGCCGCCGCCGAAGCCGAGCGGGTCGCCGTCCTCCACCGCGCGGTCGACGGCCACCGGCGGGGCGGGCGGCAGCGGGGGCAGGCTGTCGAACAGGGCGCGCTCCCAGTCGCTGAACACCGGCGGCGCCCCCGCCGCCTCCCCCCGGACCACGGGCGCCTCCAGCCGGTGCGCCAGGACTTCGACGCCGCCCCAGGCGCGGATCTCGGCGGCGGACCCGGTGTGGTCGTGGTGGAAGTGCGTCAGCACCACCTGCCGGAGGTCCGCCGGATCGCGGCCGAGGCAGCGTACGGCGGCGGCGATGTCCTCGCCCGCGCCCGCGACGCCCGTGTCGATC
This sequence comes from Streptomyces sp. NBC_01477, assembly GCF_036227245.1. Taxonomy (GTDB): domain Bacteria; phylum Actinomycetota; class Actinomycetes; order Streptomycetales; family Streptomycetaceae; genus Actinacidiphila. The sequence goes on from NZ_CP109445.1 coordinate 1,942,566, forward strand.
AGGGTCAGCCGGTCGGCGTCACCGTCGGTGTCGGCCCACAGATAGGCGGCACCGACCGGGAAGCGCAGCATATGCAGGGTCGGCAGCAGCTCGACGATCTCCATACCGGGACCGTAGCCCCGGCGCGGACCCGAGACGGCCGCGGTTCGCCGACAGCGCACCGGAGGGCGTCACCGGTACGGGGCGGCGCTTCCCGAGGGCGGCCCGTCAGGTGTCGAGGTCCACCACGACCGGGGCGTGGTCGGAGGCGCCCTTGCCCTTGCGCTCCTCGCGGTCCACATACGCGTCGGCGACCGCCTTGCCGAACGGCTCGTTGCCGTACACCAGGTCGATGCGCATGCCGCGGTTCTTGGGGAAGCCGAGCTGGCGGTAGTCCCAGTAGGTGAACGGGTGGTCGTACTTCAGCGGGCGCGGCACCACGTCGGTCAGGCCGGTGCCGCGCAGCGCGGCCAGGGCCTCGCGCTCGGGGGCGGTGACATGCGTCGCGCCCTCGAAGACCGCGATGTCCCAGACGTCCTGGTCGGTCGGTGCCACGTTGTAGTCGCCCAGGACCGCGAAGGGGCGGTCGCCCGCCGCGTCCTCGGCCACGGCGGCGCGCAGTGCCTCGAACCACTGGAGCTTGTAGGCGTAGTGCGGGTGGCCGACCTCGCGGCCGTTGGGCACGTAGACCGACCAGAGCCGCACCGGGCCGCAGGTCGCGGACACCGCGCGCGGCTCCTGCACGTCCTCGTACGCCGGGCCGCCGGGCAGGCCCTTGACCACGTCGGTCAGGCCCACCCGGGAGATCAGCGCGACGCCGTTCCACCGCCCGTCGGCGTTGACCGCCGCCTCGTACCCCAGCTCGCGCAGCTCGTCGTACGGGAACTGCTCGTCGCTGCACTTGGTCTCCTGCACGCACAGGACGTCGGTGCGGCTGCTCTCCAGCCAGCCGAGCAGCCGGGGCAGCCGGGCGGTGATCGAGTTGATGTTCCAGGTCGCGATGCGCATGCCCACCAACCTAGCGGCTGGGTACGACAGCGGGCCGTACGCCCCGGCCGGGTCAGGCGGCGGTGCCGTCGCCCGGCGCGAGCCGCAGGTGGTCGGCGCCGCTCAGACCGCTCAGCTGGCTGTCGTAGATCGGCCGGGCCAGGTCGGTCAGCAGCGCGTCGTGCACGTCGACGGCCCGCCGCGGCTTGACCTCGCGGACGTAGTCGATCACCTCGGAGAGCTTGTTCCAGGGCGCCTGCACCGGCAGCAGCAGGGTGTCCACCGGGTGCCCGGGCACGGTGAGGGCGTCACCGGGGTGGAAGACGGCGCCGTCCACCAGGTAGCCGACATTGGTGATCCGCGGCAGGTCCGGGTGGATGATCGCGTGCAGCTCGCCGTGCACCTGTACGTCGAAGCCCGACGCGGTGAAGGTGTCGCCGTGGCCCACGGTGTGCACCCGGCCGGGGAAGGCGGCGCTGAGCTGGTCGGCGACGCTCGCCAGCGTCCACAGCTCGGCCGCCGGGTTGGCTTCGAGGCCGGCGAAGATCCGCTCGGGGTCGAAGTGGTCCGCGTGCTCATGGGTGACCAGGATGACGTCGGCACCGACCGCCGCGTCCTGCTCGCTGAAGGCACCGGGGTCGATGACGAGCGTCATCCCGTCCTTCTCCATCCGGACGCAGGAGTGCCTCTTCTTGGTCAGCTTCACTGGATTCCACCCTCGCCGGTACGCGTCGGTCGGACTCTCGGTACCCAGGGGCGCAGGGGCGCCCCCGGGGTGTGGCTTCCTGCGCCGCCGCGCGGAGCGGCGGCGCCCGTATCCCATCCTGCTACGGATGCCCGCCGGTCTCCTGTTCGACCACGGTGCGTGCCGCCGCCAGTGCCGCCCGTGCGGCCGGCAGGCCGCAGTAGACCGCGGTGTGCAGCAGCACCTCCTCGATCTCGGCAGGGCTCAGCCCGATCCGCAGCGCGCCCCTGACGTGGTCGGCCAGCTCGCCGAGCTGGCCGGTCGCGGTGAGCGCGGTGAGCGTGACACAGGCGCGGGTGCGCCGGTCGAGACCGGGTCTGGCCCATATCTCGCCCCAGGCGTACCGGGTGGCGAAGGCGTCGAAGCCGCTGCCGAAGCCGTCACCGGGGGCCGCGGGCCGGTCGGTGCCCGCGCTGTCGCCGATGACCTCGCTGCGGATGCGGGCGCCCTCGGCGAGCCGGTCGGGCGTCGCGGACGCCGGGATGCGGGCGGGCGGTACGGGCGGCACCGGGGGCGGGGGCTGCGGCACCGCGGCGGGGGCGTGGTCGTGCAGGACGGTGCCGAAGTGGGTGGCCAGCAGCTCGCCGACCGCGGCCGGCTCCTCGACGGGCGCGAGGTGGCCGGTGGCGGGCACCACGGCGAGCCGGGCGTCGGGGATGCCGGCGACCAGCAGCCGGGCGTCGGCGGGCGGCGTCTCGGTGTCGTCGGCGCCCGCGACCACCAGGGTGGGCACCCCGATGCTGCCGAGCGCCTCGCGGATGTCGAAGGCCGCCAGCGCCTCGCAGGCGGCCACGTAACAGGCCGGGTCGGTGGTGGCGACCATCTGCACGGCCCAGTCGGTGATCGCCGGCTGGGTGGCCAGGAAGGCGTCGGTGAACCAGCGCTTCGGGCCGGCCTGCGCGGTGCGCTCCAGGCCGTTGGCGCGCACCACGACCCCGCGCTGCCGCCAGGTGTCGGCGGTGCCGAAGCGGGCGGCGGCCGACACCAGCGCGAGCGCGGCGACCCGGTCGGGCCGCAGCAGCGCGAGCCGGGCGCCCACGGCCGCGCCGAGCGCGCAGCCGGCGTAGCCGAAGGTGTCGATGCCCTCGTCGTCCAGCACGGCGAGCAGCCGCCGTGCCAGGTCGTCGACGGAGGACGCGGGCTCGGCGGGCGCGCCGCCGTGCCCGGGCAGCTCGTAGCGCAGCACCCGCCAGTTGGCGGCGAGCACCGGCAGTTGCCGGTCCCACATGTGCCAGGTCGCGCCCAGGGCGGGACCGAGGACGAGCACGGGTGCGCCGTCGGGGCCGTCGAAGCGGTACTGCAGCGGCGGCGCTCCTGCGTACATGTCGTCCATGTCGTCGTAGTCGGCCATACGGTCGGCCGGCCGGCCGCCCGCGTAGTCGGCTGCGGCGCCGAAGGGCGCGTCGGTCGTCAGCTCGCTCATCGCTTCACGCTACCGACTCCGCGGGCCGACCGGGTCACCCACCCCCGAAGCCGTGCTGGAAGTTGACGGTGGACACGACGTAGACCACGGGTGTGTCGGCGTGTGTGAGGTCCACGGTGATGTCGTGGTCGGGCTTGTCGCCGGCCTGCTCGGTGGACATTCCGGCCCACAGGTGTGCCGGTACGGCGAAATTCCAGCCGACCTGCGCCGCCTGCTCGGGGCTGATCGCGACCTTGCCGTCGCGCAGCGCCGCCCTGCTGGTGCCGAGCTGGGCGAGGAAGGTGTCCAGGCCGCCCGCGGTGGTGGTGAACTGGCAGTAGAACTCGCTGGTGTCCCAGGAGTTGGTCTCCAGGTAGCCGTCGTTGACGGTGCCGTCGGGGATCGGCACCTGGTAGATGCGGCGCTGGAGTTCGCTGGGGACGACCCAGGTCAGATGGCGCGCGGCGGCCTGCTTCTGGACGTCCTGGCCGCTGTCGCGGCTCTGCGCGGCGGAGATGATCACATAGCCGAGCGGGACCAGCACCAGCAGCGGCACCACCACCCAGCGCACCCAGCGCGGCAGGTCGCGCGGCGGTGGCAGCGCGGACGGCCCGCCGCCGCCCCGCCCGCCGCCGGGGCCGTCGTCGCCGGGTCCGCCGGGTCCTTCGCCCGCGGGGCCGCCGGGGGCGCGCTCACCGGCGCCGCCGCCGGCCCGGTCGGCCGCGGAGGGGCCGGCGTCCTCGTCCTCGTACTGCGGTACGGCCTCCCGCTCGGGGGTCGTCGTCACGACTCGTCCCCCTGGCGGCCGGAGAGCAGGCCGTAGCGCTCGTAGCGCTCGACCCGGCGGCGGTTGGCGCGGCGGAAGCGGCGGGCGACCAGCCTGGCGAGGTCCGCGGCGCCGACCATGCCGGCCTCCGGTCCCAGCTCGGCCTTGGCGATCCTGGCCTCGGGGCGGTAGCCGCGGCCGGTCAGGGTGCGCCGGAAGGCGTCCCTGGCCGGGGTGATCAGCAGGTCGTCGGCGGCGCTGACGCCGCCACCGATGACGAAGCAGGACGGGTCGAGCGCGGCGGCGAGGTTGGCCAGGCCGACGCCGAGCCACTGGCCGATGTCCTGGAACAGCTCGATGCACATCGGGTCGCCGGCCCTGGCCAGTTCGGTGATCATCGGCCCGGTGATGTCGCCGACGTTGCCGCCGACCCGGTCGATGATCCCGTAGGCGACGGGCGAGTCGGCGGCGGCCAGCTCGCGCGCCTCCCTGACCAGGGCGTTCCCTGAGCTGTACTGCTCCCAGCAGCCGCGGTTGCCGCACGCGCAGCGGTGCCCGCCCGGCACCACCTGCATATGGCCGAACTCGCCCGCGACCCCGTAGCGGCCCCGTTTGACGTGGCCGTCCTCCAGGATCGCGCCGCCGATGCCGGTGCCCAGGGTGATCATCACCAGGTCGGGTTCGCCGCGGCCGGCGCCGAAGCGCCATTCGGCCCAGGCGGCGGTGTTGGCGTCGTTGTCGACCATGACCGGTACGAGCAGGCGCTCGGCGAGCCGCTCGCGCAGCGGTTCGTCGCGCCAGGACAGGTGCGGGGCGAACAGGACGCGGGAGCGGTCGGCGTCCACCCAGCCGGCCGCGCCGATCCCGACCGCGTGCACGTCGTGCCGCTCGGACAGGTCGAGGACCAGCTCCACGATGGTGTCCTCGACCACCTTGGGGCTCTTGGACTTGTCGGGGGTCTCGGTGCGCAGCTGTTCGAGGATGACCCCGTCGGCGTCCACCACCCCGGCCATCACCTTGGTGCCGCCGATGTCGATGCCGACGGTCGGCACCCGCGGCGCGGTCAGGTGGCTGCGTCTCTCCCGGCGCTCGGCGCCGCTGACGTTCCGCCACACCGTCGCTCTGGCGGCGCTGCCGCGGTACACACGTTCACGATTGGCACTCAAGCGCGGGTCTCCGGGTCGGTGGCGTCCACCGGCTTCGTGGTGGCCGCCGGTGTGCGGCTCAGCTCATGCGTCAGCTCGTCCAGCTCGCTGCCCCCGGCCATCTCCCGGGTCAGCTCGTCCAGCGTAATGTCCTCCTTGAGGTGGCTGCCCGACATCGTTCCCCGCTTGAGCAGGACGAAGCGGTCCCCGACAAGGTAGGCGTGGTGCGGGTTGTGGGTGATGAGGACCACGCCGAGCCCGGCGTCGCGGGCCGCGGCCACGTATTTCAGCACCATTCCGGACTGCTTGACGCCGAGCGCGGCGGTGGGCTCGTCGAGCACCAGCACCTTCGCGCCGAAGTGCACGGCCCTGGCGATGGCCACGCACTGCCGCTCGCCGCCGGACAGGGTGCCGATCGGCTGGTCGACGTCCCGCAGGTCGATGCCCATCCGCAGTAGCGCGGCACGGGTCGTGCCGCGCATGGCGGCGACGTCCAGCCGGCGCAGCGGGCCGCGGCCCTTGGTGGGCTCGGAGCCGAGGAAGAAATTCCGCCATACGGGCATCAGCGGCACCACGGCCAGGTCCTGGTAGACGGTGGCGATGCCCCGGTCGAGGGCGTCGCGGGGCGAGGCGTGCCGTACCGGCTCCCCGTCGACCGCGTAGCTGCCGGAGTCGTGCGGGTGCAGCCCGGCGATGATCTTGATGAGGGTGGACTTGCCGGCGCCGTTGTCGCCCAGGACGCAGGTGATCTCGCCGGCGTGCACTTCGAGGGAGACGTCGCGCAGGGCGCGGACGTTCCCGTAGGACTTGGAGACGTCGGTCAGCGCGACCAGGGGCGCGGCTGCCGGGTCGGTGGTCGCGGTCATGCGGTGGCCTCCGCCCGCCTGCGGACCCAGGCGTTGAGCAGGGTGGCGAGCAGCAGCATCGCCCCGAGGAAGAACTTGAACCAGTCCGGATTCCACTGGGCGTACACGATGCCCTTGTTGGTCATGCCGAAGATGAAGGCGCCGACCGCGGACCCGATGGCGCTGCCGTAGCCGCCGGTCATCAGGCAGCCGCCGATCACGGCCGCGATGATGTACAGGAACTCGTTGCCGACGCCCTCCCCCGACTGGACCACGTCGAAGGAGAACAGCAGGTGCTGGCCGGAGATCCAGGCGCAGAAGGCCACCGCCATGTACAGCCCGACCTTGGTGCGCGCCACGGGGACGCCGACCGCGCGGGCCGCGTCGGCGTGGCCGCCGGCCGCGAAGATCCAGTTGCCGGCCCGGGTGCGCAGCAGCACCCAGGTGGCGACCGCGACCAGGCCGAGCCACCACAGGATGGTCACCTGGAGGTCGACCGAGCCGATCGTCCAGTGCGAGGCGAAGACGTTCTGCGCCGCGGGAAAGCCCTCCATGTCGCCGATCGACTTGGTGGCGACGGTGCCGCTGATCAGCTTGGTCAGGCCGAGGTTCAGACCGGTCAGCATCAGGAAGGTGCCCAGCGTGATGATGAAGCTGGGCAGCTTGGTGCGCACCAGCATGATCCCGTTGAAGGCGCCCAGCGCCAGGGTCACCAGCAGCGAGACGCCGATGCCGACCCAGACGTTGGCGGTCAGCTGGAAGCTGATCATCGAGGAGGCCAGCGCGGAGCTGGTCACCATCACACCGGCCGACAGGTCGAATTCGCCGCCGATCATCAGCAGCGCCACCGGCACGGCCATGATGCCGATGGTGGAGGAGGCGTAGAGGACGGTGCCGAAGCTGGACCACTGGAGGAAGGAGTCGGCGGCGAAGGAGAAGAAGAGGAAGACCGCCGCGGCCCCGACGACCGCCCCCAGTTCGGGCCGTCCGAGCAGCCGCCGTACCAGGGACCGCGGCGCCAGCCGCTCGTCCGCGGCGAGGGCGAGGTCGCTCATCGGGTCCCCCGCTTGGCGTACGACAGCAGCGCGTCCGCGTCGTCCTTGGTGACGATCTGCGGGCCGGTGAGCACCGGCTGGCCGCCGCCGAGGGTGTCCTTGTTGTAGCGGTAGAGCCACAGCAGGTCCACCGCCTCGTAGCCCTGCAGATACGGCTGCTGGTCGACGGCGAAGCCGAGGGTGCCGTTCTTGAGGGAGGCCGCGACCTGCGGGTTGAGGTCGAAGGTGTCGATCTCGGCGGAGGAGCCCGACTGCTTCTTGGCCGAGGCGGCGGTGCTGGCGAAGGGCGCGCCGAGGGTCACGACGGCGTCGATGGACTTGTCGGACTGGAGCTTGGCCTGGATCGCGGACAGCGCGTCGGGCATGTTGGTGCCGTTGACGTAGAGGGTGTCCATCCGGCCGTGGAATTTCTCCTTGGCGCCGGCGCAGCGCTGTTCGAGGCCGACATTGCCCTGCTCGTGCAGGACGCACAGGGCGTGCTGCCTGCCGCGGGTGTTCAGCTCGTCGCCGACCGCGTTGCCGGCGATCGTCTCGTCCTGCCCGATGTGGGTGAGCGCGCCGAACTCCTTGGACTGGGCGGCACCCGAGTTGATGGTGATCACCGGGATGCCGGCCTTGACCGCCTTGGCGACGACGGCCTTCATGGCGTCGGGCTTGGCGAGGGTGACGACCAGGCCGTCCACATGGCTGTCGATCGCGGCCTGCACGAGCTGGGCCTGCTGGTCGCCCTGGTCGCTGTTGGAGTAGACGAACTTGATGTTGTCCTTGGCCGCGGCCTGCTTGGCGCCGCTCTGGACGATGTCCCAGAAGGTGTCGCCGGCTCCCGAGTGGGTGACCATGGCGACCGTCCAGTGCGGTGTGTCGACCGCCGAGCCGTTCGCGGTGAGCTTCTTGGCCCGGTCCTCCGCGCGCTTGCCGCCGGTGCTGCTGCATCCGGCGAGCCCGGCCGCGCCGAGCACCACCGCCAGCAGCGCGCCAAGCGCCTTCGTTCCCGCCCTTGCCATCGCCACGAGGCCCTGCCTTTCCGTACCGTTCCTGGTGCAGCCGAGGTGGGAGTGCTGCGAAAAGCTTCGAGCGACGACCATCCCGGCGGGCCAAGTATCCGTCAAGGGGTACGGCGACCCCGCCGCCGGGAGGCCGCGGGCGGCCCGCGGCCTGCGGTATACGGCTCAGCCGCGCACCAGCAGCCGGAATTCGAAGGTGTAGCGCGAGGCCCGGTAGACATGGGCGCCGTATTCGACCGGCCGGCCGCGGTCGTCGTAGCTGACCCGGCGCATGGTGAGCAGCGCGGCCCCCGCCGGTTCGCCGAGCAGATCGCACTCCTGCGGGCTGCCGGCCCTGGCTCCAACGCTCTGCTGGGCGCTGTGCAGGGTGACGCCGTGCCGCCGCATCAGGGAGTACAGGCCGCTGGTCTCCAGCTCGGCGCTGGGCAGGTCGAACAGGTCGCAGGGCAGGTAGTTGCACAGGTACGCCATCGGCTCGCCGCGGCTGAGCCGCAGCCGGTGCACCACGGTGACCTGGCAGGACTCCGGCAGCCCGAGCGCGGCGGCGACCTCGGCGGGGGCGGGGCCGCGGGTGTTGTGCAGCACCCGGGTGGTGGGGTGCAGGCCCGCGGCGGCGAGGTCGTCGTAGAGGCTGCTCAGCTCCAGCGGGCGGGCCACCCCGGTGTGCACGACCTGGGTGCCGACGCCCCGGCGGCGCACCAGCAGGCCCTTGTCGACCAGCAGCCTGATGGCCTGCCGGACGGTGGGGCGGGACAGGCCGAGCCTGGCGGCCAGCTCGATCTCGTTGCCGAGCAGGCTGCCGGGGGTGAGCGCACCGTCCTCGATGGCCGTCTCCAGCTGGCGGGCCAGCTGGAAGTACAGCGGTACGGGGCTCGCCCGGTCCACGGCGAGCCGCAGCTGTGCGGGCTCGTGCTTGGGCACGCTGGGAGCGTAGCGGGACGACATCATGACGGGAAGTCCTTATGTCCGGACAAAGCGTTGACACAGGTGCGGGTGGCGAGGGAGGTTGGGACGGCGCGGTCAGCCATCACGTCTCCTCTTCGGAAGGGGCAGGAGCAGGTATGCGGATCGGACTCATCGGCGCCGGACGGATCGGCGCCTTCCACGCCGGGACGCTGCGGGCGCACCCCGATGTCGGCGAACTGCTGGTCGCCGACGCCGATCCGGCCCGCGCGCGGCAGGTGGCGGCCCGGCACGGTGGCCGCGCGCTGCCGGTGGACCAGCTCTTCGCGGCCCGGCCCGACGCGGTGGTGATCGCCTCGGCGACCGCCGCGCACGCGGGCCTGATCGTCCGGGCGGCGCAGGCGGGGGTGCCGGCCTTCTGCGAGAAGCCGATCGCGCTGGACCTGGCGGGCACCGTCGCCGCGCTGGACGCGGCGAGCGCGGCGGACGCGGTGCTGCAGATCGGTTTCCAGCGCCGCTTCGACCCCGGCTACCTGGCCGCCCGGCAGGCGGTCGCCGCAGGGCGGCTCGGCCGCCTGCACACCGTGCGCACCGTCAGTTCCGACCCGGCGCCGCCGCCGCCCGCGTACGTACCGCTGTCCGGCGGGCTCTACCGGGACTGCCTGATCCACGACTTCGACATCCTGCGGTGGGTGACCGGGCGGGCGGTCACCGAGGTCTACGCGGCGGGGGCGAATGTCGGCGCCGACTTCTTCCTGGCCGCGGGCGACGCGGACACCGCGGCGGTGCTGCTCACCCTGGAGGGCGGGGTGCTGGCCACCGCGACGGCGACCCGCTACAACGCCGCCGGGTACGACATCCGGATGGAGCTGACCGGCACCGAGGACCAGGTCGCGGTCGGCGTCACCGACCGCACCCCGCTGGCCTCGGTGGAGCCCGGCGCGGCTCCCCCGGCCCGGGCGCCCTGGCCGGGCTTCCTGGACCGCTTCGGCTCCGCCTACCGGGCCGAACTGGACGTCTTCCTGCGCGTCGCACGCGGCACCGAGGCCAATCCCTGCGAGGGTCGGGACGCGCTGCGCGCCCTGCTGGTCGCCGAGGCGTGCGAGGTCTCCCGGCGCGAGCGGCGCCCGGTGCCGGTCGCCGAGGTCGAGGCGGCGGCGCGGGCCTGCCGCCTCGGCGGGCGCGGCGGATGGACCGAGCGGAACGGAGTGGTGGCGTGAGGCCGGAGCGGATCGCGGCGGCGCCGATCTCCTGGGGCGTGTGCGAAGTGCCCGGCTGGGGGCACCAGTTGACCCCCGACCGGGTGCTGGAGGAGATGACGGGGCTGGGCATCACGGCCAGCGAGTTCGGCCCCGACGGCTTCCTGCCGGGGCCGCTGCTCGCCTCGTACGGTGTCACGGCGGTGGGCGGCTTCGTGCCCGCGGTGCTGCACGAGCCGGGCCACGACCCGCTGCCGGACGTACGGGCCGCGCTGGACCGCTTCACCACGGCCGGCGCCCGGACGCTCGTGCTGGCGGCGGCGACCGGCCTCGACGGCTATGACGAACGCCCGGAAGTGGACGCGGCGGGCTGGCGCACCCTGCTGGCCCGGCTGGACGAGATCGCCGCGCTCGCGGATTCCCTCGGCGCGACCGCGGCGCTGCACCCGCACGTCGGCACGGTGGTCGAGGGTCCCGGCGAGGTCGACCGGGTGCTCGACGGCAGCGGGATCGGCCTGTGCCTGGACACCGGCCATCTGCTGATCGGCGGCACCGACCCGGTCGCCCTCGCCGCGCGCGCCGCCGACCGCGTCGCCCACGTCCACCTCAAGGACGTCCACGCGCCGACCGCGACCGCGGTACGCACCGGCCGCACCGCCTACACCGCCGCGGCCGGCGCCGGCCTCTACCGCCCGCTCGGCGAGGGCGACCTCGACCTGGCGGCGCTGCTGGCGGCGCTGGAATCCGCGCGCTACCCCGGCTGGTACGTGATGGAGCAGGACACCGTGCTGGCGTCGGAACCGCCGCCGGGCGCGGGGCCGTCGGCCGATGTGCGGACCTCCCTGGACTGGCTGCTGGCGTGGACGGCGCGGCCGTGACGGCCGGCGGGCCGTACGACGTCGTCACGCTGGGGCGGGTCGGGGTGGACCTCTACCCCGAGCAGAGCGGGATCGGGCTCGCGGAGGTGCGGAGCTTCGCGCGCTACCTCGGCGGCACCGCGGGGAATGTCGCGGTGGCGGGCGCCCGGCTGGGCCTGCGGACGGCGGTGCTCAGCGGGGTGGGGCCCGATCCGTTCGGCGACTACGTGCGCAGCGCGCTCACCGGCTTCGGCGTGGACGCGAGCCTCGTCGCGACGGTGCCCGAGACGCAGACCCCGGTGACCTTCTGCGAGCTCTTCCCGCCCGACGACTTCCCGATCCACTTCTACCGCCGCCCCGTCGCGCCCGACGAGTGCCTGACCCCCGCCCTGCTGGACGTGCCCGCCGTCGCGGCGGCGGTGCGCACCGCCCGGGCGCTGTGGATCACCGGCTCGGCGCTGGCCGTCGAGCCGACCCGCTCCACGGTCCTCGCCGCACTCGACCTGCGCGCGGGCGGCGAGGTCTGGTTCGACCTGGACTGGCGGCCCGTCTTCTGGGCCGACCCCGCGCAGGCCCCGGCGCTCTACGCCCGCGCCCTGTCGTACGCGACGGTCGCGGTCGGCAATCGGGCCGAGGTCGAGGTCGCGGTGGGCAGCGCGGACCCGGAGACGGCGGCCGGGCTGCTGCTGGAGCGCGGGGTGCGCACGGCGGTGGTCAAGCAGGGGCCGGCCGGCGCGCTGGCCCGTACCGCCGCGGGCGAGCGGTGCGCGGCGCCGCCGGTGCCGGTGACCGTGGTCAACGGGCTCGGCGCGGGCGACGCCTTCGGCGGCGCCCTGTGCGCGGGCCTGATCGCGGGCGACCCGCTGCCGCAGGTGCTGCGGGCGGCGAACGCGGCGGGCGCGATCGTCGCCTCGCGGCTGGCGTGCGCGGACGCGATGCCCTCGCGCGCGGAGATCGACGCGCTGCTGCGGCCCGGGGCGGCGCCTTCGCCGCGCACCGGGGTCGAGCGCTCGTGAGGCGCCGCCCCGCCGAAGGCCACGGGGGAACCATGGACGCCTGCCGGGGAGTTGACCTGCCATGACGCATCTGCCCGCCGGCCGCACCGCCCGTGAAGGACACGACCTGTGGATCGACCCGGCGTCGGCGGGCTGGGCGTATTCGGCGCTGCGGGTGCTGACCCTGGAGCCGGGCGGGCAGCGGGCGTTCGGGACCGGGGACAGCGAGTGGATCGTGCTGCCGCTGGCGGGGGCGTGCACGGTGCTGGCCGACGGGGAGACCTTCGCGCTGCAAGGCCGCGCCGACGTCTTCTCCGGGGTGACGGACTTCGCGTATCTGCCGCGTGACGCCCACGCGGTGATCGCGTCCGCCGCGGGCGGGCGCTTCGCGCTGGCCGGGGCGCGCTGCTCGCGGCGGCTGCCGGCCCGCTACGGCCCGGCGTCCGGCGTGCCGGTGGAGCTGCGCGGCGCGGGCGGCGCGAGCCGCCAGGTGAACAACTTCGCCGCCGCCGACGTCTTCGCGTGCGACCGGCTGATCGCGGTGGAGGTGCTGACCCCCGGCGGCAACTGGTCGTCCTTCCCGCCGCACAAGCACGACGAGGCCGGGCCGCACGAGTCGCGGCTCGAAGAGATCTACTACTACGAACTGGCCGGCGGCCCGGCCGCGGTCGGCTACCAGCGGGTCTATCCGTCGCCGGGCGGCAGCACCGATGTGCTGGCCGAAGTCCGCTCGGGCGACGCCGTGCTGATCCCGGACGGCTGGCACGGCCCGAGCATGGCGGTGCCCGGGTACGACATGTACTACCTCAATGTGATGGCGGGGCCGGGGCCTTCGCGGTCCTGGCTGATCAGCGACGACCCGGCGCACGCGTGGGTACGGGACAGCTGGGCGGGCCAGGACCCGGATCCGCGGCTGCCGTTGTACGAGTCCCCGGCACGGGAGGACGGCTCATGAGGCTCACCGTCGCGCAGGCACTGGTCCGCTTCCTGTCGGTGCAGTTCACCGAGCGGGACGGGGTGCGGCACCGGACGGTCGCCGGGATGTGGGGCATCTTCGGGCACGGCAATGTCGCCGGCGTCGGCCAGGCGCTGCTGGAGGCCGGCGCCGAGGCGATGCCCTTCCACCAGGGCCGCAATGAGCAGGCGATGGTGCACGCGGCGGTCGGCCACGCCCGGATGACGCACCGGCTCTCCGCCCTGGCCTGCACCACCTCGATCGGCCCCGGCGCGACGAACCTGGTCACCGGCGCGGCCCTGGCGACCGTCAACCGGATGCCGGTGCTGCTGCTCCCGGGCGACGTCTTCGCGACCCGGCCCGCCGACCCGGTGCTCCAGCAGCTCGAAGTGCCGTGGGCCTACGACGTGTCCGTCAATGACGCGCTGCGTCCGGTGTCCCGCTACTTCGACCGGATCTGGCGGCCCGAGATGCTGCCCGCCTCGCTGCTCCAGGCGATGCGGGTGCTGACCGACCCGGTGGACACCGGCGCGGTCACCCTGGCACTGCCGCAGGATGTGCAGACCGAGGCCCACGACTGGCCGGACGAGTTGTTCGGGGAGCGGGTCTGGCACGTACGGCGTCCGGTGCCGGACGCGGCGGCGCTCGCCGAGGGCGCCGCGCTGCTGCGGTCGGCCCGGCGCCCGCTGATCGTGGCGGGCGGCGGTGTCCGCCACGCCGAAGCGGCCCCCGTGCTCGCGGAGTTCGCCGCCGCGACCGGCATCCCGGTGGCGGAGACGCAGGCCGGGAAGGGGTCGCTGCGCTGGGACCACCCGCAGGCGCTGGGCGCGATCGGCCACACCGGTACGGCCCCGGCGGACGCGGCGGCGCGGGAGGCCGATGTGGTGCTGGGCGCCGGCACCCGCTGGACGGACTTCACGACCGCGTCCGGCTCGCTCTTCGCGCCGGACGCGCGCTTCGTGAATCTCAACGCGGCCTCCTTCGACGGCCACAAGATGTCGGGGCTCGCCCTGGTCGGCGACGCCAGGGCCGGACTGGCCGCGCTGGCGGCCGAGTTGGCGGACTTCCGGGCGCCGCGGCGGACGTACGCCGTCGCCGAGTGGCGGGCGCGTACGGACGCGGCCTTCGGCGACGGGGACGGGCCATGGCCGCCCTCGCAGTGCGAGGTGATCGGCGCGCTGGACGCGGTGCTCGGCGACCGGGACGTGCTGGTCAACGCGGCCGGGTCGCTGCCGGGCGACCTGCACAAGCTGTGGCGGTCCCGCGACCCCGAGCAGTATCACGTCGAGTACGGCTATTCGTGCATGGGTTACGAGATCCCGGCCGCGATCGGGGTACGGCTCGCGGCCCCCGACCGCGAGGTCTTCGCGCTGGTCGGCGACGGCACGTACCTGATGGCGCCGACCGAGATCGTCACCGCGGTCCAGGAGGGCATCCCGGTCAACCTGGTGATCGTCCAGAACCACGGCTATGCCTCGATCGGCGGTCTGTCGGCCCAGGTCGGCGCCGAGAGCTTCGGCACCGCCTACCGCTTCCCCGGCGCGGGCGGCGACCTCACCGGCGCCCCGCTCCCGGTCGACCTGGCGGCGAACGCGGCCAGCCTCGGCCTTGAGGTCTTCACCCCGGGCAGCGCGAAGGAGCTGCGTGCGGCGCTGGCCGCCGCCCGCACCTCGCCGCGCGCGACGGCCGTCTACGTCGAGACCGACCCGTCCCGCCAGGGTCCGCCCGCCGAGGCCTGGTGGGACGTCCCCGTCGCCGAGGTCTCCGGCCGCGCGGCCACCCGCGCGGCCCGCACCGCCTACGAGGCGGCCCGCCCGGCACCGGGAGCCCGCCCGGCGCTGTGAGAGTCCACCGCGCCGGGTGCCGGGCGGCACACCCGCGCCGGGTACGGACGTCGGCCCGGCAGCGATGCCGCCGGGCTCGCGGTGGCGGCGCGCGCTGCCGGACGCCGGCGGTCAGCGCCCCCGGCTCACTCCACCGGCTCGTCCGCGGGCTTCTCCGCCGGGCCGAAGTCGACGTCGGCGGTGCTGACCGTGCCGGCGGTGCGGCCGGGGGCCTTGTGATAACGCCAGTAGAGATTCGTGTGCGCGATGACCTTGTCCGGCGGCGGGGCGCCGAACGACGTCAGGTCCTCGGTCGTATGGGCGTCCCGCACCAGCGTCACGTCATAGCCGCGGGTGAAAGCCCCGTGCAGCGTCGCGCGGATGCACTCGTCGGTCTGGGCGCCGGCGACCACCAGCCGCCCGATGCCGCGCCCGGCGAGCACCGACTCCAGCTCCGTCGCCTCGAAGGAGTCCGCGTACTCCTTCTGCACCAGCGGCTCGGCCTCGTCCCGCACCAGCTCCGGCACATAGCTCCAGCTCTCACTGCCGCTGACCAGCTCGTCGCTGTTGTGCTGCACCCACACGACCGCCGCGCCCGCGGCCCGTGCCTTGTCGACGAGGGCGGCGACATTCGCCACGACGGCGTCCCGGTCGTGCGCCTCCCCCACGACGCCCTTCTGCACGTCGATGACGAGCAGCGCCGTATCCGGTCGGTTCTCCAGCGTGGTCATGGTGCCTCCGTGCGCGTACGGGTCCGCCTGCCCCTCCGACCCTACGGCCGACCACTGACATCGCCGCGGATCCGTGCCGCTCGCCGCCGGCCAGGAGATGGCGCCCGGAAGAACGGTGGCCGAACCCCGTGCGCGCGTGTGTCGCGTGATGGTCACAAACACCCGCCGGACGCGGCCCGTCCGCGGTCGCGTACTTACGCTGCTGGTCCGCGGACGATCGCGGCGGGAACGGAGTCGGGGGGATCGGGAAACGTGGCAGCGGGGATGGAGCCTGGGCGGGTGGTCGGCGGGCGGTACCGGCTGACCGGGAAGCTCGGAGCGGACGCGGCCGGCGAGGTGTGGCAGGCGCATGACGAGCACCTCCGGATCGACGTGGCGGTCAAGCGCTTCCGGCTGCCCACCGCGCCGGCCGACGCCGACAGGGCCGAGGTGCTGGCCCGCACCACGCGACAGGCCCGCGGCGCCGCGCGGCTGCGCGACCATCCCCACGTCGTCGCCGTGTACGACGTCGTCGTGGAGGACGACACGCCGTGGACGGTCATGCAACTGGTCGAAGGGCGCTCGCTGCGGGAGCACCTCGACGCGCACGGACCGCTGACGGTGGGCCGGGCCGCCGACGTGGCACGGGCCGTGCTCAAAGTCCTCGCCGCCGCCTACACGGCCGACGTCGTCCACCGGAACATCACACCGGCCGGCGTCATACTCGCGAGCAACGGGGACGTGCTGCTGACGGACTTCGGGATCACGGCGGAGGGGACCGACAGCGCCCTGACCTCGATCGGCGTGCTGATCGGCACGCCCGGTTACGTCGCACCGGAACGGATGGGCGGCGCCGAGGCGGGCGGCGCGGGCGACCTCTTCTCACTGGGCGTGACGCTGTACCAGGCCCTCGAAGGCGAACTGCCCTTCCCCCCGGACGACGTGACCTCGGTGGTGCACGACGAGGCGCCGCCGCCCCGGCGCTCCGGCCGGCTCACCCCGCTGATCACCCAGCTGCTCCAGAAGGAACCGGACCTGCGACCGAGCCCGGTCCAGGCGCTGGCCCTGGTGGACGTGCCGCACGACGCGGTGCCGCCGGCACGGCGGGAGCCGGAACGGCACCCGGCCGACCGCAGGTCGGAACCGGTCGTTCTCGACGGGCACACCCAGGTGGTCCGTGCCGTGGCGTTCAACCCGGACGGCACCCTGCTGGCCAGCGCCGGTGACGACAACATCGTCCGGCTGTGGGACCTCACGACCGACCGCGCCGCCAGCGCGCAGCTGAGCGACCACACCGACTGGATCCGCGCGCTGGCCTTCAGCCCGGACGGCACCGTGCTGGCCAGCGCCGGTGACGACAAGGCCATCAGGCTGTGGGACATCTCCGCCGGGCGTCCCTCCGCCACGCGGCTGACCGGCCACACCGGCTGGGTCCGCGCGCTGGCCTTCAGCCCGGACGGCACCGTGCTGGCCAGCGCGGGCGGTGACAGGGGCATCCGGCTGTGGGACGTCGACTCCGGCAGCGGCACCACCACGCTGACCGGTCACACCGGCTGCGTCCGTACGGTGGCGTTCAGCCCGGACGGCACGGTGCTGGCCACGGGCGGCAATGACAAGGCCGTACGGCTGTGGCACGTCGCTTCCGGCGAGAACTTCGCCACCTGGCCCAACGCCGGGCGGGTCCACGCGGTGGCCTTCAGCCCCGACGGCACGGTGCTCGCCGCGGCCGGCGGCACATCGGGGGTCCGGATGTGGGAGGTCGCGACCCAGCGCCCGATCCCCACGTGGCCCGGCCTCGGCGGCCGGATCAGGTCCCTGGCCTTCGCCCCCGACGGCACGACCCTGGCCACCGGCAGCACACGGCGCAAGGTCACGCTGTGGGACGTCGCCACCGCAAGCCCCAGTGCCACCTGGACCGGCGCGTACGGCACGGCCCGCTCGGTGGTCTACAGCCCCGACGGCTCGACGGTGGCCAGCGGCGACACGAAGTCGGTCCGCCTCTGGTACGTCCCCCGCTGACGCCCACCCGGCCGCTCACACCGCGAAGCGGCCCGCCTTCACATCGGCGACGAAGTCCACCCAGGCCGCCGCCGGGAAGACCAGGGCCGGACCCTGCGGATCCTTGCTGTCACGCACCGGCATGACACCCGGGACGCCGTCAGCAACCTCGACGCAGCTGCCGTTGTCCCCGCCGCTGTAACTCGACTTACGCCACGTCGTCAACGCAGACGCATCAGCAGTGTGCCGAGAGGTCATGACGCGATACTCCTTATCCGAGGACGGGCTCACACCGCGAAGCGGCCCGCCTTCACATCGGCGACGAAGTCCACCCAGGCCGCCGCCGGGAAGACCAGGGCCGGACCCTGCGGATCCTTGCTGTCACGCACCGGCATGACACCCGGGACGCCGTCAGCGACCTCGACGCAGTCGCCAGCGCTGGGGCCGCTGTAGCTGGACTTACGCCAGCGGGCCTTGCTCAGGTGGTGCTCCATGCCGTTCATATTCTTCCGCCACTTCCTCAAGCAGGGCCAGGGACTGTGCCGCTGACAGCGAGTCCCCCAAAGCGAGATCGAAGGACACCCGGCAGGCCTCGACGACCGCTGGATCGTCCAGAACACGTCCCGTGTTCAGGCCCTCAACGTACGCGAGGGGAGGAGCGTCGGTGAACCACATGAGGACCACCATGCTCTCCAAAAGCGCGTGTGCACCTGCGGAGAACGGGAGGACGTGGAAACGGAGCCGCCCTCGGCGCACACAAGAGGCGACGTGGCGCAGCTGTGCGGCCATGACCGCAGGACCGCCGACACAGCGCCGCAGCGCATGCTCGTCCAGGAGAACCCACATGGCCGGCTTCTGGGGGTCCTCCAGAATCTGCGCCCGTTCCAGACGGCCTGCTACCCGCTGCTCCACATTGCCCGCGGCCGGGTTCGGGAGACCTGCCCGCAGTACGGCGGTCGCGTAGGCCTCGGTCTGCAACAGGCCGGGGATCAGCGCCGACCCGTAGCACTGGATGACCGTCGCCAGGCGTTCCAGCTCTCTCATGGTCGCGAAGTGGTGGGCGAAGCGTGCGTCTTCCAGCGTCCGACGCATCCGGACGAAAAAGCCGTCGGTGCCGAGCGCCTGGTCAAGGCGTTTCGCGTCGTCAAGACGCGGCTTGCGACGGCCGGCCTCGATGTGGGCGATCATCGACGGCGACAGGATCACCGCCTCGCCGAGCGCCAGTTGGGTGAGCCCGGCGGCCTCGCGGCGGATTCGCAGCTCCTCGCCGTACATGACCCTCGGGTCCGTGCCGTTGTTGCGTGTCGGATCCGCCACCACGAATCTCCCCTCGTTGACAGCCGTGTTGGAGGGCTGCGCCTCCTGTCAAGGCTATCCCCGGCCACGTCAGGCTGTGAGCGGATCGGCACAGAGGGTGCCGGGCGGGGAAAGGGGACGCGTCGTGGAGATGCTGGGCAGCGAGGTCGGGGAGGGCGGGTGCGTGGTCAGCCGGTGGCCGCTCACCGCGTACTCCGTGGGGTGCGCGCGGCACGAACTGCGGGCGGCACTCAGCGGCTGGGGCCTCGACCACCTCGCCGACCCGGCGGAAATCGTCCTCTCCGAGCTGCTGACGAACGCCGTCCGTCATGCCCGCGCACCCCGGGGGCGTCTGGTCGAGACGCGGTACGAGCGCCAGAAGCACGCCATCCGCATCGAGGTGCACGACGCCAACGACCGGCCGCCGCAGCGGCGGCGCCCCGCGGACGACGACGAGGGCGGCCGGGGGCTCGCCCTCGTCGACGCGCTCACGGAGCAGCGGTGGGGGGTCAGTTCACGCCAGGGCGTCGGGAAACTGGTCTGGGCCGTGGTCGGTTGATCGATGTCGTGCTCGGCGCGCTGAGCGATCCGCTGCGGCTGGCGATCGTGCGCGAACTCCTGCTGGAGCATGAGGAGTTCGACCGCCCCTGCGGCTGGTTCGGCATCGACCGGCCGAAGTCCCCGCTCACGCACCACTTCCGCGCCCTGCGCCATGCGGGCGTCATCAGGCAGCGCCAGTACGGCCCGGAGCGGCGCAGCCATGTCCGCACCGCGGATCCCGACACGTGCTTCTTTGGGCTGCTCGGACTGGTGGCGGCCTGGTCTCCGACGTCCCAGGCTGCGGCGCGCTCATGAACACCGCGTCGGCGGGAGCTGACTCAGGGCCGCCGGTCGGGGATAAAGGTCGTATGGACTCCACCCGGGCCGACGCCTACCTCCGCCGTATCGGCGCCGCACGACCGACCGCCGCCGACGCGGAGTCGCTGCGTACGCTCCACCTCCGGCACCTGCTGACCGTGCCGTTCGAGAACCTGTCGATCCACCTCGGCCAGGACATCGTCCTGACGGACACCGCCCTGGTCGAGAAGGTCGTCGGCGCCGAGCGCGGCGGCTTCTGCTACGAACTCAACGGCGCCTTCGCCGCTTTGCTGCGCTCGCTCGGCTACGGGGTGGACCTGCTGGCGGCCCGGGTGTTCGGCGACGGCGGGCTGCTCGGGCCGCCGTACGACCACTTGGCGCTGCGGGTCACGACGGCGGACGGCGGCGGACCGTGGCTGGCGGACATCGGCTTCGGGCGGCACAGCCACTATCCGCTCGACTACGGCAGCCGGGCGGACCAGCACGAGCCCGGCGGCGTCTTCCGTATCGCCGAGACGGCGGAAGGCGACCTGGACGTCTCGCACGACGGCAGCCCGGTCTACCGGCTTGAGCAACGCCCGCGCGCGCTGGGCGACTTCGAGGCGACCTGCTGGTGGCAGCGCACCTCGCCGACCTCGACCTTCCGGCAGTCGCTGGTCTGCTCCCGGCTGACCGGCACCGGGCGGGTGACCCTCAGCGGGCGGAAGCTGGTGGTGACCGACCACGAAGGCGGCCGGGAGGAGCGGGAGTTGGGCGACGGCGAGATCCTGGCCGCCTACCGCGAGCACTTCGGCATCGCGCTCGACCGCGAACCGGCCGTCGCCCCGGTCGGCTAGCCGGGCTCGGAGAAGAAGACGGACCGCAGCTTCAGGCGCGAAGAGGCGTGGCCGCCGTTGGCGCGCAGCGTGAAGTGGTCGCCGGTGCAGTCCGCGCCGGTGAAGACGGTGGCGGTGGCGTCGGTCTCGTTGTACGGGGTGTCGGCCGGCGGCACACTCTCGTCCTCGACCTCGGGCAGCGTGATGCACCACCAGTTGCGCGGGCTGTCCAGGACGCCGACCCGGCCGCCGCCGTAGGAGTAGAAGAACGGGCCGTCCGCCGCGTGGGCGGACACCGGGAAGGACAGCGCGATGCCGACCGCGCAGGCCGCGGCGGCAATGGTCGTACGGATACGCACGGGTGAAACCCTTTCCTGGACGAGAAGTCGGAGCAGGGGTCACCGTAGAACGGAGCGAATGGGGCGAAACGCTTCTGCGGGGCAGGAGCGCTTCCCGGGCGCGTCGCCGCGCCCGGGCCTTCGGGCCGAGCGGGCGTGCCCGGGCCGGCCGGAGGGCCGCAGGGCCGCAGGGCCTTCGGGTAGCCGGGCCTTCGGACCGCGCCGGGTCAGACGTCCCAGGCGGCCCGCACGCCCGCGAAGAACTCGTGGAAGCCCGGGAAGGTCTTCTTCACGCACTCCGGGTCGTCGAAGGTCGTGCCCGGCGTCCGCAGCCCCGCCACCGCGAAGCTCATCGCCATCCGGTGGTCGCCGCGGCAGGCGATCTCCACCGGGGCCGGGGTGCCCGGCTGGATCTCGATCCAGTCCCGGCCGGTCTCGACCGCGATGCCCTGCGCGCGGAGGTTCTCGGCGCAGGCGTCCAGCCGGTCGCACTCCTTGATACGGGTGTTGTACACGTCCTCGATCCGCACCGGGCCGTCCGCGAACGGGGCGATCGCCGCGAGGGTGGGCATCGTGTCGGAGATGTCCCGCATGTTGACGGTGACGCCGGACAGGCCGCCCGTGCCGGTCACCGTCGTGGCGTCCGGGCCGATCTCGACGTCGGCGCCCATCGAGCGCAGCACCTCCACGAACTGGAGGTCGCCCTGGAGCGCGCCCTGTCCCAGGCCGGGGACGGTGGCGGTCCTGCCCGCGAGAGCCGCGGCGGCGAAGACGTAGCTGGCGGCGGAGGCGTCCGGCTCGACCGCGTAGTCCGCCGCCCGGTAGCCGCCGGGCGGTACGACGAAGGTGTCGCCCTCGCGGGTCACTTCCACGCCGAAGCCGCGCATCATCGCGAGGGTGATCTCGACGTACGGCACCGAGACGATGCCGGTCACCCGGATCCGCAGGCCCTCCGCCGTCAGCGGGCCGGTCATCAGCAGCGCGGTCAGGAACTGCGAGGACAGGCTCGCGTCCAGCTCGACCTTGCCGCCCTTCATCCCGGCGGCCCGCACGGTCAGCGGGAGGTGGCCCTCGGCCTCCTCGTGTGTCAGGTCCACGCCGAGGGCGCGGAGGGCGTCGGTGAGGGGGGCCACCGGGCGGCGGCGCATCTGCGCGGAGGCGTCGAAGCGGAAGGTGCCGGCGCGGCCGGCCGACGCGAGGGCCGGGAGGAAGCGGGCGGCTGTGCCGGCGTCCCGGCAGTTCACCTCGGCGGTGGGCCGCGACGGGCCTTCGGGGCGGCCGGTGATCCGCCACGAGTCCGCTGCACGGTGCACGTCGTAGCCGAGGGTGGCCAGGCCTTCCGCGAAGCCGTCGGTGTCGTCCGAGAGCAGGGGTTTGCGCAGGACGCTCTCCCCTTCCGCTGCCGCCGCCAGGAACAGCGCGCGTGCCGTCACGGACTTCGAACCGGGTACGGCGACGATCACGGCTGCCTCCAGCATCTGCCCAGGGGGACACTCCCCCCGCCCCCCGAATTTTACGTCCCCGCACGCCCCTCCTCTGCCGCACTGAGCACCTACGGGGGGCGCGCGGAACTGCGCTCCAAGCCGTCCCACAGCCGCGGCCAAGCCCGCACCGCAAACGGGGCGGGGGACCGCGCGCCCCGCCACGACGGCGCGGCAGGCGACAGTCCACAAGCGGCAACCCCGCAGCGTCACGGCCCGGGAAGGGACACCCTCAGCGCCGCAGGTCGGTCCCGTCCCCCAAAGACAGCAGGAGCGCCCGCAGCGCCGACGCGAGCTCGCCCCGGCTCGAAGCGGGGAGTCCTTCGAGAAGCCGGTGCTCGTTGGCCACATGCGCCGGCAGCGCCCGCTCGATCAGGTCCAGGCCCGCCGGCGTGAGGGCGACGTGCACGACCCGGGCGTCCTCCTCGCTGCGGGTCCGGCCGACCAGGCCACCGGCCTCAAGCCGGTCCAGCCGCTGGCTGATCGCGCCCGACGTGACCATCGACGTCCGCATGAGCTGCGCGGGGGTCAGCCGGTGCGGCGGGTCGCTGCGCCGCAAGGTGGCGAGGACGTCGAAGGACGCCGCGTCGAGCCCGTACTCCGCGAAGACCTTGCGCAATTCCGCGTCGAGCAGGCGGGCGAGCCGCTTGAGCCGGCCGATCACGGCCATCGGCGAGACGTCCAGATCGGGCCGCCGCCTGGCCCACTGGTCGAGCACCAGGTCCACGTGATCCGCGTCGTTGGTCGGTTCCATGACCGCAGACTAGCCAATCCCTTAGCGCTGAGATACTTTCTCTTAGTGCTAAGGAATCGAACAGGCGTCATCCTGCTGACCGCCCTGGCCCCCAGCGTCTGGGGGACCACGTACTACGTCACGACCCAGTACCTGCCGCCCGACCGCCCCCTGCTGGCCGGCGTCCTGCGGGCGCTTCCCGCGGGCCTGCTGCTGATGGCGGGCACCCGCCGGCTCCCGCACGGAGTGTGGTGGTGGCGCTCGCTGCTGCTCGGCACCCTGAACATCGGCGCCTTCTTCGCGCTGCTTTTCATCGCCGCCTACCGGCTGCCCGGCGGCGTCGCCGCCACGATCGGCGCGCTCCAGCCGCTGCTGGTCGCGGTGTTCTCCGCCGGGCTGCTCGGCGACCGCCTCACCGTGCGGACGGTGCTCACCGGCCTGACCGGGGTCGCGGGGGTGAGCCTGCTGGTGCTCCAGTCGGGCGCGCGGCTCGACGCCCTCGGCGTCCTGGCCGCGCTCGGCAGCGCGGTGGTGATGGCGACCGGCGTCGTCCTGAGCAAGCGCTGGCCCGCGCCCGCGCCGCTGCTGGCCACCACCGGGTGGCAACTGGTCGCCGGCGGGCTCGTCCTGCTGCCGGTGGCGCTGCTCGCCGAGGGCCCGCCGCCGTCCTCGCTGACCGCGGGGAATCTGCTCGGCTACGGTTACCTCACGCTGATCGGCGCGGCGGTGGCGTACGCGCTGTGGTTCCGCGGGATACGCGAACTGCCGCCGACCGACGTCACTTTCCTCGGGCTGCTCAGCCCGGTCGTCGCCACCGTGGTCGGCTGGCTGGCGCTCGGCCAGCAGTTGACGGCGGTCCAGGCGCTGGGCGGCGCGCTCATCCTCGGCTCGCTCGTCGCCGCCCAACTGCGGCCCCTGCCCGCCCTTCCGCAGCCCGCCCGCACCTGATTGCGTACCTGAGGCTGTACCCGATCGGGCACGTCGTCCCGCACCCGATCCCTGACCTGAATCCGTACCCGGTACCGGACGTGGTCCCGTACCGGACCCCTACCCGATACCGCACTTGAGGAGCCGCACCATGCGCATCACCGTCTTCGGAGCCGCCGGTGACGCCGGCCGCCGGATCGTCGCCGAGGGGCTGGCCCGCGGGCACCAGGTCGACGGCGTCGTGCGGTCCGCCGCCCGTACCGCAGAACTGCCCGCGGGCGCGCGCGGCCTGGTCGGGGACGCGCTGTCCTACGACTCGGTCCTCGGCCTGGTGGCCGACCGGGACGTGGTCATCACCGCGACCCGCCCCGCGCACGGCCGGGAGGCCGAACTCGTCACCGTCGCCGAGGTGATGCTCGCCGCGCTGGCGGCCACCGGCGGACGGCTGCTGGTCGTCGGCGGGGCCGCCACGCTCACCCTGCCGGACGGCGGTACGGTCGCCGACGCGCCCGACTTCCCGGCGGGCTGGCGGCCGATCGCCGACGCCTGCGCCGGGCAGCTGGCCCGCTGCCGCGCGGCCACCGGCGTGGACTGGACCTACTTCAGCCCCGCCGCGGCGCTCTCCCCCGGCGAGCGCACCGGGCGCCACCGGCTGGGCGGCGACGCGCTGGTCGCCGACGCGGACGGCGTGTCCGCGCTGTCGTACGAGGACATGGCCGTGGTGCTGCTGGACGAGGCCGAGCGGCCCAGGCACCGGGGACGGCGCTTCACGGCCGCTTACTGAAGCTGACCATCAGCCGGGCGGGGCCGCGCAGCACCACGCTGGGCCGCCAGCTGATCGGACCGGGCACCAGGGCCAGGCCGGGTGCCCGGTCGAGCAGGGCGGGGATCGCGACCCTGGCCTCCAGCCGGGCGAGCGGCGCGCCGAGGCAGTAGTGGATGCCGTGTCCGAAGGCGATGTGCCCCTGCCCGGGGCGGCGGATGTCGAAGGTGTCCGGCTCGGCGAAGCGCTCCGGGTCGCGGTCGGCCGCCGCCAGCGCGACCAGTACGGACTCGCCGCGCCGGATCGCGGTGCCCGCGAGGGTGATCGGCTCCTTGGCGAAGCGCCAGGTCGTGGTCTCGGCCGGGCCGTCGTAGCGCAGCATCTCCTCGACGGCGCCGTCGATCAGCGCCGGGTCCGCGCGGAGCGCGGCGAGCTGGCCGGGGTGGCGGAGCAGGGCCAGGACGCCGCTGGCGATCAGGTTGACGGTGGTCTCGTGGCCGGCGGCCAGCAGCAGGAAGGCCATGCCGACCAGTTCGTCGGGCGAGAGCTGGTCGCCGTCCTCGTAGCGGGTCCTGATCAGCGCGCTCAGCA
Organism: Streptomyces sp. NBC_01477; assembly: GCF_036227245.1. Taxonomy (GTDB): domain Bacteria; phylum Actinomycetota; class Actinomycetes; order Streptomycetales; family Streptomycetaceae; genus Actinacidiphila. Next base: position 1,967,736 of record NZ_CP109445.1, read on the forward strand.
GGTCGTCGCGCGGGCCGCCGCAGCGCTTGTCCTCGATCAGCTCGGTCAGATACTCCGACATCGCCCCGAGCGCGACCTCCCCCGCCGCCGCGGTGCCGCTGATGATGTCGTTCGACCAGCGGCGGAAGGCGTCGCGGTCCAGGTCGGGAACGCCGAGCAGTTCGCAGATCACCGTCATGGGCAGCGGGAGGGCCAGCGCTTCCACGAGGTCGACGGTGTCGTGGCCGAGCGCCGCGTCCAGCAGGTCGTCGGTGATCCGCTGGACCCGGGGGCGCAGCGCCGCGACCCGGCGGGAGGTGAACTCCCGTGCCACCAGCCCGCGCAGCCGGGTGTGCCGGGGCGGGTCGGCCTCCAGCATGTTCGAGGTCACCGGGGAGTAGTCCATCCCCGGGGCGAGGCTGCGGAAGTCCTTGGCCAGCCGGGGGTCGGCGAGGGCCGCGCGGGCGGTGTCGTGGCCCACCACGAGCCAGGTCTCGCCGTCGGCGGTCCTGACCCGGTGGACCGGCCCCTCGGCCCGCAGGCGGGCGTAGGTCGGGTACGGGTCCTGGCCGAATGCCTCGGCGGTCAGATCCTCTACGTGGGCCATGTCGTCCCCCAGGCTCCCTCTTCTGCCCCTGCGGCGCGTTCCGGACCCCGTCCCCCGGCGAGTTGGCTAGGTCGGGTCCAGGAGGCGGTCGAGGAGGTCGGTCAGGCGTTTGGTGACCGTGGTGCGGTCGCCCTCGGTCAGGGCGGAGCCCATGCCGACGGCCACCGCGCCGGCGGCGACCCACTCGGGCGCCGCGGCCACCGTGATGCCGCCGATCGGGATGATCGCCGCCTGCGGCAGTATCGCGCGCAGGTCGGAGACCCAGCGCGGCGTCAGGGACGAGGCGGGGTAGAGCGTCAGCGCGTCCGCGCCCAGCTCCATCGCGCGGACCGCCTCGGTCGGGGTGGCGACCCCGGGGAAGACGGGCACCCCGTACCGGTGGCCGGTGCGCAGCACCTCCTCGTCCAGGTTCGGTGCCAGCAGGAAGCGCGCGCCCGCGTCGATGGCCATCCGCGCGGAGATCGCGTCGACGACCGTGCCGGCTCCGATCACCGCGTCGTCGCCGACCTCACGGACCAGGGTGGTGACGGCTTCCAGCGCGAAGGGCGTGGTGAGCGAGATCTCCAGGGTGGTCAGCCCGGCCGACAGCAGGGTGTCGGCGGTCGCCGCGGCCTGGTCGTAGCTCTCGCTCCGGATCGTGGCGAAGACCCGCTGCGCGAGGGCGGTCCTGGTGGTCTCCCAGCGGTACACGGAGGATCGCGGTCCTTCCTGACGGTGCTGCCCGGATGGTGCGGTGGGTGGGGACCGCGATCAGCACGCTACTCGCCGCGCACCCGCCCGCTGCCGGTCGATCGCGAGCTGTCACCGCACCGTGACATGAGAGGAGCATGAGAGGGAAGGGGCAGCCGCCCCGGGTCACCCGGAGTGCGTGGAGAACAGGCCACCGGTGGGGCCCTGCTTGTCGCCGCCCTGCGCCTTCTTGAGCGCGTTGGCCAGGCCTTCGATCGTCATGGACTGCAGGATCACCCGGCCGTTGCCCTCCAGGGTGGCGAGCGAGAGTCCCTCACCGCCGAAGACCGCGTTCATGATGCCCTGCCGGTTGAGGCCGCCGACGCGCTGGACGCCGTACTGGACGCCCTCCTCGAAGGCGACGATGCAGCCGGTGTCGACCTCGATGCGACCGCCGAAGTCGGCGGGGTTCAGGTCGATGAAGTTGCCGGCGCCGGCGATGATCACGGTGCCGTGGCCGGTGAACTTCTCCAGGATGAAGCCCTCGCCGCCGCTCATGCCCTGCCGGCCGCCGGCGAAGGCGATGCCGAACTGCACGGTCTCCTCGGCGGCGACGAAGGCGTCCTTCTCGGCGAACCAGGCCCGCGACCCCGACAGTTCGAGCGCCCGCATCTCGCCGGGCAGCACCCCGGCGAAGCCGACCGTGCCCTCGCCGCCGGACGCGGTGAAGTACTGGAACGCCAGCGACTCCCCCGCCAGCGCCCGCTGGCCGACCTGCATGGCGGTGCCCATGGCCTGGCGCAGCATGCCGCCCATGCCGCCGCCCCCGCCGCCCGGCTGGCCGCCGCCCGCGTTCCGGGCGCCGGGACCGCCGAGGCGGGTCTCCATCGACACGTTGGCCGTCTTGAACAGGAACTTCCCGGCCTCGCAGTAGACGGTCTGGCCGGGGTTCAGGGTGCAGACGGCCATCTGCATGGCATTGCCGACGATCTCCTGCCGCAGGGTCACAGCGGAACTCCTTGGGACGTGCGGTACCGAATGGGGTGATACCGGCGCCGGTCGCGCCGTCCGGTCAACGTACCGCCCTGGCGATCCGGTTCCGTACCGTTCCGGACTCGCCGCCCCGTTCCGGGTCGGCCTGGGCGGGCAGGCTGAACGGGCGCTCGCCGCCGGTGTCGAGGAAGCGGGCCAGCGGCAGGGTGGCCGCGCCGACGGTGACCGCGTCGGCGCCGAGCCGGCCCAGCTCGATGGAGGTCTGGGCGCAGGGGTGGTGCAGGGCGTAGGCGGCGGCGACCTCGCGGACCATGGGCAGCACCCGGGGGCCGAGCATCAGCCCGGCCCAGCCGCCGATCACGATCCGGTGCGGGTTGAAGAGGTTGATCAGGTCGGCGATGCCGGCGCCGAGGTATTCGGCGGCCTCGGCGAGCAGCGCGTCGGCCTCCGGGTCGTGGTCGGCGGCGGCGATCAGCTTGGCGAGACCGGTCTCCTCGCTGACCCCCGCGGGCGCGCCGGGCCAGCGGCCGAGCAGCGCCTCGGCTCCGACGTAGGCCTCCAGGCAGCCGCGCGAGCCGCAGCGGCAGGTACGGCCGCCGACCCGCAGGGTGGTGTGGCCCCACTCCCCGGCGCTGCTGCTGGCGCCGTGGTAGGGCTTGCCGTTGGTGACGACGCAGGCGCCGACGCCGGAGCCGATCAGCGCGATCACCACGTTGTCCGAGCCGCGTCCCGCGCCGAACCACATCTCGGCCTGGCCCAGGGTCTTGGCGCCGTTGTCGATGTAGAGCGGGAGCGCGGTGCCGGCCCGCAGCAGCCGGCCGAGCGGTACGGCGTCCCAGCCGATGGTCTGGCCGTGCACGACGATGCCGGAGCCGTCGCCGGGGACGGCGCCCGGCTCGGTCTGGGCGACGATGCCGGGCACACCGATGCCGACGCCGAGCACCTCGCTGTCGTCGATGCCGGCCTCGCCGACGACCGTCTCGATGCCGTCGAGCGCGAGGCGTACGACGTGGTCGACGTCATGGCCGCTGTCGGACAACGGCAGGTCAGCGGCGGCCCGTTCGGTCAGCGCGAGGTCGAACAGCTCGACCCTGACCCGGGTCTCGCCGACGTCCACGCCGACCACGTAGCCGTAGCCGGGGGCGACCTGGAGCAGGATCCGGGGGCGCCCTCCGTCGGACTCGACGGCGCCGGCCTCCTCGACCATGCCGTCCGCGATCAACTCTCCAACGACGTTACTGATCGACCCGGCGCTCAGACCCGTGTCCCGGCCCAGCTCCTGGCGGCTCAGGGGACCTTCGAAATACAAATGACGCAGAAGCGATGCACGGTTGCCGCGCCGCAGGTCACGAACGGTGCGCTTGCCTCGCTCAGCCATCTTGTGTCCCTCCCGGGGGGTCCGGCGTGAATCTATCGCTGCACAAGGTCTTGACGCCACCTTTTCTCACAAGTTAAATCACGCCCTGAATTAAGACACAGGCGCCGTTCACTTCCTGAAGCGATCCCACCCCTGAGAGGGAACCGTCATGCGCTCTTCCAGCACCTCCAGCAGACTCCTCGCGGCCACCGCCCTCGTGGCCGCGCTCGGTCTGACCCTCGCCGCGTGTGGCGGCGGCGACGATGACAGCAGCGGCAGCTCCGGCGGCAGCGGAAAGGCCGCCGACCCCGGCAGCCTCAAGGGCCAGACGATCACCTACTGGGCGAGCAACCAGGGCACCAGCCTGGACAACGACAAGCAGGTGCTCACCCCCGAGCTGGACAAGTTCACCGCCTCCACCGGCATCAAGGTCAAGCTCGAGGTCATCGGCTGGGCGGACCTTCTCAACCGCATCCTGGCGGCCACCACCTCCGGCCAGGGCCCCGACGTGCTGAACATCGGCAACACCTGGTCCGCCTCCCTCCAGGCCACCGGCGCCCTGCTGCCGTGGGACTCCACCGCGTTCTCCACCATCGGCGGCAAGGACCGCTTCGCCCCCGCCGCGATCGCCTCCGCCGGTGCGGCCGGCAAGGACCCGGCCGCGGTGCCGCTGTACTCGATGGCGTACGGCCTGTACTACAACAAGAAGATGTTCGCCGACGCGGGTATCGCCAACCCGCCGACCACCTGGGACGAGCTGGTCGCCGACGGCCAGAAGCTCACCAAGGACGGCCACTACGGCCTCGCGGTCGAGGGTGCCAACGGCGCCGAGAACATCCACCACGTCTTCACGCTCGCCAAGCAGCGCGGCGCCAGCTGGTTCGACGACAAGGGCGCGCCGACCTTCACCGGCCCGCAGCAGGTCGCCGCGGTCAAGCAGTACGTGGACTTCATCGCCAAGGACAAGATCGCGGCCAAGGGCAACGCCGAGTACGTCCAGAACCAGACCATCACCGACTTCGCCTCCGGCAAGGCCGCGATGATGATGTGGCAGTCGGCCGCGACCTCGATCAAGGCGCACGGCATGACGCCCGACCAGTACGGCGTGGTGCCGGTTCCGACGCAGACCGCGGGTGCCACCGGTGACGCCGGTGTGACGTCGATGGTCGCCGGTATCAACGTGGCCGTCTTCAACAGCACCAAGCACAAGGCCGCCGCCGAGGCGTTCGTGAAGTTCCTGACCAGCACGGACGAGCAGAAGATCCTCAACGGCAAGTACGGCTCGCTGCCGCCGGTCACCGAGGCGCAGAGCGACCCGGCCTTCCAGACCCCGGACCTGAAGGTGCTGGCCGGCGTGCTGCAGAAGTCCGCCGCCCCGCTGCCGCAGGTCGCCAACGAGAGCCAGTTCGAGAACCTGGTCGGTCCCGCCGTCAAGGACCTGTTCGCCGAGGCCGCCGCCGGCAAGGCCATCACGGACGACACCGTCAAGGCCGCGCTGACCAAGGCGCAGCAGCAGATGCCCGCCTCGTAAGGATCGGCTCTCCTCCATGACTGCCACCGCCCCCCCGAGGCGCGCACCCGAAGCCGGCCCCGGCAGCGGCAAGACCGCTGCCGGGCGCCGGCTCCGGCCGCGTGTCGTCGAACGGCTCCGCCAAGGCGGACTGCCGTACCTACTCCTGCTGCCCGCCGTCCTCGTCGAACTGCTGATCCACATCGCGCCGATGTTCTTCGGCATCCTGATCAGCTTCAAGAACCTGACGCTGTTCTACATCCACCACTGGAACAGCGCCCCCTGGGCGGGCTTCGACAACTACAAAACCGCGGTAAAGATCCACCAGCCCATCGGCCAGGCGCTGCTGCACTCGTTCTGGGTGACGCTGTCGTACACCCTGCTGTCCGTGAGCATCTCCTGGCTGCTCGGGACCGCCGCGGCGATCCTGCTGCAGGACAAGTTCCGCGGCCGCGGCCTGATCCGCACGCTGTTCCTGGTGCCGTACGCGCTCCCCGCGTACGCGGCGCTGATCACCTGGACGTTCATGTTCCAGCAGGACACCGGCCTGGTGAACCACGTCCTGCACGACCAGTTGCACGTGACGTCGGACAAGTCGTTCTGGCTGATCGGCGACAACAGCTTCTGGGCCATGGTCGTGGTGTCGGTCTGGAAGTCCTGGCCGTTCGCCTTCCTGGCGCTGATGGCCGGTCTGCAGAACATCCCGCGCGAGCTGTACGAGGCCGCCGCGATGGACGGCGCCGGCGTCTGGCAGCAGATCAGGAAGATCACCATGCCGTCGCTGCGGCCGGTGAACCAGGTGATCGTCCTGGTGCTGTTCCTGTGGACCTTCAACGACTTCAACACCCCGTACGTGATGTTCGGTCAGAACCCGCCGCACCAGTCGGACCTGATCTCCATCCACATCTACCAGTCCTCCTTCATCAACTGGAACTTCGGCTCGGGTTCGGCGATGTCCGTCCTGCTGCTGCTCTTCCTGCTCGTGGTGACGGCCGTGTACCTGCTGGTCACCTCCAGGGGAAGGAGCGAGAACGATGTCTAGGTTCACCGACCAGCCGTCCCCGATGGCGCAGCCGAAGTCCTTCCTGTGGACCCGGCGGGTCGTCCTGACGCTGCTGCTGGGCTTCGTGCTCGTTCCCGTGTACGTGATGCTCAGCTCGTCCCTGAAGAGCCTTCAGGACGTGCAGGGCTCGTTCCAGTGGATCCCGCACAGCCTGACCTTCAAGCCGTACATCGACATCTGGAAGACGATCCCGCTCGCGCACTACTTCGTGAACTCGGTGATCGTCTGCGTGAGCGCCACGGTCTTCTCCGTGGCACTGGCGATCTTCGCCGCCTACGGGGTGAGCCGCTACCGCTTCATGGGCCGCAAGGTCTTCACCGTGACGGTGCTGTCCACCCAGATGTTCCCCGGCATCCTGTTCCTGCTGCCGCTGTACCTGATCTTCGTCAACATCGGCAACAGCACGGGCATCGTCCTGAACGGCAGCCGGCTCGGGCTGATCATCACCTACCTCACCTTCTCGCTGCCCTTCTCCATCTGGATGCTGGCGGGCTACTTCGACTCGATCCCGCGGGATCTTGACGAGGCCGCGAAGGTGGACGGCTGCGGCCCGCTCGGCGCGCTGTTCCGGGTCGTGGTGCCGGCCGCGGTCCCCGGCATCGTCGCCGTGAGCGTCTACGCGTTCATGACGGCCTGGGGCGAGGTGCTGTTCGCTTCGGTCATGACCAACGAGTCCACCAGAACCCTGGCGGTCGGTCTGCGCGAATACGCCACCCAGAACGACGTGTACTGGAACCAGGTCATGGCGGCCTCGATCGTTGTGAGCCTGCCCGTGGTCGCCGGATTCCTGCTCCTGCAGCGTTACCTCGTCGCCGGGCTCACCGCCGGCGCCGTCAAGTAACCCCTCCCGAAAGGCAGCTTGTGAACGACCTCAGCGCTCTTCCCGCCGATTTCGTCTGGGGAGCGGCCACCGCCGCGTACCAGATCGAGGGCGCGGTGGACGAGGACGGCCGGGCCCCGTCCATCTGGGACACCTTCTCCCACACCCCCGGCAAGATCGATGGCGACGACACCGGCGACGTCGCCTGCGACCACTACCACCGCACGGCCGAGGACCTGGACCTGATGAAGGCCCTCGACCTCGACTCGTACCGCTTCTCCATCGCCTGGCCGCGGGTCATACCGCAGGGCGGCGGCGCGGTCAACGCGGCCGGTCTGGCCTTCTACGACCGGCTGGTCGACTCGCTGCTCGAAGCGGGCATCACGCCCAACGCCACCCTCTACCACTGGGACCTCCCGCAGGCCCAGCAGGACCGTGGCGGCTGGCCCGAGCGTGAGACGGCGGAACGTTTCGGCGACTACGCGGCCGTGGTCGCCGACGCGCTGGGCGACCGGGTCAAGGACTGGGCGACGCTCAACGAGCCGCTGTGCTCGGCCTGGATCGGCCACCTGGAGGGCACCATGGCCCCCGGCTGGACGGACCTGAGCGCCGCGGTGCGCGCGTCGTACCACCTGCACGTCGGACACGGCCTGGCCGTGCAGGCGCTGCGGGCCGCGCACTCCGATGTGCGGGTCGGCATCGTGAACAACCTCAGCCCGTGCGAGCCGGCCACCGACCGCGACGCCGATGTCGCCGCCGCGCGCCGGGCCGACGGCCACACCAACCGCTGGTGGCTGGACCCGATCCACGGCCGCGGCTACCCGCAGGACATGGTCGACCTCTACGGTGTGGACCTGCCGATCAAGGACGGCGACCTGGAGTCGATCGCGGCTCCGCTGGACTGGCTGGGTCTGAACTACTACTTCCGCAACGTCATCACCGACGACCCGACCGGGCCTGCCCCGCACGCCAAGTCGGTCTACCTGCCGGGTGTCCGGCGCACGGCGATGGACTGGGAGGTCAACGCGGACGGCCTGGAGCAGCTGCTGGTCCGGCTGTCCGAGGAGTACGGCGCCCAGCGGATCTTCGTCACGGAGAACGGCTCGGCCTACCGCGACACCGTCGGCGACGACGGCCAGGTCGACGACCCCGAGCGGATCGTCTACCTGGAGGAGCACCTGGCGGCCTGCGCCCGCGCGGTCCGCCGCGGGGTGCCGCTGGCCGGCTACTACGCCTGGTCGCTGCTGGACAACTTCGAGTGGGCGTACGGCTACGACAAGCGCTTCGGCCTTGTCCACGTCGACTACGCCAGCCAGAAGCGCACCATCAAGGGCAGCGGCCGGCGTTACGCCGAGATCATCGCGGCGCACCGCCGCAAGGCGCGCCGCGCGGCCTGAGCGGTCCCGCCCCCGGGCGGTCACGAGGGGTGACGCCACCGGTCCGCCGGTGCGTCACCCCTCGTACGTGCGGGGGCACTTGCCGGTGCCGGGCGGCGGGTCCAGGGCCGGGCGGGTCCAGTGCCGGGCGGTCAGCAGCCGGCCGGTGCCCGGCTCGGTCACCGCGCCGTCGGCCGCGACGCGCCGGCCGCGCAGCCAGGTGCCGCGGACCACGCCGTGCAGGGTGCGGCCGGCGTAGGCGGTGATCGGGTTGCGGTGCCGCAGGCGGGCCGGGTCGACGGTGAAGACCGCGTCCGGGTCGAGCACCGCGAAGTCGGCGTCGCGGCCCTCGGCGATGGCGCCCTTGGTGCCGAGTCCGGCCAGCGCGGCGGGTCCGGCGGACATCCAGCGGGCCACGTCGGCGAGGGTGTGGCCGCGCCTGCGGGCCTCGGTCCACACCGCGGGCAGGCCCAGTTGCAGCGACGAGATGCCGCCCCAGGCGGCGGCGAAGTCCCCGGTGTCCTTCGCCTTGAGGTCGATCGTGGAGGGCGAGTGGTCGGAGACGACGCAGTCGATGGTGCCGTCGGCCAGCGCCTGCCACAGCGCGTCCTGGTTGGCGGCCTCCCTGATCGGCGGGCAGCACTTGAACTCCGTGGCCCCGTCCGGGACTTCCTCAGCGGTCAGGGTCAGGAAGTGCGGGCAGGTCTCGACGGTGAGGCGTACGCCGTCCTTTTTCGCCGCCGCGATCAGCGGAAGTGCGGACGCGGACGACAGGTGCAGGATGTGGACGCGTGCGTCGAGCCGCTTCGCCAGCGCGATCAGGCCCTCGATCGCCCGGTCCTCGGCGGCCGGCGGCCGGGAGGCGAGGAAGTCGGCGTAGCGGCGGCCGGGCTGCTGCGGGGCGCCCTCTATCGTGCCGGGGTCCTCGGCGTGCACGATCAACAGGCCGCCGAAACCGGTCAGTTCGGCGAGCGCGGCCTCGACCTCGGCGGGCGCCAGCTGGGGGAATTCGTCCACGCCGGAGGGCAGCAGGAAGCATTTGAAGCCGAAGACTCCCGCGTCGTGCAGCGGGCGCAGGTCGGCGAGATTGCCGGGCACCGCGCCGCCCCAGAAGCCGACGTCGGTGTGCACCCGGCCGCGGGCGGTGCCGCGCTTGACCTCCAGGTGGGCGGTGGTCGTGGTGGGCGGCACGCTGTTCAGCGGCATGTCGATGACGGTGGTGATGCCGCCGGCCGCCGCGGCGGCGGTCGCGGTCGCGAAGCCCTCCCACTCGGTGCGGCCGGGGTCGTTGATGTGCACGTGGCTGTCCACCAGGCCCGGCAGCAGGGCGTCGTCGCCCAGCTCGACGACCCGGACGCCGGACGGGACGGGCGCGTCGTGGGCGCGGACCGCGGTGATGGTGCCGGCGCGGACCGCGACGGCGGCCGGGCGCTCGCCGTCAGGGGTGACGACCCGGGTCGAGCGCAGCACCAGTTCGTCCACGGCGTCCAACGGGTGACCTCCTGGTCGGGAGCGGAGCGGGTTCAACGTTCTGTTGACGGACATGGTGGATAGCCTTCGCCCGGGCGTCAAGAGCGGTAGTATTCCGCACAGCGAAAGTCACCTTCCGCGAGCAAGGGATCAGAGGGGATCGCACGTGTCTGCTGACCGCGCCGGGGGCGTCCAGTCCCTCGAACGGGCCTTCGACCTGCTGGAGCGGATGGCCGACGCGGGCGGCGAGGTGGGGCTGAGCGAGCTGTCGGCCAGCAGCGGGCTGCCGCTGCCGACCATCCACCGGCTGATGCGGACCCTGCTGGCCAGCGGATACGTCCGCCAGCAGGCCAACCGGCGGTACGCGCTCGGACCGCGGCTCATCCGGCTCGGCGAGACCGCGTCCCGGCTGCTCGGCACCTGGGCGCGGCCGTACCTGGCGGAACTGGTCGAGGCGACCGGCGAGACCGCGAACATGGCCCTGCTGGACGGCGACGAGGTCGTCTATGTGGCGCAGGTGCCGTCGCGGCACTCGATGCGGATGTTCACCGAGGTCGGGCGGCGGGTGCTGCCGCACTCCACCGGGGTCGGCAAGGCGCTGCTCGCCCAGGTGCCGCCGGCCGAGGTGCGGGCGCTGCTGGCCCGCACCGGGATGCCGGCGGCCACCGAGCGGACCATCACCGAGCCGGACGCCTTCCTCGCCGAGCTGGAGCGCATCAGGGCGGCCGGTTACGCCGTGGACGACGGCGAGCAGGAGACCGGGGTGCGGTGCCTGGCGGTGACCGTGCCGGGGTCGCCGACCGCGGCGGCGATCTCCATCTCGGGACCCGCGGGGCGGGTCACCGAGGCGGCCACCGACAAGATCGTGCCCGTACTGCACGGTGTGGCACGGGAGTTGGCACTGGCGCTCACCAGCACGGCGCCGGTGGCATAGACCGGGAGCAGCCGCTCACCTCCTGCTCGACAGCATCGCGCAGCGCGGCCAGCGGCGCCGCCAGCGCGCTGACCGAGCCGAGCGCGGCGGCGACCAGCAGCAGCGACTGCCGCAGCTGTTCCGGCGACGGGGCGCCGGAGGTCTGCCGGGCCAGTTCGGCCAGCTCCTCCTCGGCGACGGCCCGATCCGGTAAAGCGCGGCGATACGCCGCGAGTTCGAGTTCCAGGCGGGCCACCGCGGCGCGTAACGCCGCGCCGCCGCCGGTCACCGTCCGTACGACCGATTCGCTGCGGTCGTCATCGACCACACGCGCTTCCCCCACCACCATGTGCCCCTGCCTCACACGCACTCAGGCCCCGGCGCCTCCGAGTCATTGGGGTCCGGGGTCGAACAGTAAACGCGACAGGGCTCATTCGCGCCACTGGCTCGGCGAAAAATGTGTCAAAGTTGCCTCCCGGGCCACACGGTGAGGTCGAGCGTGACGTGAGCGGCGGGACCACCGGGGTCCGAGAGCTGACGGAACGTCACCAGGGCGGTGGTGCCGTCCACCCCCACGACGCACAGCCGTGACCCGGCGGACAGCTGGGTCCTGCTGACCGACGCCACCAGATGGTCCGCGCTGCGACAGCCGTCGAGGGTGCCGGGCGCGTCGGGCCCCAGCAGCACGAGGGCGCCGCGGGCGGCGGTGGAGACGAAGGCGGTGCCGTCGGGGGCGTACCCGAACGTGCCGTTCTCCGCCCCCGGCCGGGTCTGCGGCGGGTCGGTCTCCAGCACGAGGCCGTTGCCCGCGGCGAGCCCGACTCCGCGATACTCCCGCCCGACGTTCTCGCTCTGCGCCGGCGCGCTGGCGGTGGCCGCGCTCCGCTCCGGCGGCGCGGCGGCGCTGTGCCCCCGGTCGAACCCCCCACCGAAGGCCACCGCCCCGACCGCGACGGCGAGCCCCGCGACCACCCATCCCCCCACGAGCCCCCGCCGCTTCCCGGCGACGGACGACGCCGGACCAGCGGCCCCCGGGGGCGCGACGGGTGGGCCGCCGGCCGCCGCGGGCGACGCCGCACCACCCGGCCCGGGCGCGGACAGCCCCGGCGGCACTCGCACCCCGCCCGGCGGAGTCGCACCGACCGCAGCCGGAGGCAACGGCGGCGGTGATACGGGCGGACCCGCGGCCCCACCCGGCGCCGGCGGCAACCGCACGCCACCCGGCGGAGTCGCACCGACCGCAGCCGGAGGCAACGGCGGCGGTGATACGGGCGGACCCGCGGCCCCACCCGGCGCCGGCGGCAACCGCACGCCACCCGGCGGAGTCGCACCGACCGCAGCCGGAGGCAACGGCGCGCTACCGGCCGCACCCGGCCGGCCCACGACCGGAGGCACACCCGGCGGACCGGCCGGTGCCGCAGGCGGGGCCGGAGCAGCGGAACCCGGCGCGGGCGGCGCCGAAGGAGCCGGGGCAACGGGCACGCCCACCCCGCCCGGCACCGGAGGCGGGGGCACCGGCGGCAGCGGTGCGGGCGGACCCGCGGCCCCGGCCACCGCCGGAGGCGAAGACGGTGGCGCGCCCGGCGCGTTCGTCGTTCCGCCCGCCGCCGGAGGCATGGGCGTCGGCCAGGTGCCCGGCGGAGGGAGGGGAGGAAGGGGCGGGGGGAGGGTGAGGAGGGTTTGGAGGGGGGTGGGGAGCCAGGGGACGGGGGCGCGGTGGTGGGTGGCCTGCGCGCACATCGCGATGACCTGGGAGGGGGACGGCCGCAGGGCCGGGTCCTTGATCAGGCAGCGGGTGACGATCTCCCGCAGCTCGCCGGGCAGTTCGGAGAGGTCGGGCTCCTCCTGGACGGCGCGGGCGCCGAAGGGCGCCGTACCGATGGCCGCGTACGCGGCGAGCTGGCCGAGGGCGAAGACGTCGGTGGCCGGTACGGGCGGCTTGTCCGCGGCCTGCTCGGGCGAGGAGAAGGCCGGGATGCCGGGGGCGTCGGCGGCGGCGCGGGTGACGCCGTAACCCGTGACGCGCGGGCCGTCCGCGGCGAGCAGCACCGTACCGGGGCCGAGCCCGGCGTGGACGACGCCGGCGTGGTGGACCGCGCGCAGCGCCTCGGCGACCCCGGCCACCAGCCGCAGCACGACCGGCACCGGCAGCGGCCGTCCGGTGTCGCTGACGGCGGCGTGCAGGGTGAGCGCGGGGACGTATCCGGCGGCCAGCCAGTACCGGGAGCCGTCGTGGCCGCTGCCGAGCACCGGCACGGTGTAGGGGCCGTGCACCCGCCGTACGGCCTGCACGTCGTGTTCGAAGGCGGCGGCGAAGCCGGAGCGGGCGGCCAGTTCCGGGCGCACCGCGGTCAGGGCGACGGGCTGGCCGCCGGGCGCGTAGGCGAGGTAGACCGGGCCGAGGGCGCCGACGCCGAGCCTGGCGGCGATCCGGTGCCCGGCGACGAGCCCCGGGTCGTCGGGCGTGAGCGGCTGGTAGAGCGGTCCTGGATGCCCGGCGTGCCCGGGGCCGACCAGACCGCCGGTGTGCTGAGCGCCCATCAGTCCCCGTTCCTCGGGCTCGCGCGGACAAGCCCGCCGACGCGGCGGCGGGCACGCTCCCCGCGTCGCCCGCGGGGAGGAGGGCCTGCGCGGACACGCCCTCGTACCGCCCCTCCCGGCCCCTGGCCAGACGATACCGGAACACACAGACCCGGCTGCGGCCTGTTCCGCTGCGGGCGGTCACGCGGTATGCAGGATGCATGGACACAAAGGGCGAGGTGGCCGGGCTGCTGCTGGCGGCGGGTGGCGGACGGCGGCTGGGCGGGCGGCCGAAGGCGTTGCTGCCGTACGCGGGCCGCCCACTGGTGGAGCACGCGGTGGGCGCGCTGCGGGACGGCGGCTGCGGCCCGCTGTACGTGGTGCTGGGCGCGGCGGCCGAGGAGGTGCGGGCCACCGCGGACCTGCCGGACTGCGTGCTGGTCGACAATCCGAGCTGGCCCGAGGGCATGGGCTCGTCGCTGCGGGTGGGCCTGGCCTCGCTCGCCGCCGCGCCCGTGCGCCCGGCGGCGGTGGTGATCGCGCTGGTCGACCAGCCGGGGGTGGGCGCGGCGGCGGTCGCGCGGGTGGTGGCGGCGGCCCGGGCCGGCGACGACCTGGTGTCGGCGCTGGTGTCGGCCGCGTACGGGGAGCGCCGCGCGCACCCGGTGCTGGTCGGGGCGGCCCGCTGGGCGGGGGTCGCGGGCAGCGCGGGCGAGGACCGGGGGGCGCGGACGTATCTGCGCGAGCACGTCGCGCACACGATCCTGGTGGACTGCTCGGACATCGCCGACCCGGCGGATATCGACACGCCCGCCGACCTGCGCCTTCTGGCGCCACCTGCACCGCGTGCCACAAAACGTTGAACTTCCGCACTGCGAAAACTATGCTCCACCTTGCAGAAGCGCCCGCAGCTCGCGGCGGCCCGGCACCGCGTGCCACGCACGCACGACGGCATGCCCCGCACGCGCGACGCACCCGACGGACGCCGGCACCGCTCTGGAGGAATGACCGCATGTCCGCACCGACCCCTTCGTCCGCCGCCGCCGTCACCGGGACGGCCGGGCACCGTGTGCCGCGCGAGGAGGAGGTGCTGACTCCCGAGGCGCTGGACTTCCTCGCCGAGCTGCACCGCCGCTTCGCGCCGCGCCGCGCGGAACTGCTGGCCCTGCGCGCCGAGCGCCGCGCGGAGATCGCCCGCACCGCGACCCTGGACTTCCGGCCCGAGACCGCGCACATCCGCGCCGACGACAGCTGGCGGGTGGCCGAGGCCCCCGCCGCGCTGAACGACCGCCGGGTGGAGATCACCGGCCCCACCGACCGCAAGATGACGATCAACGCGCTGAATTCCGGCGCGCGGATCTGGCTCGCCGACTTCGAGGACGCCTCGGCCCCCACGTGGGAGAACGTCATCGGCGGCCAGCTCAACCTGATCGACGCCTACGAGCGGCGGATCGACTTCACCTCCCCCGAGGGCAAGACGTACGCGCTCGGCGCCGCCGACCAGCTGGCCACAGTCGTGGTGCGGCCACGCGGCTGGCACCTCGACGAGCGCCACCTGACCGTGGACGGCGAGCAACTGCCGGGCGGCCTGGTCGACTTCGGGCTGTACTTCTTCCACAACGCGCAGCGGCTGCTCGACCTCGGCAAGGGGCCGTACTTCTACCTGCCCAAGACCGAGTCGTACCTCGAAGCCCGGCTGTGGAACGACGTGTTCGTCTTCGCGCAGGACCGGCTCGGCGTCCCGCAGGGCAGCGTCCGGGCCACCGTGCTGATCGAGACGATCACCGCCGCGTACGAAATGGACGAGATCCTCTACGAGTTGCGCGACCACGCCTCGGGGCTCAACGCGGGCCGCTGGGACTACCTCTTCTCGATCGTGAAGAACTTCCGCGACGGCGGCGCGCGTTTCGTGCTGCCGGACCGGAACGCGGTCACGATGACCGCGCCCTTCATGCGCGCGTACACCGAACTGCTGGTCCGCACCTGCCACAAGCGCGGGGCGCACGCGATCGGCGGCATGGCGGCCTTCATCCCGTCCCGCCGGGACGCCGAGGTCAACAAGGTCGCCTTCGAGAAGGTCAAGGCGGACAAGGACCGTGAGGCGGCCGACGGTTTCGACGGCTCCTGGGTCGCGCACCCCGACCTGGTACCGATCGCCCGCGCCTCCTTCGACGCGGTCCTCGGCGACCGCCCGAACCAGAAGGACCGGCTGCGCGAGGACGTCCGGGTGACCGCGGCCGAACTCATCGACATCGCCTCGCTCGACGCCAGCCCCACCTACGAGGGGCTGCGCAACGCCGTCCAGGTCGGCATCCGCTATATCGAGGCGTGGCTGCGCGGCACGGGCGCGGTCGCGATCTTCAACCTGATGGAGGACGCGGCCACCGCGGAGATCTCCCGCTCGCAGATCTGGCAGTGGACCAACACCGGCGTCGTCCTCGACAACGGCGAGAAGGCCACCCCGGAACTGGTCCGCCGGGTCGCCGCCGACGAGATCGCCGCGATCCGCACCGAGGTCGGCGAGGCCGCCTTCACGGCGGGCAAGTGGACCGAGGCGTACGACCTGCTGCTGCGCGCCGCCCTGGACGCCGAGTACGTCGACTTCCTGACCCTGCCCGCCTACGAGCAGTTGGCGGACTGAGCCGGGCGGACCGCCCCGGACCGTCAGGTCGTGGTCCGGGGCGGTGCCGCCGTGCCCGGTGGGGACACGGCCACCGGTCGGGGGCCGTCCCTCCCCGACCGGTCGTCGCGGTCAGCCGGTCAGGCCGGCGATCCTGGCCAGGCGGCGCGCCTGCGCGCGGGTGAGGCGGGCGATCGCGTCCTCGTCCACCCGGGTCAGCCGGCCCTGTTCCACCACGGGGCGGCCGTTGACCAGCGAGAGGGTGACCGGGGCCGCGGCGCCGAGGACCAGGGCGGCCACCGGGTCGGCGATCGACGCGTGGCCGAGGCCGTCCAGCTTCCACAGCACCAGGTCGGCGAGCTTGCCCGGCTCCAACGAGCCGATCTCGGCGGCCCTGCCCAGGACTTGGGCGCCGCCGTAGGTGCCGAGCCGCAGCGCCTGCCGGGCGTTCAGCGCCTTCTCGCCACCGCCGAGGCGGTTGATGAGCAGCGCGTTGCGCAACTCGGTGTGCAGCTCGCCGGATTCGTTGGACGCGGTGCCGTCCACGCCCAGGCCGACCGGGACGCCCGCGGCGAGCATGTCGGGGACCCGGGCGATGCCGGCCGCGAGCCGGGCGTTGGAGGACGGGCAGTGGGCGACGCCGGTGCCGGTGCGGGCGAAGGCGGCGATGTCGGAGTCGTTCATGTGGACGCAGTGCGCCATCCACACGTCGTCGCCGAGCCAGCCGGCGGACTCGAAGTAGTCGGTCGGCCCCATGCCGAACAGCTCGTGGCAGAACTTCTCCTCCTCCACCGTCTCGCTGCCGTGGGTGTGCAGGCGTACGCCCTTGCGGCGGGCCAGCACCGCGGCCTCGCGCAGCAGTCCGGTCGAGACCGAGAACGGCGAGCAGGGCGCGGCGGCGATGTGCAGCATCGACCCGAAGGACGCGTCGTGGTGGGTGTCGATGGCGGCCTCGGTGGCCAGCAGCGCGCCCTCGGTGGTCTCCACGGCGAAGTCCGGCGGCAGCCCGCCGTCGCTCTTGCCGCGGTCCATCGAGCCGCGGGCGGCGGTGAAGCGCACCCCGGTCTCGGCGGCGGCCCTGATCTCGGCGCCGAGCAGGTCGCCGGTGCCGCGCGGGAAGACGTAGTGGTGGTCCATGGCGGTGGTGACGCCGCCGCGGGCCATCATCGCCAGCGACCCGGCGGCGCCCGCGTGGACGATGTCCTCGTCGATCCGCGCCCATACCGGGTACAGCTCGACCAGCCAGTCGAAGAGGTTGCTGTCCTGGGCGAGGCCACGGGTGAGCCACTGGTAGAAGTGGTGGTGGGTGTTGACCAGGCCGGGGGTGGCCAGGTGCCCGGTGCCGTCGATCCGCCGGGTCACACCGGCGAGACCGGCGGGGGCGGGTCCCGCGCCCACCGACTCGATGACGTTCCCCGCGACGACGATGTGCCCGGTGCCGTATTCGGTGCCGGCCGCGTCCACGGTGGCGACGGCGCAGTTCTCGATGACGATGCGCCCGGCGCCGGGCTCCGCACCCGTCCCGGTCGTCCCGGCGCCGGCTTCCGCACTGGTCTCGGTCATGGTGTCCGCGCCTCTCAGTCCGTCACCGGGATGCCGGCCTCGGCGCCGTCGCGCAGCACCGTGCCCTCGATCAGCCCGTAGGGGCGGTCGGCGGCCAGATAGACCTCGTTGTCGTTCTTCAGGCCGAAGGGCGCCAGGTCGGCGAGGAAGTGGTGCTTGTTCGGCAGCGACAGCCGCACCTCGTCGATCGCGGCGGTCCCCGTGCTGTTGTCGATGACCCGCGAGCCCATCGCGAACAGCGTCTGCTGGAGCGAGAGCGAGTACGTCTCGGCGAACGCGCCCAGCAGGTCGCCGCGCACCGCCGCGTACGACTCCTCCCAGTCCGGCACGTCCTGCTCGCCGCCGGTCCAGCCGAACCGCCAGCGGGCGTTGACCTCGGTGGCGAGGATCCGGTCGTGCGTCTCCTTGAGCGTGGTGTAGCCGTCCTTGGCGAAGCCCCAGAACTCCGAGTCGGTCGAGTTGAGCACCACCAGGCCGGCGAGACCGGAGATGACCTGCCAGCGCTCGCCGTCGAAGGCGACCTCGGTGGTGCGGGTCTCCTGGCCCTTGCGGACGAACGAGTGCTCGCCGCGGTCCGCGCCGCCGGCCGGGATGCGCTCCCAGGCGTACTCCTCGATACGTATCCGCGCCCGGTGGACCGGCTGCCGGCTGGTCACGAAGTGCCGGGCCAGATGGATGCCGAACGCCTCGGCGGAGTCGATGCCGTGTTCCTTGGCGAAGGCGAAGACGGTGTTCTTGGTGGTGTCGGTGGGCAGCACGTTCGCGTTCGACCCGGACAGGTGGACCTCGTCCATGTCGCCGGACAGCGCGACCGAGACGTTCAGGTCCTTGATGTGGTGGGTGTCGCCGTCGCGGGTGACGCGGACAACGCGGTTCTCCGCCTTGCCGTACTGGTTCTGGCCGAGCATCGTGGGCATGTCGCTAGCTCCCTCGGTATACGGAGTAGCCGAACGGGTTGAGCAGCAGCGGTACGTGGAAATGCTCGCCCGGGACGACGGCGAAGACCACCGCGACCTCGGGGAAGAAGGCTCCGCTGTCCCTTGGACCGTGGTCCGTGCGGGGGGCGTCCTGCTGGGCCTCGGCTGGATGGGCGTGACGTGCGAGGTACGGCGCCACCTCGAAGCGCAGCCGTACGTGGGTGGCGGCCTCCGGCAGCGCGGGCAGGTCCTTGCAGCGGCCGTCCGGGTCGGTCGCGGACGTGCCGTGCGGCTCCCACGGCGCGTCAGGGCCGGTGCGGACCGACAGCGTGACGGCCACTCCCCCGGCGGGGCGGCCCGCGCTGGTGTCCAGGACGTGGGTGGACACGGATGTCATGAGGGGTCCTCCTGCGCGGTCGCCGCGAGCCTGCCGAGCCTGATCCGGTTGATCTTTCCCAGTTCGGCGCGGACGATCTCGCGCTCGGTGCCCTCGTCATTGCCGAGCCGCGCTTCGAGCGCGGCCCTGATCCGCGCGCCGGTCGCCCCGGTGGCGCAGATCAGGAAGACATGGCCGTGGGCTTCCTGGTAGGCGAGGTTGAGCGCGAGCAGTTCGGCACGCTCCGACGCCTCGACACCGCTCTGCTCACGGGCCGAGGCCGGGTCGCCCGGGGTGGGGCGGCCGATCGGCGGGTGCCCGGCCATCGCCTCGCGCAGGTCGGCGGCGGTCAGCGCCGCCATGGCCGTGTCGCTCGCCGCGAGCAGGCCGTCGAGCCGGTCGTACGGCCGCCGCGCGGCCACCGCCGCGCCCCACGCGACGCTGGCGCACACCTCGTGCAGCAGGGCGGCAGCGGCGGGGGCGGTGGCCGCGTTGAGCCGGGCAAGGCCCGGCGAGGCGCTGGAAGTCACACCCGCACGCTAGGAGCCGCCGCGCGTCAGCGTCAACAGTTTGTTGAAAACTTCTGGTTACGGCGCCGGCGGCCGTACGGCGTCACTGGCTGTCGCGGGCGGCGTTCTCCCTGTTCAGGTAGTTGTAGACGGTGAAGCGGCTGACGCCGAGCGCCGAGGCCACGATCTCCACACCGTGCCGCACCGAGAAGGCGCCGCGCTCCTCCAGGATCCGCACCACCTGCTGCTTCTCCTTGCGGCCCAGCTCAGGCAGCGGCCCGTGCCTGCGCCGCAGGTCGGCCAGCAGGTGGTCGAGTGAATCGGCCAGGTGGGGCAGCCGTACCGCGACGACCGGCGCGCCCTCCCAGCTGAGCACCACATCGTCGCCGCGCGCCTGCGCGGGCGCGACCAACTCGCCGCCCATCGCGTCCACCAGCGGCTTGACCGCCTCGGCGAAGGGGTGCGCCGGCCCGTCCGCGGCGCTCATGCGCCGTCCTCCCCCAGCGCGCTGACCTGGAGTGAGACCCGGGTGGCGCCGGCCGCCAGAGTACGCCGCAGCAGCTCGCCGACCGCCGCGACGACCTCGTCGGCCGAGCCCTCGGCCGTATTGCCGAACGGCCCCACGTCCACCGCGTCCAGCGTGCCGGCCTCCACGACCTCCCTGGCCACCACCGCGTGGCGGGGCGGCACGTCCAGGTCGAACGGCTCGGTCGTGAATTCCAGCCTCAGTCTCACCAGGGTCACCCTTCGGCGGCTGCGGGACGTGCGGTTCGCCGCCCGCCGCCCCCGCAGCGCCCGGGCGGCGGCGTCGCAGCCGACCCTATGCGACCTCGGCGGGCACCGTCAGGGCGGCCCGCGCCGCGGCCGTCATCGCCGCGATGCCGGTCTCCAGCGTCAGCCGCGGGTGCGGGGCGAACAGCGGCGAGTGGTTCGGCGGCAGCACGGCCAGCCGGGCCGCCGCGTCCGCGCCGGGGCCGCCGGCCGCCGCCCACTGCCGGGGTCCCGCGCCGCCGAGCATCCAGTAGCCGGTGCGGATGCCGGGCACGCCGTGCAGGTCGAGACCCGCGTCGCCGTACAGCGGGAAGTCCTCGGTGGCCATCGACGGCTGCCAGCGGGTGACCCGGTGCGGCCCGAAGGCGGCCTCGTGGGCGCGGCGGACGACCGCGGTCGCCCCGGGGTCCGGCACGGTGGGCCGGGAGCGCGACAGCACCCGGACGTCGGGCTCCGGCGGCGCGGGCAGGGGGGCGGCGGCTGCCTCGGCGCGGACGATACGGCGCACGGCCGCGACCGCCCGCTCCAGGCTCTCGTCGCTGAAGGCACGTACCGTCACTTCGAGCGTCGCCCGGTCGGCGATGACATTGCTGCCGCCCGGGGTGCCCGCCCTTATCGAGCCCACGGTGACCACCAGCGGCTCCCCCGGGCCCGTCTCGCGGGACACGACGGTCTGCAGCCGCATCACCACGGCCGCGGCGGCGATCACCGGGTCCGCGGACAACTGCGGCGCCCCGGCGTGGCCGCCCCTGCCGTGCAGCACCACTTCGAGGGTCGCGCTGCCCGCGAGCAGCGGCCCCTCGGCGTGCGCGACCATGCCCGCGGGCAGCGGCACCACATGCTGGGCCAGCACATGGGACGGCACGGGGAAGCGCCGGTAGAGCCCGTCCGCGAGCATCGCCGCCGCCCCGCTCAGCGTCTCCTCCGCGGGCTGCCCGACGACCACCAGGGTGCCGCGCCAGGCGTCCGCCGTCCCGGCGAGCACGGCGGCGGCGCCGGACAGCGCGGCCAGGTGCGCGTCATGGCCGCAGGCGTGCATCACGGGCACGGGTGTGCCATCGGCTCCCGGCGCGGTGACCGTGCTCGCGTAGGGCAGACCTGTCTCCTCGCGGACCGGGAGCGCGTCGAGTTCGGCGCGGATCATCACCACGGGACCGGGGCCGTTGCGCAGGACGCCGACCACGCCGTGGCCGCCGACACCGCGCTCGACATCGAGGCCCGCGCCGCCGAGGGCGGCGGCGAGACGGGCCGCGGTGCGCTCCTCGGCCCCCGACAGCTCCGGGTCGCGGTGGACGGCGACGTACAGCTCGGCGGCCCGCGCCAGTACGTCACCGGGCACGGGCGCCGGGGCCGGCGGGGGCGGGGGCGGGGCCACGGCGTCAGGGGCGGGTCCTGCCTGCGGGGTCATCGGGGGCTCCTGACGGGTCGGTGGCAGGCGGCGCCGGCAGCGGCGCGCGGCGGGCGGACGCGAGCGCGGGCGCGCGCGTGCCAGCGGAGTGACAGCGGGCGGCAGGGTGATCGGTCAGTGGACGCGCGTAGAAAAGACTCAGCCGGTCCGTTCCGGGCCGCGTCCCCTGCCGAGAAAAGGGAGTCACCATGGCGATCATCAAGCAGGACACGCCGCTCGCGTCGCTGGCCCAGGAGATCCTGGAGCTCGAGTCCGAGACCTTCGAGATCACCGACTACTCGGACGCCAGCGAGGTCATGCTCGGCTCCTCGACGAGCTGCTCCAGCACCAGCACCTGCTCCAGCACCACCAGCACCACCAGCTGCACCGCCTGACGGCTGCTCCGCCGTCCGCCGCTCCGCGGCCCGCTGTGTGCGGGCCGCGGAGCGGTTGCGTTCGGGGCCGCCGCCTGCGGCTTCCGGTCGTGCGGCCGTCGCCGGAAGGGGCACCGGACCCCCGGTCCTCACGGGAAGGGGTGCGGCACCCGGCGCACCTCGGACTCGCGCAGGTCGTCGGGGCGCAGCCCCGCCCGCCGCTGCGCGGTGCGCAGCCGCGGCATGGTCAGCGCCCGCTGCCGCGCCCACCCGAAATCGATCGGCAGCAGGCCCGGCGCGATCGTGCACACCGTCCGCAGCCCCATCCTGCGCTGCTCGGGCGCCGTCTGGTCGACCACGATCACGTCGCAGCCCGCCCGGGCCAATTCCGCGGTGCACCACCGCAGGTCCTCGCGCAGGTCGAGGCCGCGCGGCCGCCGGTCCTCCCACTCGGCGTAGACCTCGGCCGGCGGGCGTACGGCGGTGGGCTCCAGATAGCTGCCGACGTAACGGGTCATCCGCGGCAGGCCGAAGAGCGCCGCGTGGTCCGGCAGCCTCCGTACCAGCCCGAAGTCCTCGGCCATCGCGGCCAGTTCGGCGGGGCGCTCGGTCACCTGGCGTGGCAGGTGCGGCAGATAGGTGAGGATCTCCGACACCGCCGCCTCCACCGCGGTCTCCGGGTCGAAGGCGGCGCCCGCGGCGAAGGCCAGCGTGCCGGGGCCGCCGTCCTTGCGCACGGCGAGGCCGGTGACGACGGGGACGGCCAGGTCGATGCGGTTGTCGAAGGCGTGCACGTCGTAACCGCACAGCGCGGCCCGGTCGGTCATGGCGCGCAGCACCGGGCTGCGGCAGGCGCCGAGGTCGATCTCGGTGAGCCGGGCGTCGCCGTACCAGGCGAGCAGGAAGGCGTCCCGCTCGATCAGCTCCAGCAGGCCGAACAGCACCGCCTCCTCCAGGCAGCTGCCGGTCGCGCAGCCGTTGGAGCACTCGAAGACGAAGTGGTCGGCGGCCGTGCCCGCGCTGTAGTAGACCAGCCGGGCGGGCACCAGCACCGGGCGGTTGTCGCGCAGCGACCAGCCGCGTACCCAGGGGATCGGCCGCGACGGGTCGAAGGGCGCGATCATCGGGTCGTCGCGGTAGGTCTCCGGCGCGTACAGGCCGCAGTCGCGCGGGTCGAGGGCCGCCTCGCCGAGGTTGTCGTACGAGTCGGTGACGATGCCGCCGGCGTCCCTGCGGTGGGTGCCCGCGTAGCGTTCGAGGCCTTCGAGGAAGGCCAGGTCGCGGCTGGCGGCGAAGGAGTGGGACTGGCCGCTCCAGGTCACGTCGGTCAGACCCGCGTAGCCCCGCATGAAGACGCTGCCCGCGACCGGCGCGGTCGTCGGCGAGGTGACATCGCTCCAGGTGCCCGCGCCGAGCACCCCGCACACCGGGTTCGCGAGCGCGGCGGCGGGCAGGTCGTACCCGCCGGGCGAGCGCAGCCGGTAGCGGTCGGCGGCGGGCTTCGGCCGGGACACCGGAAAGGCCTCGGACTGAGCCGCCCGCGGGGTGTGGGGTGCGTGCGGGCAGAGCGGGTCGGCGAGCAGCGGCACCGTGCTGACCAGGCCGGTCTCCAGATCGAGCCGGGTGACCTGCGGCAGCCCGGCACTGTCCGAGGCCCGGGCCAGGCCGGTGCGCGTACGGTCCGCGCCCCCGGCGTCATCCGTACGGCCCGCGCCCCGGCCGCCATCCGCGCCGCCCGCCGCCAGGCGGCACAGGGCCCACACCGCGTCGGCCGTGTAGTCCGGGAGCACCGGCCAGCGGCCCGCCGCGGTGCTGGCGAGGCCGGTCTCCAGGGCGTCGCGTTCGGTACGGGTGCGCAGCCGCTGCCAGCGGATGGCCAGGCAGCAGCCGCAGGCAGCGGTGGCGGCTGACCCGCCCCAGGGGCCGATCAGCACGGCGTCCGCGGTGAGGTGGACGGTGGCCGCCGCGCGCGCCGCGGCGGCCTGCGGGCTCTCCCGGCGCAGCACATCGGCGCCGCCGATGACGGCGACCCGGGGCGCGGGGGCGCCCTCGCGGGCGGCCCGCCCGGCGAGCCTGCGCTCCAGGTCGCGGCCCGCCGACTCCAGCGGCAGCGGTCCCGGCGCGGGGGCGGGGACGGGGCGTACGGCGGTGTCGGTCGTCATGTCCGGTTGCTCCAGCGGAAGATGCGGGCGGCGATCAGCCCGAAGACGACGGTGAAGGCGGCCAGGCCGCCGCAGTCGAGGGCCAGCGAGCCGGCGGTGGCGCGGCCGGCCAGGACGTCGGTCAGGCCGTCGTCGAGGTAGCGCAGCGGCAGCACCCACGACGCGGTCCGTATCCAGCCGGGCAGCAGGTCGGCCGGGTAGAAGGAGCCGGACAGGAAGGCCATCGGCACCATCACGCAGTTGGCGATGGCGGCGACCGCCTCGGGGGTGTCGGCGAGGCTGCCGACGACCAGGCCCATCGCCAGGAAGGCCGCCACGCCGAACACCAGCAGCGGCAGCGCCAGCGGCCAGCTGCCGTCCAGGTGCAGCCCGAAGAAGGGCAGCAGCGCGACCGCGGTGAAGAGCACCGCCTGCGACAGCCCGACCACGACGGCGACCACGAACCGCGAGCCGAGCACGGTCGGCAGCGGGGTCGGGGTGCGCCAGATCAGCCGCAGGATGTCGTCGCGGCGCCAGTGCATCAGCGCGAAGGCCGGGCCGAACAGGGCCGCGTTGCCGACGCCCCACGACAGCACGCCGGGCGCCACGTAGTTGATGTACGGCAGGCCGCCGTCGACGGACTGGCCGCGGAAGAGCAGCCCGAAGACGACCAGGAAGACCAGCGGGAAGGCGAAGGTGAAGAAGACGGTGGTGCGGTCGCGCACGGACGCCAGGAAGGTGGCCCTGGTGAGGGTGGCGTAGGCGCTCGGGACAGCGCGCGTGGCGCTGGTGGTGGTGGTCATCGGCCGTGCTCCGTTCCGACCGCCGGCGCACCGGCCCTGTCCTGCGCGGCGGGCGGCGGGGAGGCCGTCAGCCGCAGATACGCGTCCTCCAGCGTCGCCGTCCTGGTCTGGATCGCGTCCATGTCGACCAGTGCGCCCAGTTCGATCAGCACCCGGTTGGCGTGCCGGGTCTCGATGACGACCTCGCCGCCCTCCAGCAGCACCCGCTCCGCGCCCTCGACGGCGCGGGCCTGCTCGACGGTGATCCGGTCGGCGGGCACCAGCAGCCGGGCGGGCGCCGCCATCGACCTGATCAGCGCGCCCGGACTGTCCAGGGCCACCACCCGGCCGCCGGCGATGATGGCGACCCGGTCGCACAGCGCCTCGGCCTCGTCCAGGTAGTGGGTGGTGTAGACGATGGTGCGGCCCTCGCCGCGCAGGTCCCGCAGGACCGACCACAGCGACCTGCGGGCCTCGGGGTCGAGCGCGGCGGTCGGCTCGTCGAGGAAGATCAGGTCGGGCTGGTGCACCAGCGCGGTGGCCAGCGCCAGCCGCTGCCGCTGGCCGCCGGACAGGTCGTCCACCCGGCTGCGCTCCTTGTCGGTGAGGCCGACCAGGTCGAGCGCGTAGCGGGCGGCGGCGCGGTCGGCGCCCTGGAGCGCGGCGACGGTCTCCAGGTGCTCCCACGCGGTGAGCCGGGTGAAGAAGGCCGAGGTCTGGGTCTGTACGCCGATCCTGCGCAGCAGCGCGGTGTTGCGCGGCCAGGGGCTGAGGCCGAACACGCTGACCGTGCCGGAGTCCGCCTTGCGCATGCCCTCGACGATCTCGACCAGGGTGGTCTTGCCCGCCCCGTTGGGGCCGAGCACACCGAAGAACTCGCCCTGCCCGACGGTCAGCGACACGTTGTCGAGCGCGTGCACCTCGCCGTAGCGCTTGCTGACGCCGTCGAGCACGATGGCGGTCCCCGCCGGACGGGGTTGTGCTGTCATGTCGCCCTTCTCCCGCTGCTGTGGTGAGGTGCCCGGCTGCCGTACGGCCGGGGTGGTTCGCGGCACCTGCCGCTCGTGGGTGTCCGCCGCGGGCGCGCCCTGGGCGGTTCCCGGTACGGTCCGCGCCGCCTTGCGCGCCGCCTTGCGCCCGCGCAGGGCCGCGGCGCGCAGGCCGAGCAGCCGCAGGACCAGGGCCGCGGCGATCAGGGCCAGCGGCAGGTAGCAGGTCCAGGAGCCGTAGCGGGCGGGCAGCGCGGCCCGGCACAGCAGGCCCGCGCCGGCCAGTACCGCCGCGGCCAGCAGCGCGCAGCAGAGGGCGAATCCGCCGTAGACGGCGCGCAGCCTGCCGGGGTAGCGGCGCAGCCGGGTACGGGCGCCGTCCGGGGTGCGGCGCAGCGAGCCGGCCGCCACCGTGAGGAAGGTGCGGCTCTCGGTGGCCAGCCGCAGGGTGCCCAGCCCGTAGCCGAGGATCTTGTAGCCGTCGAGCGGCGGCAGCGGCACCAGGTTGAGCAGTGCCATGGCGGTGCCGAGCAGCAGCAGGCCGCCGAGCGCGGGCAGCGCCTGCGCGGAGTCCGGCAGCAGCGCCCACACCGGCCAGAAGGGCAGCAGGAAGAGCAGGTTCATCACCGCGCCCGCCACGGCCACGGCCACCTGCCTGCCGCGCCGGTCGAGGAACTGCACGTCCTCGACCTCGCAGTAGAGATACGTCATCACGCCCCAGAAGCGCTGCAGGCCGATCTCGCCGACCCGCAGCCCGTATGCCCGCGCGACCAGGCCGTGGGCCAGTTCGTGCAGGCCGAGGCTGACCCACAGCACGCAGCCGACGGCGGCGAGGGTGACCGGCTGGTGGTACAGCCGCTGCGTCTGGTCGGCCAGTTCGCCGAGCTTCACGGCCACCGCGACCGGCACCGCGGCGGCCAGCACCAGCAGCGGGACCAGGACACCTGGCCGGCGCGCGAAGGCGGTGGCGTCGTGCAGCCGGTCCATGAGCGCGGGCGCGTCGGCGACCATCCGGGTCCTGCCGCTCATCAGGCGCGGCTTCCCGGCCGGTCGGTCGACGGCGGCGGGGGCGGCGGTGACCGGGCGCCCGCCGTCGAGCAGTTGGCGGGTGGAGAGCAGCCGCAGCATCTGCTGCCATTGCGCGTCGCCGAGCCGGGCCCCGAAGTGGCCCGCGTATTCCGCGCCGATCTCGGCGAGCGAGCGGCTGCCGTCGAGCCGGGCGATGATGAAGTGCTCCTTGGCGCCGACCTCCATCCGCACCCCGGTGACCGGGTCCTTGAGCAGGTGGACCACGGTGGGGCCGCGCATCAGGGCGGGGCCGACGAGGATGCCGGGCCGCAGCGCGGGCCGTAGGTCGAGCAGGCCGCCGGTGGTCATGGCGCCGCCGTGGGGCGGGGCTCGCGCAGCGCGCGGGCCAGCACGTACGACAGGAAGGCCTCGTCGCGGACGGTGACCGACAGCCGGTTGTTGGTCATATGCATGTACGGCGACAGCAGCATCGGCAGCGCCTGGTCGGGGTCGGTGACCGGCAGGTCGCGGGTGCCGTCCCAGGACCGGAAGACCAGGTCGCCGCCGCGGGCCAGCGCCACGACCCGTTCGCGCAGGTCGAGGCAGTGCTCCGCCCAGCCGCCGAGGAAGCTCGGCAGCCGCTCGGGGGCGGGCTCGGCGACGGCGGCGCGGATCTGCTGGAAGCGGGCGGGCAGCGCGTCCATGGTGCCGTAGGCGCGGTCGTAGCCGTCCTGGGCGGTGTAATTGGTGGTGGAGAAGGCCGAGTTCCAAAAGTCGTGGTAGCGGTCGAGGAATTCCAGCAGCGCGGCCTCCTCCCGCAGCAGGCAGCCCGACATGGTCATCATCAACTGGGCGGACACGCCGAGCAGTACGGTTCGCAGGTGCAGGTTCATGGTGCCGAGCGCGCCGGAGACCAGCTCGCTGGAGCGCTGGAAGTGCCACTCGGCCAGCTCGACCCCGGCAGGGCCGCCGT
Source organism: Streptomyces sp. NBC_01477 (assembly GCF_036227245.1). Classification (GTDB taxonomy): domain Bacteria; phylum Actinomycetota; class Actinomycetes; order Streptomycetales; family Streptomycetaceae; genus Actinacidiphila. The sequence goes on from NZ_CP109445.1 coordinate 1,995,423, forward strand.
ATTTGCCGTACTCGGGCTCGTAGGGCTCGGGGCTGAAGGTGTTGTTGGGCCGCAGCTTCATGTGGCCGTCCTCGTCGACCAGGCCGTTGCGCTCGCCGCCGGGGAACTCCAGCTCGAACAGGGTGTTGTAGAGGTCCGCGAGGAAGCCGCCCTTGACCTCGTAGAGCGCGGGGCGCTCGCGCAGGAAGGCCTCGATCGCGCGGCCGGCGCGCGCCGCGACCTCGGCGGACGCGGCCGGTGAGGAGGGGCGCAGCCGCAGCCGGATGTGCGGGCCTTCGAGCCAGTAGTTGATGAAGAACCAGCCGCTGAGCAGGCCTTCGCCGGTGAGTTCCGCGACCAGCGGGCGGACGCAGCGCAGCAGGAAGGGACGGGGGCTGGCGGCGTAGAAGACGTGGAAGGCCTGCCAGTCGCCGCGGGTCCCGGCGTCGGGGGCGTGGGCGGCGGGTGCGGTGGCGGTGGCCGCCTCTGGGGTGGTCATACGGCGCTGTCCTGCCTTCCTGGCCGGGCCGCGGCGGCGGGGGCCGCCGCGCGGGGGACGATTTCCACGGCCAGCTCGGCGACGTGGTGGCCGCGCGGGGAGCGCACATGCAGCTCGTCCTCGCCCGGCAGCATCTCCTCGAAGACCGTCCTGGTCCGGCCGCCGCCGGTCAGCGCGTCGAGGGCGATCAGCGACAGCGGGCTGTCGAAGTCGACGTATTGGGGCTTGGACCCGCCGAAGACCGCGCCGAAACCGCCCGCGCCGTCCTCGCGCTGCTCGTGCAGGGTGGCGAACACCCGGTCGGGCAGCCCGTGGTCGCGGCGCCAGCGCTGCCAGCGCAGGTAGAAGCCGGCGTCGTCCATGCCGGGTTCGCGCACCGGCAGGGCGCCCGGCGCGGCCGTCCAGGACCTGCGGTGCAGCACCAGGCTGCGGTAGCGGACCCGGGGCCTGGCGGTGACCCCGTCCCGCCCGGGCGCCTCGGGGACGCCGCGCCACACGTCGAAGGACGCGCGGGAGGTCGGCGAGAGCAGCAGCAGCGTACGCGGCACCTCGGGCAGCACCATCGGCACCAGATAGCCCAGGTAGAGCGGTACGACCTCGCGGTCCAGCCGGCGGGAGCGCAGCACCAGCCGGTCGGCGTCCTCGTCGTGCTCGGCGTAGAGGTCGTCCAGGTCGATCCTGGCCTCGGCGGGGGCGGTGCTGCTCTCGCCGGGGCAGACGATCTCGTAGTCGGTGAGCCGGCCGTGCAGGTTGAGGTTGGTGGTGGCGGAGCCCGCGGTGATCTCGGCGAAGACCGCGCCGGGCGGCTGCCAGCCGCGCAGCGTCTCGCGCAGCCGCCCGGTCAGGCCGCCGTCCTGCCCTGCGCCGTCCTGCCCCGTGCCGTCCTGCCCTGTGCCGTCCTGCCCTGTGCCGTCCGCGTGCTGGCCCTCGTCGAAGCAGTGCGTGAAGCGGGTGAAGGGGAAGGACAGGCCGCCGTAGGAGTTGTTGAGCACCACCAGCGGGTCGCCGGTGCGGCGGGCGAGCTGGAGGAAGTGGCTGTGCGGGGCGAAGGAGGCGCCGAGCGGGGCGAGTTCGCCGGTCACCGCGGTGACCGTGTCCTCGCCGAGCCGCAGTTCCTCGGCGCCGTCGGGGTGCGCGGCCCAGCTCTCGCGCATCCGCCGGGTGAATTCGGCGCGGGCGGCGTCGAGGGCGGTGACCTCCGGCATGCCGAGCCAGTTCTCCTCGGGCGCGGGGCTGCCGTCCGCCGCGAAGGGCGACTTGAGCGAGGTGAACTGCAGGTACTGCGTGAAGATGTCCTCGTGGAAGTCGTGGACGAGCCGCAGCAGGTCCTCGCAGCGTCCGCCGCGCCCGTAGCGGGCCAGGAAGAAGCCCTTGAGGGTGAGCCGCTGCGGCAGTGCCACGTCGAAGGCGGGCATCATGCCGGTGAGCGCGTGCAGCGGGGCCGCCGCCAGCTCCGTCCACTCGGCCAGGTCGGCCGCGACCGGCTCCTCGCGGACGTCCTCGTAGAGCAGCGTCTGCGGCAGCGACGGGTCGGCCGCGCCGAGGTCGCCCTGGAGCGCGAGCAGGTCGCGGCGCAGCCGGACCAGCAGCGCGCGGCGGGTGGCGACATCGGCGTCGCGGTAGCGGTCGACGCATGCGGCGGGGCCTTCGAGGCGGTCCGCGACGTCGTCGGCCCAGCGGCGGTCCAGGGCGCGCAGGGCGCCGCGGAAGGACCGCAGCGGATCGGCGGTGTGGACGTCGGTGGCGAGCCCTGTCATCTGCAGGATGCCCAGGTCGAGCAGGGTGGCGGCGTAGTGGGCGGCCTGCTCGCCGGTGGCCGCGGTCTCGGTGGTCAGCCAGCTCGTCAACTCGGCGTAGCGCAGCCGGTGCCGCTCGCGGAAGAGCGCCGTCATCCGTTCCAGGGTGCCGCTGTTGCGGAGGAAGAACAGCCGGTCGTGGGCCGCGTCGAAGCTCACCGCGGCACTGTCGTCGCCCGCGGTGACCGAGCGGCGGACGTAGCGGATGCGGTCCTCGTCCAGCTCCCAGCCGGCCGACAGGGTGACCGGCAGGTCGTCGCGGCGGGCGCTGTCGGCGGCGATCAGTTCGGCGAGCCTGGCCAGGACCACGACATTGAGCCGCGGGTGGCTGGTCCAGCCCTCGCCGGTGCGCACCTCGGGTCCGGTGTCGCCGAAGGTGCCCTCGGCGACGGCGGTGAAGGTGCTGAACGGGCTGGTCTTGCAGGCGGTGCGGTAGAGGTACGCCAGCAGCGAGCGCTCCTTCTTCCTGGCCCGCTTGTCCGGTACGGGCGCCCGGTCGGCGATGAAGGCGTCGAGCTGCCCGTCGAGGGTCGGCGAGGCCAGCGCGAGGGCGAGCCGCAGCCGGTCCTCGGCGGCGAGCCCGCGCAGCTCGGCCCGGCTCGCGGCGAGTTCGCGGTCGAGCAACGGGCCGCCCGCACCCCGCAGTTCCTCCAGCCGCAGCCGGGCGTCGAGCCAGCCGGCGAGCAGGTCGCCGGTGCCGCCGCCGAGCCCGGCGGCGAGCCGGCGGACGGCGTCGGGGTCGCGGGGCAGCCGGTCGTTGAAGACCTGGCGGCGCAGCGCGAGCACCGCGCGGCGGTCCGCCTCGTCCTCGGTGGCCTTGACCAGCACGGTCAGCGGGTCGCTCAACTCGGCCCCGATCGAGGCGAGTCGCTGCTCGGCTGCCAGCACCTGGTCGGCCCAGTGCCGGGCGCCGGGGCTGCGCAGCCGGTGCACGGCCTCCACCGGCAGCCCCGCCACCCGCAGCATGAAGCGGCGGTGCAGCAGCCAGCTCCGCGGGCTGTCCCCCGTGTCCGGCGCGGCGGCGTTGACGCTCATGCCGCTCCTTTCTGTCCTTGGATCCGTGCGTGCATCGGGTGTTCGCGGCGGCCCGGGGCGGGCCGGGCGCTCAGGCGAGGTCGTAGCGGAAGTCGGCGGGGCGGGGCCGCTCGTGGCCGATCATCATGATCAGCAGCGGCACCTCGCCGGTCGCGTCGAGGTCCAGCTCCTCGGTGAAGGAGATCGCGTCGAAGCCGAGCGCGACCCCGCAGGACAGGCCCGCGGCGGCCGAGGCGGTGTAGACGGCCTGCGATATGCCGCCGATCACCGCGTTGACCAGGCGGTATCCCCGGCCGCCCACGGCGTCGAGCACGGCGGTCGTACGGGCCACGGGCACGATGACGGCCGCCGCCTGCTCCAGGTTGTAGTTGGCCAGGAAGTAGTTGCGCTGGAGGAATTCCCCCGGCGCGCCCGCCGTGACCAGCCGCAGCGAGCCGTCCGTACGGTCGTACAGGTAGCTGCCCGGCTCGACGCCCGCCACGTGGTTGACGAAGACGTAGGCCCGGCTGAGCGGCCCGGCGCCCGGTGTCTCGGTGTCGCTGTCGAGGGTGCCCGCCGCGTCGACGGCGGCCAGGACGGTCGCCAGCGCGTCCGCCGCCAGCGGTGCCGTCGCCTGGAAGCGGCCGAAGCTGCTGCGCCTGGCCCGCAGCGCGGTGCTCACCGGGGTGTCGAGCGCCCGCGGCGCGGGCAGCGCGGTCCGCTCGCCGCCCTCGGGCACCGGCAGCGCGAGCGCGCCGTCCAGCGCCCCGGCGGGCGGCCGGTCCGCGGCGCCGTCGAGCGTCGCGGCGTGCATGCGGCGTACGGTCTCGAAGGTCATGGTCGTCCGGGACCGCTCCTGGTCGGCGTACCGGACGCGGGGCGGTACGGGCGCGGCGGCGGGCGCGGGCGGTGGGGTCCGGCCGCGGTCCCAGCTGAGCGGGACCACCGCGAAGACGCCCTCCTCGTCCTCGTCGAGCCCCAGCAGCCTGCCGAGCCTGGCCTCGTCGAACCACAGGGCCGGGCCGATGTGCAGCCCGCGCGCCCTGGCCCAGATCCGCCAGGTCTGGAGCAGGGCGCCGGTGTCCATCGTCACGACGTGGTAGCTGAAGCTGTTGTATTTGAAGGCGTTCTGCCAGAAGCGCACGCCGAGGACCAGGAACTGGTCGTGGTCCGCGAATCCGTCGCCCGCCGCCGCGCGGACCTCGGCGGTGACGTCGCCGGCGAGCAGCCGCCGCAGGTCGTGGTGGGGCGTGGAGTAGTAGTACACGCCCGGGGTGAGCGGGCCCGAGGGGCCGGCCACCCAGTGCACGCCGACCGGGTAGAGGCCGCCGCCCGACGCGCTGCCGCGCGACCAGTTGGCCTGGGTGTACATCGGCAGTGTGCCGAGGTCGGAGTTGGCCTGGACGGCGAGCCTGCGGCCGACCAGTCCGTAGGACTCCTGGAGCATCCCGGCGAGCAGCGGCAGCGTGAAGGCGCCGGTGCCGGGCGGCCCGAACAGGCCGCGCTGCACGGTGGCTTCGTCGCCCGCCGGGCTGCGGGGGGCCGGCGGCAGCGGGAAGGACTCGGCGCCGGGGAAGTGCTTGCCCTTGCGCGGCCGGTCGGCCCAGTCGGGCACGAAGTCGGCCGGTTCCATGGGATACCTGCCCCGCCGGACGATGGCGGTCGCGTACTCATGGGCGAATCCCACGGGCGTTTCCTCTCTGTGCGGGCTCGGCGCGGTGCGGGTGCGGCGGGGCTGTCGGCGGTGCTGTGCGGGTGCGGCGGTGCTTCGCGGCTCGGCGGGGCTCCGGGCGGCCCCGCGGCTCGGACGTGCGGCCGCGTGCCGCTCAAGGGAAGGGGTGCGGGGCCTGGTTGAGGTCGGCGGCGGTCAGGTCGTGGTCGTACAGGCCCGCTTCACGCAGTGCGGTGCGGGTCCTGGGCAGGTGGCGGGCGCGCTGCCGACGCCAGCCGAAGTCGATGGGCAGCAGGCCCGGCACGATCACCCCGGCGGTGTGGAAGCCGAGTTCGCGCTGCTCGGGCATGGTCTGGTCGATGACGACGACGTCGAAGCCGGCCTTCGCGACCGCCGCGACGCAGGCCGCGACGTCGTCGCCGAGGTCGTCACCGGGCGGCAGCACCCCGGGTCCTGTCGCCGGGAGGTCGGCCAGCGCCACGGCCGGGCGGTCGCCGCGCAGCAGGAAGTCGGCGTGCACGGCCATGTCGGGAAGGCCGTAGAGCAGCGGGTGGTCGTGCAGCACCTGGACCCGGTCGAAGTCGGCGGCCAGGGCGCGCAGCCGGGCCTGATCGCGGGCGGTCCTGCGGCGCAGGTTGACCGCGTCGGTGGCGATCTCGCACAGCCCGGCCGAGAGCGCCGCCTCCGGGTCGAGCCCGGCACCTGCCCCGAAGCACAGCCGGCCGAGGCCGCCGTCGGTCCGCTCGGCCACCGCGGTGACCACGGGGACCGGGAAGGTGATCCGGGTGTCGAAGAAGCGGGCGCGGTAGCCGTACATCGCGAGCCGGTCGATCATCGCGCGGGTCTGCGCGCTGCGGGTCCCGGTGACGTCGATCTCGGGCAGCGGCGCCCTGCCGTACCAGGCGAGCAGGAAGGCGTCGCGCTCGACGACCTCCATCAGGCCGTAGTAGACGGCCTCGGCCAGACTGCCGCCGGACGCGCAGCCGTTGGAGCTCTCCTGCACGAACCGGTGTTCGAGTCCGCCGGGCGCGTGGTAGTAGGCCAGGATCTCCGGTACGAGCAGCGGCTGCTGGTCGCGCAGCGACCAGCCCCACACCCAGGGGATCGGCCGGCCCGGGTCGAAGGGCCGCACACCGGGCTCGGCCCGGTGGAAGTCGTCGGAGTACAGCCCGCAGGCGCGCGGGTCGAGCACCGGCTCGCCGCCGGCGAGTTCGTCGTACGCGGCCGTCACGGCGGTGCGCTTGCCGCGCGGGCGCATGCCGGCGAAGCGCTCAAGCCCTTCGAGCAGCCCGACGCGCTCGCTGGAGCGGTAGCGCGGGGTGTGCCCGCCCCAGAAGCACTCGCGCAGGTAGTCGCCGGAGCGCAGCAGGAACGACCCGACGGTCGAGGACGTGGACGCCGAGATCAGGTCCGGCACGACGGACGGCCCGAGCATGCCGGCCGCCGGGTTGACGAACGCCTCGAAGGGCACGTCGTAGTCGTCGGCGGGCCGCAGCCGGAAGACGTCGGGGGCGGGTTTCGGGGCGGGCGCGAAGTCGATCCGCGCGCCGTCCGCGGTGTCCGCGGGCCGTACCCCGCAGCGCGGGCACTCGGCGTCCGGCACGAAGGCGAAGCGGGTCACGCGCAGCGTCTCGGCGTCCACCAGGAAGGCGTACGGCAGCCGTCCGTCACCGCCGGGCCGTGCCCGGTGGGCCGCGATCAGCGCGGCGACGGCGTCCACCCCGAACGCCGGGTCGCCCGCGCCCGGCCCCGCCGCCCGCGTCCCGGCCCCCGTCTCCAGCGCCTCCCGCAGCGCCCGCGACCGCACGCCTTGCCAGCGGCGCGCCAGGCACCGGGGGCAGCCGGCGGCACCGTCGGGGGCGAACGGCCCGACGAGGACCAGGTGCCCGTAGCGGTGGACCCCGACCGTGCCGTGCGGCACGTCCTCGCCGTCAACGACGGCCAGTTCGTCCCGCACACCGAGCGCTCCGACGACGACGTCACCGGCGCTGCCGCCGGTGAGCCCGCGCAGGCTCACGGCGAGCCGCTCGGCCAGCCGGGCGCAGGCCTCCCCGAGCGGGCCGTGGAATCCGGCGGGGCGCGCGGCGGCGTCCACTGGGGGGGCGGTGGTCACTGGCGGGCCTCGGGGGTGGTGAGCAGGACGCGGGCGGTGTGGATGCGGCCCGCGGCCAGGTCGGGGGTGTGGGCCGGGGCCGTCAGAGCGTCGCGGCCGGCCGCGCGCAGGGCCGCGGCGACCGCGGGCCAGTCGGTGTCCGCGGCGGCGGGCGCCTCGCCGGCCGGTACGAGGGCGGCCGGGTCGAGGTCGGCCAGGAGGGCGTCGCCGAGGTCGGGTTCGCCGCCGGTCTGCACGGCGCCGAGCAGGTCCCGTACCGCGGTGAGCACGGCGTCGCGGCGGCGCAGGCCCGCGGCGACGGCCCAGCGCGGCCGGCCCGTCGCCGGGTCGGCGGCCCTGGCCAGGACGACCGGCAGGGCGCGCTCCCCCGGGCCGCCGGCCAGGTCCAGGATCTCCAGCTCCGCGCCGAGCCCCGCGGCCGAGCGCAGCAGGAACGTGATCTCGGCGTCGTCGCCGTCCAGCGCGGCCGGCGCGATGCGGGCGACGGCGGCCGAGCCGCCGAGCGCCCGGCGCAGCGCGTCGTGGGCGAGCGCGGTCCGCAGGCCGCGGGCCACCGCGGCGGCCGGGGTCGTACCCGCTCCTGTGCCCGCCGAGGTCGGCTCGACGACGCGGCCCTGGTTGTCGGCGCCGAACGGCCGCAGCGCCGCCGCGGGCACCAGCAGCGTCTCGCCGCTCAGCAGCGACGTCACCGGGCACCAGCGCGGGATCAGCGCGGCCGGTGTGCCGAGCCCCGACGCGATACTCAGTTCCGCCGGTCCGACCGTCCGCCACTTCCCGCGGGCCGCCTCCAACTCCGCGCCGGACAGCGCCTGCTGGACCGGCACCACGCGCTCGGCGTAGACCTCGGAGGCGCGCAGCAGCGCCCGCAGCCGCGCCCCGGCCACATGGTGGACGTCGAAGGCGGTGATCTCGCGCCGCACCCGGTGCCCGGTGCCGAGCACCACCGTGCTGACCTTGAGCGGCGTCTGCGCCCAGTCCTCGTCGGCGTACGCGGCGAAGACCCCGGTCTGCGCCTGCACCAGCGCCGATCGCCCGGAGATCTCGGCGAGCGCGGCCTGAGCGGCGTCCTCCTCCCCTGCGCCGTCCCCGACAGGCCCGCCGAGCGGCGAGACCGCGCCCGCCACCGGCTCGCCGGCCTGCCCGAGGGGCGGCAGGTCGGCCAGCAGCACGGCCGGCTCCGGCGTCTCCGGGGCGCTGGCGCAGTGCGGGCAGCGCGGGTGCGGCAGCAGCGGCTCGGCCGTGGTGTCGAGGGAGTCGGTGTGCTGGATGAGCAGCTGGTTCTCGGTCTCCGCGGGCAGCACACCGGTCGTGCGGCGGAAGACCTCGTAACCGAGGAGGTTGCCGATCATCGCCGCGAGCGGGCCGCCGACCGCGGGGGCGGCCGGGTCGCGCGGGCCGCCGGGGGCCATCGCGCTCCACACGTCGGCGGCGGCGCCCGCCTCGCCGTTCGTCCCGAGCCGCAGCGCCGCGCAGGTCCAGCAGCCCGCGGCGCCACGGGACATCAGCGGGCCGATCACCACGGAGTCGCCGAAGGGCCAGGCGGGCAGCAGCAGCCGCCCGGCCGGTATGCCGGCGTCGAGCAGCGCGGCGAGCCGCCGGGGGGCGTGGGCGCCGGTCACCAGCACCATGTCGTAGCCGTCGAGGTCGTCCCAGCCGTACGCGGCCTGGTCGGCGCCCGCGGTGGCCTCCAGCAGGGCGACCTCGGCCGGGCAGCCCGCGTCCCGCAGCGCCGCCGCCTCGTCGGTGACGTCGGCGAAGCCGTTGCCCGGGCGGTCGATGGAGTGCGGTACGGCGACGGCCGCGCAGCCGTTGCGTATCAGGCTCAGCGCGGCCCAGCGCGCCACCGCGTCGTCGCCGACGACGGCGACCCGGGTCTGCCGGAAGCGCTGGAAGCGGGCGACGGAGCCGTCGGTGTAGTGGTCGATGTAGTCGACCTGCGCGGCGAAGCGCTCGGCCACCGCGGGGTCGAGCGGCTCGGCGTCGGCGTCCACGGGAGCGGCGTCCCGGGCGAAACCACGCGCGTAGAGCGTACCGACCAGTCGGACCACCATCTCGCGCTGCCGCTCGCCGAGCCCCTCACAGAGCGCGGCGACCGTGTGATCGCCGGTCAGATGCGGGACCATGAGCGTCGCGAAGCGGTAGGCGGACGGCATGACGACGCTGAAACCGCCGCGCGCGTTGTGGAAGTGCACGCCGGTGGGCGTCTGGGTGTAGAGCACGTCCCGGCGGATCCGCGGCCGGGTGCCTGCGAGTTCGTCGTAAGTGGACACCATGTCAGTCACGCCTCCGTGGGGTGCAGTCCTGCGGCGCCTGGCCGCTGCGGTTCTGTGGTGGTGTGTCCGGTACGGGCCGGCGCGGACGCGGACAGGGAAGCCGGCGGGGGCGGTGCCGCGGCCGGGGCGCTGGCGCCGCGGGCCGCCGCGGCGCGGGTGAACACCCGCAGGAGTTCATGCACCCGGTACAGCCCGCGCGGACCCTCTTCGAGCAGGCCCGCGCCGACCAGGCTGTCCAGCACGCGTCCGCCGTCCACGGGTTCGCCGACCGCCGGGTCGGCGCCGTGCGCGGGCGCGGCGGCGGGCGGCGGTGACTGCTGGCGCGGCGGCCTGGTCTCCTGGCCGCTGTGCGACTCGCCGCGCAGAATGGCCAGTTCGAGCCGTTGCAGGGCGGATCCGGGGTCCACACCGAGCACATGCGCAAGGTGCGTCTTGAGCCGCCGGTATTCGGCCAGCGCCTCGGCCCGGCGGCCGGTCCGGTCGAGCGCTTCCATCAACTGCTCGGTGAAGCGCTCGTGCAGCGGGTAGGCGCGGGCGGTCGGCCAGATCTCGGTCAGCGCCTCGCGGTGCCTGCCGCACTCCAGTTCGAGGTCGAATACCCTCTCGATCGCGCGCAGCCACTCCTCCTGGAGCTTCGGCAGCTCGTCGCGGTGCAGCAGGTCGGAGGGCACATTGGCCAGCAGCGGCGGCTGCCACAGTTCGAGCGCCGCCCGCAGCAGCCGCAGTTCGGCCTCCGGCTTCCCGGTGGCGTAGGCGGCGCCGAGCAGTTCGCGGAAGCGGACCAGGTCGAGCGTGGCCGCGTCGGCGGTCAGCCGGTAACCCCCGGGCACCGCTTCGATCATATTGCCCGCGATGCCGTATTTGCCGAACAGCCGGCGCAGCCGCAGAACACAGCTGTGCAGTGCGGACTTGCCCTGCGCGGGTGTTTCCTCACCCCAGATGACGCGCTGCAAGAAATCCACGGAAACGACCGAGTTGGCATTCAGCAGCAATGCGGCGAGCAACGCCGCAGGTCGCGAGGGTTGAAGCACCACGGATTCGCTGCCGTCAGCGACGGCCAGCATTCCGAGCACCGTGAAACGTGTGTGGTTCGCCGGTGACGTCGGCGATCCTTCATTTTCCGATGGTAATCCTGCACTGTTTTTGAGCGCGTTGGACAAGACCACCCATCCACCATCCCCGTAGCCCCGAGTCGACCGCCGCCGCCGCTCCGCGGGTGTGCGCGGGTGAACGGTAGAAGTCCCAGTCGGTTTGGCTGGTTGCGGTCACGGAGGACAGTACGGCAGGCCTCTTTACCTTGTCCAGAGAATCCGCCCGGCGCTGGAGCATCAATGCCATCGGCATCGCCCGCACGACCGCAAAGCCGAATTCCCGCCCGCAATCGGGACACACCGGGCCGCATGTGTCGGACACGGAGGCGAGCAATCGGACATATCCCGCAGAAATTACCGGAGTGTAAAGCGGCGTTAACTCTACCCAATACCCGGCGGCTTTACGCGAGCCACCTGCGGTCCGGCCGCGGTTTAGGACACACGCGGATCGGGGCGAATAGGCGGCGGCCATTCGGAGGGGGCGCGCACCGTGCCGCTGAGCTGCGGCGGAAGCCGGCGGTCCACACCGGGGCCGCTCGCCGGGCGCCGCCCGGGCGGGTCTGCTGCCCGGCCCCGACCGCGGCGCGCTGTCCCTGCCGGGTGACGGGTCGGAGCGCTTTCGCGCCAACATCGAGGTCGCCGCGGACTTCGCGGCGTCCGTGGGCTGCACGGCACTCAACGCCCTGTACGGCAACCGGGTCGACGGGATGGACCCCGCCGAGCAGGACGCGCTCGCGCTCGACAATCTCGTACGGGCCGCGGCCGCCGCGGACCGCGCCGGGGCGGTGCTGCTGATCGAGGCGCTCAGCGCGGTGGAGTCGCCGCGGTATCCGCTGGTCGACGCGGAGGCCGCGTCGCGGCGGTGCGGCGGGTCAACGAGGCCAGCGGGCTCGGGAACGCGCGCTTCCTGCTCGGCCTCTACCACCTGGCGGTGGGCGGGGCGGCTCTGGCCGCGGTGATCGACCGCCACGCGGACTGCGTCGGGCATGTCCAGATCGCCGACCTTCCTGGCCGGGGGGCGCCGGGGACAGGGGCGTTGCCCCTGTCCGACCTGCTCGATCGGCTCGACCGGGCCGGCTACGGGGGGTACGTCGGGCTCGAACACAAGCCGGTGCCTGCCGGCAGCGCGGCCAGCTTCTCCTGGCTGCGGTGAGCCCGGCGCTCTGCGCCTGTTCTTTGGGGGCGCCGCTTGGGGTGCGTTCGTGTCCGCGGCGCCGCGGCGGCCGGGCGCGCGGTTCCCCGCACCCCTGCGGTTGCCGCTTGCGGCGGCGTTCCGCCTGCTGCGCCGCCGCGGCTCGTCGCGCCGTTCCTCGCGCCCCTGGGGGTTGCCGCTTCCTGTCACGTTGCGCCTGCGGCGGCGTCGTCGTGGTTGCGCGCCCCGGTCCTCGCGCTCCGCAGGGGGAGCCCTCCGGCGCGGGGGTGGCCCCCTCAAGGGGGCGGTGGGCCGCGTGGGCGGGCAGGACGGGGGCGCGGACGATCCGGACACCGCATGAGGCATCCGCGGGGAATCGTCGATAAGGAGATGCAAATGCGCACGAAGCCGAAAATCGCCTGGAAAGGCCCGGGGATCATGGGGTCCCCCATGTCGGAGAACCTCATCGCCGCTGGTTACGACGTCACCGGGTACACCCTGGAGCCGGAAAAGCTGGCCCGGTTGGAAGCCGGGGGCGGCACCGCCGCGGGGTCCGGCGGCGAGGCGGTCGAGGACGCCGACGTGATCATCACGATGGTGCCCGCCTCTCCCCAAGTGGAGGCCGTCGCCTACGGCGAGCACGGCATCCTCGCGCACGCCCGCTGCGGCGCCCTGCTGATCGACACCTCCTCGATCACCCCGCAGACCTCGATCGACCTCGCGAAGGCCGCCGCGGCCAAGGGGATCCGCGTGCTGGACGCCCCCGTCTCCGGCGGCGAGGCGGGAGCCGTCGAGGCGGTGCTGTCGATCATGGTCGGCGGTGACGCCGAGGACTTCGCGCAGGCGCGGCCGATCCTGGACGCGCTGGGCACGACCGTGGTCCTGTGCGGCCCGCACGGCGCGGGCCAGACGGTCAAAGCGGCAAACCAGCTGATCGTCGCGGTGAACATCCAGGCCTGCGCCGAGGCCGTGGTCTTCCTGGAGAAGTCCGGCGTGGACCTGTCCGCCGCCCTTGAGGTGCTCGGCGGCGGCCTCGCCGGCTCCACCGTGCTGACCCGCAAGAAGGCCAACTTCCTGGACCGCGAGTTCGCCCCCGGCTTCCGTATCGACCTGCACCACAAGGACATGGGCATCGTCACCGACGCCGCCCGTACGGTCGGGGCCGCGCTGCCGGTGGGTTCCGTGGTGGCGGACCTGGTCGCGTCACTGCGGGCGCAGGGCGACGGCGGGCTCGACCACTCGGCTCTGCTGCGCGGGGTCGAGCGGCTCTCGGGGCTGCCGGTCAAGGTCTGATCGGCGCCCTCCCGGAACACCGTCCGGCGGTGCGTGACCGTCCTGCCGCGCCGAACGCACCGCCGGGCGGGCAGGGGTGACGGGCTGTCGGCCGCCGGTTACAGCGGGCGGGAACTTCCTGCACTATGGGGTCACGACACCGACCGGAAGTTGTGACCCCATGGCAGAGAGCGTGCTGGTGCGCTGTCCGGCCTGCCGCCGTGACCACACCTACACCGCGCCGACCTTCCCGTGTGCGTGCGGGGCGCCGCTCTGCCTGCCGGTGCTGCGCGGCGGGCTGCCGGTGGAGGTCATGCACCGCTCGTGGGACGACTCCTGGGTACGGCTGCGCTGCCCCGACTGCGGGCGGACCGGCCACTGGCCGCAGCCGGAGTTCGGCTGCACGTGCGGCGCGCTGATCCGGCTGCCGGTGGACGGCGAGGCGGCCGGCGAGCCGGGGCCGCTGCCCGTGCCGCACGCCTGGCCCGCCGCGCCCGCGCCGGGCGGGGCCGTACCGCCGCCGGCGGACCGGCCGCCGTTCCGCCCGGTCACCATCCGCACCGGGCGGGACGCGCTCACAGCGGCGGCGCAGTATCTGAAGTGGCTCGGCTTCGCCGATGTGCGCCTGGCCGGCGACCGTACGGCCAACGGCATCGACCTGCGCGGCAAGGACCTGGTCGCCCAGGTCGACCCGACCACCCAGCCGACTCCCGTGCGGGACGTCGAGTGCCTGTGGCTCAACTGCGCGAACGAGGACGCGGCGGGGGCGTTCTTCTCGCTCGCGGGGTACGCGCACGACGCGCGGCTGCGGGCGGACCACCTGGGTGTGCCGCTGTTCGTCATGGACCTCACGGGGACGCCGCAGCCGGTCAACGAGGCGGCGGACGTCCTGATTCGTTCAGGCCCTCCTTCCACGCGCTGAGCCCGCCTGCCCCTTGCGGCGCCCTCCCCGCCTGCCGCGCCGTCGCGGTTGCCCCGCGCTGTTCCCGCGCCCCTGGGTGAGTGCCACCTGCGGTACGTCCCCTGCCCACCGCGGCGCCGTGGCTGAGCGCGCAGTTCCCCGCGCCCCTTCGGGCTTGCCCTCTGCCGCGGGGGTGGATCCGGGGGTTGACGGGGTCGAAGGCGGCGCTTAGGGTCACCAAGCCCGGGGAGCTGGGCGCGGCCTTCGAGCGGGCGCGCGAGCTCGCGGCGGAGTACCGGGTGCCGGTGGTGGTCGAGGCGATCCTTGAGCGGGTCACCGACATCCCGATGTCCACCACCGCGGACATCTCCGCCGTGGTGGAGTTCGAGGAGCTGGCGACCGAGCCGGGGCACGCCCCGACCGCGGTCATACCCCTGGTGTGACGTCCCCGTGGGCGAAGTCCGCCCGCAGCTCCACCTTGCGCACCTTGCCGCTGACCGTCATCGGGAAGGCGTCCAGGATCCGCAGGTGGCGGGGGACCTTGAAGCGGGCGAGCCGGCCCTCGCAGTAGCCGGCGAGGTCGTCCAGGGTGGGCGGGTCGGCCGGGTCGCGCGGGATCACGCAGGCCAGCACCTGTTCGCCGTACTTCTCGTCGGGCACCCCGACCACCTGCACGTCGGACACCTTGGGGTGGCCGTAGAGGAATTCCTCGATCTCCCGCGGATAGACGTTCTCACCGCCCCTGATGATCATGTCCTTGATCCGGCCGACGATGGCCACGTAGCCGTCGTCGCGCATTATGGCGAGGTCGCCGGTGTGCATCCAGTTCCCGGCGTCCACCACCTCCGCCGTGCGGTCCGGCTCGTCCCAGTAGCCCAGCATCACCGAATAGCCGCGCGTACACAGCTCACCCGCTGTGCCGCGCGGCAGTGTGAGTCCCGAGGCCGGGTCCACCACCTTGACCTCGATGTGCGGCAGGGCCTGGCCGACGGTGCCGGTCCGGTTCTCCATCGAGTCGTCGCGCCGGGTCTGGGTGGACACCGGCGAGGTCTCGGTCATCCCGTAGCAGATGGACACCTCGGCCATGTGCATCTCGGCCATCACCCGCTTCATCACCTCGCCCGGGCACGGCGACCCGGCCATGATGCCGGTGCGCAGCGACGTGAGGTCGTAGTCGGCGAAGTCGGGCAGGCCGAGTTCGGCGATGAACATCGTGGGGACCCCGTAGAGCGAGGTGCACCGTTCCTGCTCGACCGCGCGCAGGGTGGCGGCCGGGTCGAAGGACGGGGCCGGGATCACCACGCAGGCGCCGTGCGAGGTGGCGCCCAGGTTGCCCATCACCATGCCGAAGCAGTGGTAGAAGGGCACCGGCAGGCAGATCCGGTCCTGTTCGCTGTAGCCGACCGTACCGCCCACGAAATAGCCGTTGTTGAGGATGTTGTGGTGCGAGAGGGTGGCGCCCTTGGGGAAGCCGGTGGTGCCCGAGGTGTACTGGATGTTGACCGGGTCGTCGCAGCTCAACGTCGTCTCGACGGCCGCCAGATACCCCTGGTCGAGGTCCGTTCCCGCGGCGGTCAGCTCGTCCCACGACGGGTCGCCGATGTGCACGACCTCGCGCAGGTCCGGGCAGCTGCCGCGGACCTCGGCGGCCATCGCGCGGTAGTCGCTGCCGTGGTGCTCGGTGGAGGCGATCAGCATCGACACGCCGGACTGCCGCAGGGCGTAGGCCAGTTCGTGCAGCCGGTAGGCCGGGTTGACGTTGACCATGATCGCGCCGAGCCGGGCGGTGGCGTACTGCACCATCACCCATTCCGCGCAGTTGACCGCCCATATCCCGACCCGGTCGCCCTTGCGCACCCCGCGGGCGGCCAGTCCGCGGGCCACCTCCTCGACCGCGCGGCCGAATTCGGCGTACGTCCAGCGGCGCCCGCCCGGCACGTCGACCAGTGCCTCGCGGTCGGGGTGGGCGGTGATCGCCCGGTCGAGGTTGCGGCCGATGGTGTCGCCCAGCAAGGGGGTGCTCCCGGTTCCGTGCGCGTACGAGGGTTCGGCTGTGGTCACCGGTAGTCCTCCTCGTGGAATTCGTCGCTGCCGTCGTGCATCGTCGCCTCGCGCAGCTCGATCCGGCGGATCTTGCCCGACACGGTCTTGGGCAGCGGGGCGAATTCCAGCCGTCTGATCCGCTTGTACGGCGCGAGCACCGAGCGCGAGTGGGCGAAGATCGCCTTGGCCGTCACGGCGTCCGGCGCCCAGCCCGCGGCGAGCACCACGTACGCCTTGGGGACCGCGAGCCGCAGATCGTCGGGCGCGGGCACCACGGCCGCCTCGGCGACGGCCTCGTGCTCCAGCAGCGCGCTCTCCAGCTCGAAGGGGCTGATCTTGTAGTCGCTCGACTTGAAGACGTCGTCCGCGCGGCCCACGTAGGTGATGTAGCCGTCGGCGTCCCGGGTGCCGATGTCGCCGGTGCGGTAGTAGCCGCCGCCCATCGCCTCCTCGGTGCGCTCGGGGTCGCCCGCGTAGCCGGTCATCAGGCCGACCGGGCGGCTGCTCAGGTCGAGGCAGATCTCGCCCTCGTTGGCGGGCACGCCGGTCACCGGGTCGATCAGGGTCACCGTGTAGCCGGGGTTGGGGCGCCCCATCGAGCCGGCCTTGACCAGCTGGCCGGGGCTGTTGGCGACCTGGACGGCGGTCTCGGTCTGCCCGAAGCCGTCCCTGATCAGCACGCCCCACAGCCGCCGTACGTGCTCGATCACCTCGGGGTTGAGCGGTTCGCCGGCCGCGACCACCTCCCGCGGCGGGGTGGTGAGCGCGCTCAGGTCGGCCTGGATCAGCATCCGCCACACGGTGGGCGGGGCGCAGAAGCTGGTCACCCCGCACCGGTCCATCTCGGCCATCAGCCGCACCGGGTCGAACCGCGTGTAGTTGTGCACGAAGACCGTCGCCTCGGCATTCCAGGGCGCGAAGAGGCTCGACCAGGCGTGCTTGGCCCAGCCGGGCGAGGAGATGTTCAGATGCACATCGCCCGGCCGCAGCCCGATCCAGTACATCGTGGCCAAGTGCCCGACCGGATACGACAGATGGGTGTGTTCGACCAGCTTGGGCCGGGCGGTGGTGCCGGAGGTGAAGTAGAGCATGAGCGGGTCCGACCCGGCGGTCGGCCCGTCCGGGGTGAAGCCGGGCGGTGCCGCGTACGCGTCCTCGTAGGCCAGCCAGGGCGGCTGCGCGCCGCCGCCGACCGCGATCCGGGTGTAGTCGCCCGGCACCTCGGCGAACTTGGCGGTGTCCGCGGCCCGTACGATCGCGTGCCGGACCCGCCCGCGGCCGATCCGGTCGCGCAGGTCGGCCGGTCCCAGCAGCGGGGTCGCCGGGATGGCCACCGCCCGCAGCTTCATCAGCGCCAGCACGGACTCCCACTGCTCGACCTGGTTGCCCAGCATCAGCAGCACCCGGTCGCCGGCCCGCACCCCGCGGGCGCGCAGCCAGGACGCGACCCGGTCGGAGCGGTCGGACATCTCACGGAAGGAGATCAGCGACTCGGCGCCGTCCTCCTCGACGATCCACAGGGCCGGGCGGTCGTTGCCCGCGGCGATGACGTCGAACCAGTCCAGCGCCCAGTTGAAGCGCGCGGGCTCCGGCCAGCGGAATCCGTCGCGGGCCGCCGTGTAGTCCTCGCGGTGCCGCAGCAGGAAGTCCCGGGCGGCCCGGAATGCCCCGGTCGCGTCCGATGCCGCCATGTGTCCTCCTCGTGGATGTCCCCTCGGTAGCATCGTGCGGTAGTGACGTGGGTCTCACTACCCCCGGACGGGGGTGAGGAGGTGGCGCGGTGGACGGCAGTCGTGCCGAAGCGATGGAAATTCGGGCTGCCCTGCTGCGGATGCGCAGGTCGGGTTTACTGCCGGTGGCCTTCGGCGGGTTGGTGGCGGGAGCCGGCACGCGGCAGTTCAGGATCAGCGAGCTGTCGGGCGCCGACACGGATTCGCTGCGCGGGCTCGCGGTACGCACCGGGAACGGCCTCGGCGGCAAGTCCCTGGCGCTGGGCCGCCCTTACGCGGTGACCGACTACGGCTCGTCCCGCGCCATCAGCCACGAATACGACGCCGCCGTCGCGGGAGAAGGGCTGCGCTCGGTCCTCGCCGTGCCGATCGTGGTCCAACGGCAGGTCAGGGGAGTGCTGTACGGGGCGCTGCGCCAGCCGTACGCCCTCGGTGACCGGCCGCTGGCCGCTGCGCTGGACGCGGCCCGCGACCTTGAACAGGCGCTCGCCATAAGGGACGAGGCGCGGCGGCTGCTCGCCTCCTGCCAGGGGCCGGTCGCGGCGGACCCGCGGGCCTGGGAGGAGGTGCGCGAGGCGCACACCGAACTGCGGGCGCTCGCGGTGCGCATCCCCGACGTGCGGCTCCGCCAGGAGCTGCTGACCGCGTGCGCCCGGCTCGCGTCGGCCGCGGTGCCGCCCTCTCCCGCCCGCACGTCTGCCGTCCAGCTCACCCCGCGCGAGCTGGACGTCCTCGCGGCGGTCGCCTCCGGCGCGACCAATGCCGCGGCGGCGGCCCGGCTGCGGCTGCGGCCCGAGACCGTCAAGTCGTACCTGCGCTCGGCCATGCGGAAGCTGGGGGCGCACACCCGTCTCGAAGCGGTCAGCACCGCCCGCCGCACCGGCCTCCTGCCCTAGGCCGGCCCCTGGCGGCCCGCGCGCCTGCCCTGGGCGTTCCGTTGCTTGTCCGACCCGCCGCCGTGGCTTGTCGCGCGGTTCCCCGCGCCCTTCGGGAGTTGCCACGTGCGGGTGGCAACTCGCCCGCGCCTGCGTCATGGCTGCGCGCGCCGTTCCCCGCGCTGCTGGCGCGTCGCCCCCTGCGGTGGAGGACGAGCCCCGAAAAGCACGCGGGGAGCGGCGCGACCAGCCACGATGGCGCCGCAGGCAGGCACGCACCGCAACGGGCGATCACCCGGGGGCGCGGGGAACCGCGCCCCCGGCCCCCACCGGGGGGAGGTCCCGAGGACGGCGCACAGCGGCCGGGCCGGGGGAAAAGAGAGCGCGGCACGCGAGTGGCGGGAGTAGTGTCCGCGGCGTGAGCGTCGATCGGGTAGGCGGCTTCGCCGCAATGTCACTGGTACTGGTCCTCATCCCGGGCCCGAGCGTCCTGTTCGTGCTGGGCCGCGCCCTCGCGCACGGCCGCCGCACGGCCCTGGGCAGCGTCCTGGGCAACGCGATCGGCGCGTACACGCTGAGCGCGACCGTCGCGGTCGGCCTCGGCGAGATCGTGTCCCGCTCGGTCGGCCTGTTCATCGCGCTGAAGCTGGCGGGCGCCGCCTACCTGGTCTTCCTCGGCGTGAAGGCCTTCCGCAGCCGCGGCGCGCTCGCCGCGGCGATGCCGGAGGACACCGAGGAGGCGGAGGCCGCCGGGGACCGCAGGGGCGACCTCCGTACGCTCTGGGAGGGCTTCGTCGTCGGGGTGACCAACCCCAAGACGATGGTGTTCTTCGCCGCCGTCCTGCCGCAGTTCGTGGACCGCGGCGCGGGCCGCGTGCACGAGCAGATGCTGGTGCTCGGCCTGGTGTTCACGGTGATCGCACTGCTCTGCGACAGCGTCTGGGCGCTGGGCGCGTCCGCCGCCCGCGCCTGGTTCGCGCGTTCGCCGCGGCGGATGGCGACGGTCGGCGGTACCGGGGGGCTCGCGATGATCGGACTGGGCGTCACCGTCGCGGTGACGGGCCGCGCGGACACGTAACAGCGCGGCCCGAGGGCGGTGTGAGCAGGCGCACACACCGGGCGCGAGCGAAACGTTTGCGTTTCGATAGTGCTGGTCGTACGGTCGTGGAGTACGAAACCGTTTCGTTCTTCCTGCGGTACAGCCCTGCCCGTCCCACCTCAGGAGTTCCGCCTGATGTCCTCCCAACCCGCAGCCGACGTTCCCGTCGACAGGCTCTCGAAAACCGCACCGGAGCGTACGTCCGGCTCATCCGGCCCACGCGAGGAGAAGGCCAACCACCGCTGGTGGGTACTGGCCGTCATCGCCATCGCCCAGCTGATGGTGGTCCTCGACGCCACCGTCGTGAACATCGCCCTGCCGTCCGCCCAGAAGGCGCTGGACTTCTCCGACGGCAACCGGCAGTGGATCGTCACCGCCTACTCCCTCGCCTTCGGCTCCCTGCTGCTGCTCGGCGGCCGGCTGTCCGACCTGGTCGGCCGCAAGATCGTCTTCCTGATCGGCGTCGTCGGCTTCGCCGCCGCCTCCGCGCTGGCCGGCGCGGCACAGAACTTCGAGGTGCTGGTCACCGGCCGCGCCCTCCAGGGCCTGTTCGCCGCCATGCTCGCCCCCGCGGCGCTCTCGCTGCTCAACACGACCTTCACCGACGCCAAGGAGCGCGCGAAGGCCTTCGGCATATACGGCGCCATCGCCGGCGCGGGCGGCGGTATCGGCCTGCTGCTCGGCGGCGTGCTGACCGAGCACCTGAGCTGGCGCTGGACGCTGTACGTGAACCTGTTCTTCGCCGTGGTCGCCTTCATCGGCGGTATGGCACTGCTGCGCAAGGGCGCGCCCGCCGAGCGGCCGAAGCTGGACCTGCCGGGCACCATCCTGGTCACCACCGGTCTGTTCTCCGTGGTCTACGGCTTCTCGAACGCCGAGACCCACCACTGGGGCTCCCCGCTGACCTGGGGCTTCCTGATAATCGGCGCCGTGCTGGTGGCCGCCTTCAGCTGGTGGCAGACCCGTACGGCGCACCCGCTGCTGCCGCTGCGCGTGCTGCTGGACCGCAACCGCGGCGCGTCCTTCACGGTGCTGGCACTGTCCGGCGCCGGAATGTTCGGCGTGTTCCTCTTCCTGACCTACTACCTGCAACTGTCGCTGCACTACAACCCGGTCAAGACCGGCCTCGGCTTCCTGCCGATGATCGGCGCGCTGATGGTGGCGGCCCAGCTGGTCACCAATACCCTGCTGCCGCGGCTCGGCCCGCGCCCGATCGTGCCGGTGGGCATGTTCCTGGCGGCGGTGGGCATGGCCTGGCTGACCACCCTCGACCTCAGCAGCAGCTACGCGGGCAATGTGCTGCCGCCGCTGCTGGTGATCGGCTTCGGCCTCGGCCTGGTGATGCCCGCCGCGATGAGCGTGGCCACCGAGCGGATCGGCGAGGCGGACGCGGGCGTGGCCTCGGCCGCGGTCAACACGATGCAGCAGGTGGGCGCCTCGATCGGCACCGCGCTGCTGAACACGCTGGCCGCGAGCGCCGCGACCTCGTACATGACCCACCACACGGGCAAGGCGGCGGCGGCGCAGGCCCAGCTGCACAGCTACGCGACCGCGTACTGGTGGTCGGCCGGGCTGCTCACGCTCGGCAGTGTGCTGGCCCTGTTCATGTACCGCGGCGGCCGTCCGGTACCGGGCGACCAGCCGGCCGGAGCCGCGGCCGTACACATGTGAGACCGACCGCCCCCTGAACACCCGGCGCCGCCTGAGCGGACGGCGCCGGGTCCGGGGGCCGGTCGCCGGGTCATCGTGGGGACGGGACACCCGGCACCACCGGCCCCCCGCATACGCCGCCCCGCAGGACCGCGACCCCCGTACGCGGCCCGGCGGGGCGGCTTTCGTGCGCGCACCGGCACGCACCGCCGGCTACGTGTCGGCGGTGAGTGTGCCCGCCGCGCCCCAGCTGTTCCTCCGCGACGGTGACGGAGCATCCCAGTTGACGCAGCCCCACCGGGTGATCGTACGGAAGGGGACCGCGCTCGGCGTGCGCGTCGGGCGGGGGCGGTTACGGTGAAGCCATGGACGTCAGCGCGCAGCCCGCGACCGGCCTCCGGCCGCTGTACGTACCGGTACGCAGCGGGCCCGCGGGCGTCGTCGTACGCCTGTGGCGCACGCCCGTCGGGACGCGGACGGCGGTGGCCTTCACCACGGATCAGCGGCTGCGGGCGGCGCTGGGGCCTTGCCAGCGGTGGATCCGGCTGTCCGACAGTGCCTTGCGCCGACTGGCTGAGCCACTCGGCGCGACGGCGCTCACCGTCGACCCCCTCCTCTTCAGCCGCCCGGCCTTTCCCCGGGCCGCGCCCCCGACCCCCCAACTCCACTAGCCCGGACCGCTCCCCGCCCCCGGGGTGGGTGCTTCTCGCGGTACGCGCTCACCCGCGGCGCCATGGGGGCCGGTCGCGCAGTTCCCCGCGCCCCTGGGTGAGTGCCACTCGCCGTGGCGTGCCTGTCGGCTGCGCCGTCGTGGCTGAGCGCGCAGTTCCCCGCGCCCCTGGAAAAGCTCGCTTGCCCTCTGCGACAGGGGACGAGCCCCGTAGGGGCGCGGGGAACTGCGCGACCGGCCACGACGAACCGTCGTGTGGAAACGGGCAGCCACCACCCCGGGGGCGCGGGGAACTGCGCGACCGGCCACCGCGCAGCCGCAGGCAAGCACGCCACCGCGAGTGGCAACCCCCGGGGTTGGCGAGCCACGACGGGCCGGAGGGAAGGGCAGCTAGGACCCAGCTCGGGTCAAGAACCTGGCTGGACGTCACCGGTGGTCATCGCCGGCACCTCCCGGCGGGAATCGAGGTCGCCCGGGGGGATGCCCGGGTGGTGCTGGGCCGGGGACAGGGGCGTGGCCGGGGCGGCGTCGCCCAGGGCCAGCCGGGAGACGATCCGGTAGCGGTCACCCCGGTAGACCGAGTGGACGTACTCCACCGGCCGCCCCGTCGCGTCCTTCGTCAGCCGCTCGAAGAGCAGCGCGGGTGAGAGCACGGGCACCCCGATCAGCCTGGCCTCCTCCTCGTTGGTGACGGTCGGCTCGATGGACTGCACGGCCTCGTGCACCCGCACCCCGTGCCGCTCCCGCAGGAAGTCGTAGAAGTCGCCGGACTCCATGTCGTCGGGCCGCAGCCCGGGGACGAGTGCCGCGGGCACATGGAGGTACTCGATGGCCATCGGCTCGTCGTCGACGAGCCGCAGCCGCGCGATGTACGTGATCTCCGCGGCCGGCGAGATGTGCAGCTTGCGGCCGACGCGGGCGCCCGCCTGCACCGTGGTGAACTCCAGCACCCGGCTGGCCCAGCTGCCGGACGCCTGCGGCAGGCGGTACGCGTCGCGGGCCGGGGCGAGCTCCTGGGTGATCTTGGCGCGGGCGACGAACATGCCGCGCCCGTGCTCGCGCAGCAGCAGCCCGGTGGTGACCAGTTCGTCCACGGCGGAGCGCAGGGTGGGCCGGGAGACGCCGAGCTGTTCGCACAGGGTGCGCTCGGAGGGGATCGGGTCGCCGGGGGCGCAGGACTCGACGAGTTCCATGAGGTAGTCGCGGACCCGTTCGCGTTTCACCGCGGAGCGCGACGGCTCGCTGACCATGACTGGTGTCCTTTCCGTGCTGCGGGTTGTCCAGCTGAGGTTATCCAGATGCTGACCAGCATGCCAGCCGTGGCGGGCGGCTGCGTCCCAGTACACAACGGTATACGACCGGATTCCCGGCAGCGCGCGAGGCCTTGACGTCACCAGTGGTCTATGCCACCTTCTGCGAGCAGCACCAGACCAGTTGGCAAGTGGTCAATTCCGCCCGCGCTTCCCGAGGTGACATCACCGTGAGATCCCGACTCCTCCCCGCCGCCGCCGCGCTCGCCCTGGCGGCCGTCACCGGCCTCACCGCCTGCGGCTCGTCGTCCGACGACTCCTCCGACTCCCCCGGCAGCGCCGCCGCGGCGCCGGCCGAGCTGACCGTCTGGATCATGCAGGACAGCATGTCCGACGGTGTCCTCAGCCGTTTCAAGACCTCCTTCGAGGCGGCGCACAAGGGCACCACCCTGGACATCCAGATCCAGCCGTGGGACGGCATAGGCCAGAAGATCACCAGCGCGCTGGCCAGCAAGGACGCGCCGGACGTGATGGAGGTCGGCAACACGCAGGTCGCGCAGTACGCGGCCAGCGGCGGCGTCGAGGACCTCACCGCCAAGGTGGCCGACCTCCAGGGCTCCGACTGGATACCCGGGCTCGCCGACCCGGGGAAGATCGACGGCAAGCAGTACGGCGTGCCGTGGTACGCCGCCAACCGCGTGGTGATCTACAACAAGGACCTCTTCGCGAAGGCCGGCATCACCGCCCCGCCCAAGACCCGCGCCGAGTGGATCGCGGACACCGCCAAGCTCAACACCGGCGGCAACGACGGGATCTACCTGCCGGGGCAGACCTGGTACGCGCTGGCGGGCTTCGTCTGGGACGAGGGCGGCGACCTCGCGGTCAAGGACGGCGACCAGTGGAAGGGCGCCCTGGACACCCCGCAGGCCAAGGCGGGCATGGCCTTCTACCAGCAGCTCCAGGCGCTCGGCAAGGGTCCCAAGGACGCCGACGAGGCCAAGCCGCTCCAGGCGGACGTCTTCGCCAAGGGCAAGAGCGCGCAGATCATCTCGGTGCCCGGCGGCGCCGCGGTCATCACCAAGGCCAACCCGGCGATGAAGGACAGGATCGGCTTCTTCCCGATCCCGGGCAAGACCGCCGACAAGCCCGGCGCGGTCTTCACCGGCGGCTCCGACCTGGTGATCCCGGAGGCCTCGCGGCACCAGGCGCTGGCCTACGAAGTGGTCAAGGCTCTCGCGGGCACCGCCTTCCAGACCGACATGGCCAAGGAGATGAGCTACGTGCCCAACCGCACGTCGCTGGCTTCGGTCCTGGCCGGCAATCCGGGCGCGTCGGTGATGGCGGTGGGCGCGGCGAACGGCCACGCCACCCCGAACTCCCCGAACTGGGCGGCGGTCGAGGCGAACAACCCGATCAAGCAGTACATGACCCAGGTGCTGACCGGCGCCGACCCGGACGCGGCGGGCAGGACCGCCTCCGACGCGATCACCAAGGCGCTCAACACCGCCTCCTGACCCCGCCCCGCCCCGCCGCAGCCCGCCGACACCCCAGGAGAATCCCGTGCTCACCGCCCACTCCGCCGCCGCGCCGCGGCCGGCCGTCACGGATCCGCCACCGGCGCCGCCGCGGGTGCGGCGGCGGGTACGGGTCGCCGCGCTCTGGCCGTACCTGCTGGTCGCGCCCACCGTGGTCGGGGCGGTGTTCCTGCTGGTCTACCCGATCGTCAGAAACACCGTCATGTCCTTCCAGCACTTCGGCCTCGGCCAGCTGATCCGGGGCGGTGCGACCTGGGTCGGCTTCGCCAACTACCGCACGGTGCTGGACGATCCGGAGTTCTGGACGGTGGTGCGCCGCACCCTGTGGTGGACCGGGCTGAACGTCGCGCTGATCATGGTGCTCGGCACCGCGGTGTCGCTGATGCTGATCAGGCTCGGCCGGCGGATGCGGCTGGCGGTGATGAGCGGCCTGGTGCTGACCTGGGCGACGCCGGTCATCGCCGCCACCACCATCTTCCAGTGGCTGTTCCAGTCCCGTTTCGGAGTGGTCAACTGGGCACTGGTCAAGCTGGGTTTCGACTCGTACCGGGACTACACCTGGTTCGCGCACGGCGGCTCGACCTTCGCGATCCTGGTCGTCCTGGTGGTGTGGCAGTCGGTGCCGTTCGCCGCGCTGACGCTCTACGGCGGCCTCACCACCATCCCGGCCGAGCTGTACGAGTCGGCGAAGATCGACGGGGCGAGCGCCTGGCAGTCCTTCCGGCTGGTCACCTTCCCGATGCTGCGCCCGCTGTTCGCGCTCGTCACCTCGCTCGAAGTGATCTGGTGCTTCAAGGCGTTCACCCAGATCTGGGTGATCGGCGAGGGCGGCCCGAACGGCGCCACCACCACCTTGCCTGTCTACGCCTTCCAGATCGCCCAGTCGCTGCACAAGTACGACCTCGGCGCGGCCGTCTCCACCCTGACCGTGCTGATCCTGCTCGTCGCGCTGGTGTTCAACCTGCGCCGGATGTTCCGCCAGGAGGGCGCGCTGTGACCGCTCTTACCACTACTGGTAAAGCCCCGGTGCGGCTGCCGCGCCGCCGCCCGCGGCTGCGCCGGCTGCCGCTGAACCTGGCCGCCCTGCTCACGCTGGCCGTGTCGGTCTTCCCGATCTACTGGATGGTGCTCACCGCCTTCACGCCCGCCTCCGACATCCAGTCGGACTCGCCGTCCTTCCTGCCGCTGCACCCCACGCTGGCGCACTTCCGTACCGCCGTGGACTCCCCCGGCTTCGGCACCTTCTGGCGCAACAGCCTGACGGTGACGCTCGGCGCGGTGCTGATGGCGCTGGTGGTGGCGCTGCTGGCGGCCTTCGCGGTCGGGCGGATGCGGTGGCGCGGGCGGCGGGCGTTCATCCTGCTGGTGTTCGTCGCGCAGATGGCGCCCTGGGAGGCGCTGCTGATCCCGATGTACGTGATCGCCAGGGACACCGACATGCTCGACAGGCTGTCGATGCTGACACTGATCTACTTCATGATGACGCTGCCCTTCACCATCGTGACGCTGCGCGGCTTCCTGGCCGCGATCCCGGTGGAGCTGGAGGAGGCGGCGCAGGTCGACGGCTGCACCAGGCCGCAGGCCTTCCGCCGGGTGACCTTCCCGCTGCTGGCGCCCGGGCTGCTGTCCACCTCGCTGTTCGGCTTCATCACGGCGTGGAACGAGTTCGCCTTCGCCAACACCCTGATCATCAAGAACCAGGGCGCCCGCACCCTGCCGGTCTGGCTGTCGTCGTTCAGCAACGTCTTCGGCACCGACTGGGGCGCCACGATGGCCGCCTCGTCGCTGTTCATGCTGCCGGTGCTGGTGGTCTTCCTGCTCCTGCAGAACCGCGTCACCTCCGGCATGACCGCGGGCGCCGTCAAGGGCTGACCGCACCGGCGGCCCCCGCCGTCCCCGAACATCCGCGCCCCCGCGGTCCGCGCCGCCGAGCGCGCGACCCGTGCTGCCCCGTGCTGCCCCGCGCCGCCCTATCCCCGCTCCCGCCCGCCGGCGGCCGGGGAGACCTGGAGAGCCACCGCCGTGATCATTCCGCACCCCACCCAATTCGCCCGCATCCCCGGCCACTTCACCTTCGACGAGTCCACCGCGGTGCGCGCCTCGGGCGACGCGCTGGGCGCCGCCCGGCTGCTGCGTACGCTGCTCGCCCCGGCCACCGGGCTGCCGCTGCGGCAGTCCCCCACCGGCACTGTCGTCCTGGTCGTCGACGCGATGCTCGGCGGCCTCGGCGACGAGGGCTACGGCCTGACCGTCGGCCCCGACGCGGTGCTGCTGCGGGCGGCCCGCCCGGCCGGGCTGCTGCGCGGTGTGCAGACGATCCGCCAGCTGCTGCCCGCGCAGGCCCTGTCGGCGCGCCCGGTGACCGGGGTGCCGTGGCGGATGCCCGGGGTGCAGATCACCGATGTGCCGCGGTTCGGCTGGCGGGGCGCGATGCTCGATGTGGCCAGGCACTTCCAGCCGGTGTCCTTCCTGCGCCGCTTCACCGACCTGCTGGCCTTCCACAAGCTCAATGTGCTGCATCTGCACCTGACCGACGACCAGGGCTGGCGGATGCCGGTCGCGGCCTTCCCCGCGCTGACCGAGGTCGGCGGG
The DNA here is from genome assembly GCF_036227245.1 of Streptomyces sp. NBC_01477. Classification (GTDB taxonomy): domain Bacteria; phylum Actinomycetota; class Actinomycetes; order Streptomycetales; family Streptomycetaceae; genus Actinacidiphila. The sequence goes on from NZ_CP109445.1 coordinate 2,022,609, forward strand.
GTGCGCGCGGGCGCGGTGCCGCACTCCGGCGCCTACACGGCCGCCGAGCTGCGCGGCCTGGTCGCCTACGCGGCCGAGCGCGGGGTCACCGTCGTCCCCGAGATCGAGATGCCCGGCCATGCGCGCGCGGCCCTGGCGGCGTATCCGGGGCTGGGCAATGTGCCGGGGCGGGCGCTGGACGTGTGGACCGAGTGGGGCGTGTGCGACACGGTGCTCGGCGTCCACGACGAGGTCCTGGACTTCTGCAGGACCGTGCTCGGCGAGGTGCTCGACGTCTTCCCCTCCCCGTATGTGCACGTCGGCGGCGACGAGTGCCCGGTCACCGAGTGGGAGACCAGTACGGCCGCGCGGCGGCGGGCGGCCGAGCTGGGGCTCGGGGCGCCCCGGGCGCTGCACGGCTGGTTCCTCGGGCAGGTCGGCGAGTTCCTGCTGGCGCAGGGGCGGCGGCCGGTGTGCTGGGCGGAGGACTCGGGCGCGCTGCCCGCCGACTTCACCGTGATGCCGTGGCGGGACTCCGCGCACGGCCTCGCCGCGGCCCGGCGCGGCCACGACGTGATCATGACTCCCTACCGCTCGACGTACCTGGACTACCCGCAGTCCGCCGACCCGGCGGAGCCGCCGGGCCAGGCGGGCGGTGTGGTGGACCTGCGGGCGGTGCACGGCGCCGGGGCCGCGCCCGCCGACTGGGAGCCGGCCGCCGCCGCCCGGGTGCTCGGCACCCAGGCGCAGCTGTGGACCGAGTACGTCAGCACTCCCGCGCATGCCGAGTACCTGGCCTTCCCCCGGCTGGCCGCGCTCGCCGACCGGGCCTGGAACCCGGCCAGCGACTGGTCCGCCGACTTCTCCCCCGCGCTGCGGCTGCACGAGGCCCGCCTCGACGCGCTGCGTGTGCCGCGCCGCAGCCCGGCCCCCACGACCACTTTGCGCTGACCCAGTCACCACCCCACTGGAAAGGGATCACCCGTGTCAGGAAACACCGCACAAAACCGTTCACACAAGGGCAGATTGCGGCTCACCGCGAGGATGCGCACCGCGATGGCGGTGTGCGCGGCGGCCGGCCTCGGCTGCGCCGCGCTCACCGCGCTGCCCGCGGCGGCGGCCCAGGACTCGCTGACCGCGCAATACCGTACGAGCGCCTCCGGTGCGACCGCCGACCAGGCGGAGCCGTGGCTGGAGGTCACCAACACCGGTACGGGCAGCGTCCCGTTGAGCCGGGTCACGGTCCGCTACTACTTCAAGTCCGACGGCCCGGGGGTCACCTACCGCTTCGCGTGCTCCTGGGCGGTCAAGGGCTGCGCCAACGTCACCGGCACCTTCGGCACACTGGCCAATCCCACCGCGACCGCCGACCGCTACCTGGAGGTCGGCTTCACCGCGGGCGCGGGCTCGCTCGCGCCCGGGCAGAACACCGGTGACCTGCAACTGCGCTTCTACCGGGCGGACTGGCAGACGCTGACCCAGTCCGACGACTACTCCTTCAACGGCGCGCAGACCGCGTACGCGAACTGGCCGAAGCTCACCGTGCAGGACGCCGGCGCGCTCGTCTACGGCACCGCGCCCGCGGGCAACAACCCGACCCCGCCCACCACTCCTCCCACGACCCCGCCCACCACTCCGCCGACCTCACCAGGCGGTGGCGGCGACCAGAACGCGCCCGCGCTCTTCGACGACTTCTCCTACACCGCCAGCTCCGACCCGGCCGTCCAGCAGCACGGCTGGACGGTGAAGTCCGGACAGGGCGGCCCCGGCGTGGCCGGCGCCACCTGGTCGCCGCAGGACGTCACCTTCGTCGCCGACGGCTCGAACAAGGTGATGAACCTGCGGCTCACCACCGACGGCACCGCCTCCGGCACCCGGGAAACCGAACTCCAGACCACCGCCAGGAAGTTCAAGAACGGGACCTACGCGGCCCGGGTGCGTTTCGACGACACCCCCAGCGGCGGCCCCGACGGCGACCACGTCAACCAGACCTTCTTCACCTTCACCCCGCTCAACGCGCCGATGGACCCCGACTACAGCGAGCAGGACTTCGAGTACCTGCCCAACGGCGGCTGGGGCGAGACGCAGAACATCATGTACGAGACGTCCTGGGAGACCTACAACCCCGACCCGTGGAACGCCGTCAACACCCACGGCCAGCAGTACGGCAGCCTGGACGGCTGGCACGATCTGCAGATCACCATCGACAACACCAGCATCACGTACTACATCGACGGCCAGGTCGTCGCGACGCACGGTGAGCCGTACCTGCCCGAGACGCCGCAGTGGATCGACTTCAACCACTGGCTGATCGACCTGGCCGGGCAGACCGGCAGCACCCCGCGGTCGTACGACGAGCAGGTGGACTACGTCTGCTTCGTCAAGGACCAGGTGCTCAGCCCGGCGCAGGTGAGCGCGCGGGTCGCGGGCTACCGTGCGGCGGGCACCGCGTTCACGGACACCGTGCCCAATCCGTAGCCGGCGCGTCGCGCCCGGCGGGTTTCCGTTATCCGCCGGGCGTGGCACCGTCTCCTGTCCGGGGGAACTGTGACGGACGGAGAGTGGAGCAGCATGCGCGCAGGCGACCGTGTCGGACCCGACCCCGCGCTGGTGACCGCCGCGCGGGCGGGCGATCAGCCGGCGCTCGACCGGCTGGTCGCGCAGTGCCTGCCGCTGGTCTACAACGTCGTGGGCCGGGCGCTGGACGGGCACGACGATGTGGACGACGTGGTGCAGGAGACGCTGCTGCGGGTGGTGCGCGGTCTGGCGGACCTGCGCGACCCGGCGGCGTTCCGGTCCTGGCTGGTGGCCATCGCGGTGCGCCAGGTGCGGGACCGCGAGCAGGCGCGCAAGGCGTCCTGGCACCACCAGACGGCCCTGGACGCGGCCGAGCTGATACCCGACCCCGCGTCCGACTTCGCGGCGGTGACCATTTTGCGCCTCGGCCTGACCGACCAGCGCCGGGACATCGCCGAGGCCACCCGCTGGCTGGACGGCGACGACCGTACGCTGCTGGCGCTGTGGTGGCTGGAGGAGACCGGCGACCTCGGCCGCTCGGAACTGGCCGACGCGCTCGGCCTGACCCGGCAGCACGCGGCGGTCAAGGTGCAGCGGATGAAGGAGCAGCTGGAGACCTCGCGGTCGGTGGTACGCGCGCTGGGCGGCGGCCCGGAGTGCGACGGGCTGCGCCATCTGACCGGCGGCTGGGACGGGGTGCCGAGCCCCCTGTGGCGCAAGCGCTTCGCCCGTCACATCCGCGGCTGCGCCGACTGCACCGGGCGCGCCGGCGCGCTGCTGCCGATGGACCGGCTGCTCAGCGGGCTGCCGCTGCTGCCGGTGCCGATCGGCGTCGGCGGCCCGTTCGCCGCGCACGCCCCCGCCTTTCCCGCCGCCTTCGCCCACCCGGCGGCCCCCGTACCCCCCACCCCGGCCGCGGCTTCCGCGGCCCCGCGCACCGCTCCGCACTCACCCCCACGGCGGAGCGGTGCGCGGCATGGCTCACGGGCCAGGCCGCGGCTGCTGCACGGGCCGGCGGGGGTGACCGGCGCCGCGGTCGGCACCGTCGCCGCGGTCGCGGCGGGCGCGCTGCTCGCGGTGCACCTGACGGCCGGCGGCCAGGACGGCGAACCGGCCGCGGACACCGTGGCGTCGCCGTCCGCCGTCGCCACCGGCGCCGCGGCCACCACGCCGCCGGCCACCACCGCCGCGCCGAGCCCGTCGACCACCAAGCCCCGGCCGGCAACTCCCGCGAGCAGCAGGCCGCCCGCGACCCACGCGCCCGTCAAGGCACCGCCGCCCGCGCCGCCGGCGTCCTCCGCCCGCAAGGGAGTGGGGGTGTGGAGCTTCAACGGGGTGGACTCCGCGCTCGACAAGTCCGGTGCGGGTTGGTATTACACCTGGTCGACCAGCCACAGCGGGGTCAGCGGCCCCGGCTTCGTACCGATGATCTGGGGCGGGGCGAGCGCCGACGCGAGCGCGCTGGCGCAGGCGAAGAAGGCGGGGCCGTATCTGCTGGGCTTCAACGAGCCCGACATGTCGGCCCAGTCGAACATGACCGTGGACCAGGCGCTCTCGCTGTGGCCGAAGCTGGAGTCCACCGGCAAGGTGCTGGGCAGCCCCGCGGTCGCCTACGGCGGCGACACGGCGGGCGGCTGGCTGGACCGCTTCATGTCGGGGGCGAGCACGAAGGGCTACCGGGTCGACTTCATCGCCCTGCACTGGTACGGCGGCGACTTCACCACCCCCGACGCGGTGGCGCAGCTCAAGTCGTACCTCCAGGCGGTGTACAACCGGTACCACAAGCCGATCTGGCTCACCGAGTTCGCGCTGATCGACTTCTCCCACGGCACCCGTTTCCCGACCGACCAGCAGCAGGCGGCCTTCGTCACGGCGGCGGCCAGGATGCTGGACGGGCTGCCGTATCTGCAGCGGTACGCCTGGTTCGGGCTGGGCGCCGACGACAGCAAGCCGAGCAGCGGCCTCTTCCGCAGCGGCGCGGTGGAGACGCCCGCCGGGCGGGCCTTCGAGGCGGCGCGCTGACACCGCGGGTCAGCCC